>JBDRUJ010000001.1:0-38614 GCA_039801285.1 Caldifarciminota bacterium
GACGACTGGGCCTGGGACGGCAATGATGATGCCGGGCAGCCGGCAGGGCCCGGTGTCTATCTTTTCCGTCTGAGCGAAGGCAACACTTCTTGGACCGGCCGGTTTGTGCTGGCCGAGTAAGGATTCATGGCCAGGGTTACTCCACTTCTCCTGTGTCTGCTGACCACCCTGAGTTTCGGCCTTGTCCCGCTTGAGCGCGACCAGGTCCTTTTTGACGGTCCCTGTCCAATCCGGGATGGCCGGGCGGTTGTCGGTTTCACGCTACCTGAAGGCCGACAGCCCGGGCTCTATCTGAATGTTGCCGGACTTGACAGCTTCTCGGGGGTGCTGAACGGCCGGAATGTGTTGCGGGCGGGCAACGAAAAACCCCGGGCCTGGTTTCATGGCTTTGACCTGAGCGGAGCACCGCGCCTTCCGGGAAGGAACGAACTCGAAATTCTTTCTCCAGGAGCCGACGGAAATATCTTTGTCCGGCTCTGGAGCAGCGACCGTGCCTGGTTTCTTAGCTCATTTCACGCGCATACCACCTACTCAGACGGTGCTTACAGCGTTCACGACCTTCTCCAACGGACGTTGGCAGCCGGTGCTCAGGCCTATGCCATCACCGACCATGACACCCTGGGTCAGTGTTATGACACCGCATTCCACTCCCTGCCCGGTCTTGAGCCAATCAGGGGAACGGAATGGACCACCGATTCAGGACACGCCTGTATTCTGGGGCTGGCTGGTGCCACGACGGTTGAACATCGTTCTATCGCCCAGATGATTGACGACGCCAGCTATCGGGGCGGGCTGGTGCAAATCAACCACCCCTGCGACCCGAATATGGAGTGGAAGCATCCCTTTCTTGACCCCGGGGTTGATTTGATTGAGGTCTTCAACTCGGTAACCTGGTTTCCCGAAGGCACCGACAGCGATGCCGAAGCGGTTGCCTGGTGGCAGGAGCTTCTCGCCCAGGGGAAGACGATTGCTGCGGTGGGCAATGCCGACTATCACGGGACATTCCCCTTTGAGGAACCTTTGAAGTCCTGCACCCGGGTCTTCGCTCCGAGTAATCACCCAGACTCGATTCTCAAATATGCCAAGCTGGGCAACGGGATGGTGTGCGATGCGCCCGACGACAGCCGGCTCTATCTCTATGCCGATACCAACAATAACGGTCAGTGGGACCTGGTGATGGGCGACCGCTTCACTATCACCGGTTCTCCGCGCACCATCCGGTTCCGACTTGAGGTGGAGGATGGAGATGTTGCCGATGTGGTTTATCTCTATGACCAGAATGGCGAACGCTACAGCCACACCCTCTGGACCGGCGGGGACTATGAGTATGAATGGACGGTTCTCTTCGGTCCCGACGACCGCAACTTCATGAGGGTTGAGCTCTGTGCCGAGCTGGGCGCTGACTATGAAGAGTGCACCAACCCAATCTACATCAATTATCCGGAATATGAGCTCGGACCTGTGGAGCTGGTCTGTGGCAGGCTGGCATGGCCCGAGACGCTTTATGTCGGCCGGGAGGAGACTCTGCAGTTTCAGGTGAGCAATCTTGCCGGTGTCAGTCCCTACCGGTTCGGAGCCAGGGTGGCGGTTGACACCGCCCTCTTCGACATCACCGCCTGGCAGAGCCGGGGCTCGGGTATCGGTCTTGTCCGCAACTGGTTCGGCTCCGGCTACGAGTTCGTCGAATGGACCGGCGGCTACACCTGGGAGAACCGGCTGGCGGCCGGGGTCAACTTCAGCTACTGGCTGACTGTTCGGCCCAAGCGTGTCGGCAGGCATCCGGTGCTCTTTCGCGGCTGGGCCGATGACCGACTGTTTCTTATCGCTCAGGACCCAGACCACGGTGTGCCCGGCCCGGAAGGACGGTTCTGGCACCAGGAGACGGCGCTGGTTGAGATGGCAAGTGGCGTTGAGAGCGGACCAGCGCCCGGGGGTGGAACGGGCATCCTTGGGGTCACGCCTACTCTGGCCCGTGAGTTTGTTGAGATAAGGCTGGCCCGGAAGGATGGCGAGGCCCCCCTCCGTATCGAACTCCTTGACATTTCGGGCCGAGTCTGCAGCATCATCAACCTCGGCTCGCTGCCACAGGGAGAGAACACTGTCCGGCTCAACCTCAAGGAGTCGAACCGGAAGCTAAGGGCTGGTGTCTATTTTTTACGGCTCGTCGCCGACCCGGCGGACCCGGCTGATAATTACAGGTTCATAATCGCTCGCTAAGGTCAGCCTCTCCCACAATAAGCTAGTCGGTCAAACAACAGCGAGAACCTCATAGCGAAAGCACCGGAAAGGTCTCTTGGAGCCAAGCCGGGCTTGCCGAAGGGTTCGAATGAGTGGCGCGCTGGTCCGCAGTCCCGGCTATAGACACAAGGGGTTGTGTTGTGCCTGCCCGGATACCACAAGCCATTGGGGTGGGGCACGCCCCGGGCAGGCCTGGGGGCGGCTCTGGGGCATGGCCGGCTCACTCAGGTAGGAGTCTGAAGGATTCAAGCTGCTCCTGCCTGGAGCTCGTCCATGTGTTGCGGGCACGCAACCGGCACAGCCTAAAGACGCATTCCCGCTGTCAAATCCTATACCTTACCCGTGCCATCAGCCTTAGAGATTGTCGTTGGAAAGGGAGGTCACTGACTGCGGCAGATTGACAGTGAGGCGCCAAGGTATATAATCATTGCCAGGGCGATTAGCTCAGTTGGCGAGAGCGCCTCCCTTACAAGGAGGAGGTCACCTGTTCAATTCGGGTATCGCCCAATGCGCCCACCTGAGAGAATCTCCTGATTTGGTTTTGGCGTCTAAGTCAAACGAAAGCTTGTGCTTAGGGTCGGCAGATGGTGAGGGAAAGGAGGTCGGACATGGGTGCCGACTCTACGGCAGATTTTCTTGCAAGGGAAGCCCGGATGGACGGGCATAAGTTGATAAAAAAACATATCTTAAGGAGGAGTCATGAAGATTAGACCACTGCAGGACCGAATCCTCGTCGAAAGGGTCGAGGAGGAGGTGAAGAAAGGCGGTATCATCATCCCTGACACCGCCAAGGAGAAGCCCCAGCAGGGGAGGGTGATTGCGGTTGGCCCGGGACGTTTTGACGACTCGGGCAAGCGCATCCCGATGGAGGTGAAGAAGGGTGACTACATCCTCTTCGGCAAGTATTCGGGAAACGAGATTCGCATCGGTGACGAAGAGCATCTAATAATGCGCGAGGATGATGTCCTCGCGATTATCGAGAAGGACAAATAAGGAGGAGCGAGAATGCCGGCGAAGGACCTGAAGTTTGAAGACGAAGCACGACGGGCGATTCTGCGCGGTGCCGAGAAGCTGGCCCACGCGGTGAAGGTGACCCTGGGGCCGAGGGGCCACAATGTCATCATTGACAAGAAGTGGGGTGCCCCGACCGTAACCAAGGATGGTGTTACGGTTGCCAAGGAGATCGAGCTTGACGACAAGTTCGAGAATATGGGCGCCCAGATGATCAAGGAGGTGGCCTCCAAGACCTCGGATGTGGCTGGTGACGGCACCACGACGGCCACGATTCTGGCCGAGTCCATCTACCGCGAAGGGCTGAAGAACGTCACCGCCGGTGCCAACTCGATGGCGCTGAAGCGGGGGATTGACAAGGCGGTCGAGGTAGCGGTAAGTGAGCTGAAGAAGCTGGCAAAGAAGACCACCGGCCGCGAGGAGATCATGCAGGTTGCCACCATCTCCGCCAACAACGACAAGGAGATTGGCAAGCTGATTGCCGATGCGATGGAGAAGGTGGGCAAGGAAGGGGTCATCACCGTCGAGGAGGCGAAGTCCATCGAAACCACCCTTGAGGTGGTGGAAGGGATGCAGTTCGACCGCGGCTACCTTTCGCCCTATTTCGCCCTTGAGCCGGGCACGACCACTCCTCAGAACCAGAAGATGGAGGCGATTCTCGAGGATACGCTGGTGCTGCTCTATGAGAAGAAGATATCCTCGATGCGCGACCTGTTGCCGGTTCTGGAGAAGGTGGCACAGCGCGGCCGGCCGATTCTGGTGATTGCCGAAGAGGTCGAGGGCGAGGCGCTGGCCGGTCTGGTGGTCAACCACATCAAGGGCACCCTGCGCTGCTGCGCGGTGAAGGCCCCCGGCTATGGCGACCGGCGAAGGGCGATGCTTGAGGACATCGCCGTCCTTACCGGTGGCCGGCTCATCTCTGAAGACCTCGGCATCAAGTTGGAGAACGTCCAGATTTCGGACATGGGCGTTGCCAAGCGGGTGGTGGTTGACAAGGAGAACACCACGATTGTCGAGGGCGCGGGCAAGAAGGCGGACATCCAGGCACGGATTGAGCAGATTCGGAAGCAGATTGAGGAGACCAAGTCCGACTACGACCGCGAGAAGCTGCAGGAGCGGCTGGCCAAACTCGCCGGTGGTGTTGCCGTCATCCATGTCGGCGCGGCGACCGAGGTCGAGATGAAGGCGAAGAAGGCCCTGGTGGAGGATGCGCTCCATGCGACCCGGGCCGCCGTGGAAGAGGGCGTGGTTCCGGGCGGCGGCGTGGCGCTGGTGCGCTGCATCCCGGCAATCGAGAAGATGAAGCTCGAGGGCGATGAACAGATTGGGGCCAACATCGTCCGCCGGGCGCTCGAGGAGCCGATTCGGCAGTTGGCCGAGAACGCCGGGGTTGACGGCTCAATCGTCTTCGAGAAGGTCAAGGCCGAAAAAGGGAACATCGGCTTCAACTGCGAGACCCTGCAGTTTGAGGATATGTTCCAGTCGGGTGTGATTGACCCGACCAAGGTCGTGCGGGTGGCCTTGCAGAATGCGGCGAGCGTTGCCGGGCTGATGGTCACCACCGAGTGCGCCATCACCGAGCTGCCGGAGAAGGAAAAGACCCCACCTGTTCCTGGTGGCGGCTACGGCGGCGAATACTGAAGAGGATAAGGATTCCTGGGGGTGGGCAAACCACCCCCAGGAGTTTGAGCAATGCCGACCTACGAATATCATTGTCACCACTGCGGCCATCGGTTCGAGAGGTTTCAGGGTATAACCGAGCCGCCGGTCCGGCGCTGCCCGAAATGTCGGCGCAACGGCCGGGTGGAGCGGCTTATCTCCGGTGGCAGTGGACTTGTTTTCAAGGGCTCCGGATTCTATATCACCGATTACTGCAGAAAGTCCAAGGAGTCGCCAACCGACACCGCAGCTGTTTCCGGTAAGAGCGGTGAAAAAACTCCGGAGTCGAAGCCCAGCGAAAAGCAATAATTTAAGTCCGGGCCTTGTCAGGGCTGAGGTAATAATCTGTTTACGGGTCAGGCCCCTGAAGGAGTTGAAATTATGTCCAAATGAGCCAATGGATAAATACCAGAATTATAAGAACTTGGGCAAATCTGATATAATAATTCCAAGCTTGACAGCAGGCAGTTTTTCGGTATTGTAAAGTTACAGAGGTATCGCTCTTTGATAATTCGGATGTAACCCAAAGCGTGCTCGGATTGTGCCAAAACTGTCAACCCTTTAAGTTTCGCTTGGAGGGTTTGATCCTGGCTCAGGACTAGCGCTGGCGGTGTGTCTTAGACATGCAAGTCGAGCGGGATGTGCTGTGGTAGCAATACCGTGGCACATCTAGCGGCGAACGGGTGAGTAATACAAGGGCAACCATCCCCGAGGAGGGGAACAACCTGCCGAAAGGTGGGCTAATTCCCCATGTGCTGTCGTGGAGGCATCTCCGCGGCAGGAAAGGCGCTGCAAGGTGCCGCCTCGGGACGGGCTCTTGGCCTATCAGCTTGATGGCGGGGTAACGGCCCACCATGGCAAAGACGGGTAGCCGGCGTGAGAGCGTGACCGGCCACAGGGGAACTGCGACACGGTCCCCACTCCTACGGGAGGCAGCAGTCTAGAAATTTGGGCAATGGGCGAAAGCCTGACCCAGCGACACCGCGTGGAGGATGAAGTCCTTCGGGATGTAAACTCCTGTCAGGGGGAACGATGCCGTCAGGTAGTAACTGACCGGGCGGTGACGGTACTCCCAAAGGAAGCCCCGGCTAACTACGTGCCAGCAGCCGCGGTAATACGTAGGGGGCAAGCGCTGTCCGGATTCACTGGGCGTAAAGGGTGTGTAGGCGGACTGGTGTGTCGATGGTGAAAGCTCCCGGCTCAACCGGGAAATGGCTGTCGAAACTGCCAGTCTTGAGGGCAGGAGAGGAAACTGGAACTTCCGGTGTAGCGGTAAAATGCGTGGATATCGGAAGGAACGCCGATAGCGAAGGCAGGTTTCTGGAATGCACCTGACGCTGAAACACGAAAGCTAGGGGAGCAAACAGGATTAGATACCCTGGTAGTCCTAGCCGTAAACGATGCACACTAGGCGTGGCCGACCGGCCGTGCCGCAGCTAACGCGCTAAGTGTGCCGCCTGGGGACTACGGCCGCAAGGTTGAAACTCAAAGGAATTGACGGGGACCCGCACAAGCGGTGGAGGATGTGGTTTAATTCGATGCTACGCGAAGAACCTTACCTGGGCTTGACATGCCGGTGGTAGGGACCCGAAAGGGAAACGACTCAGGATTTTCCTGGGAGCCGGCACAGGTGCTGCATGGCTGTCGTCAGCTCGTGCCGTGAGGTGTATGGTTAAGTCCCGCAACGAGCGCAACCCCTGCCCTTAGTTGCTAACCCGCGAGGGTGCACTCTAAGGGGACTGCCTCCGTCAAGGAGGAGGAAGGTGGGGATGACGTCAAGTCAGCATGGCCTTTATACCCAGGGCTACACACGTCCTACAGTGGCCGTTACAATGGGTTGCTACATCGCGAGGTGATGCCAATCCCAGAAAAGCGGCCATGGTTCGGATTGTAGGCTGCAACTCGCCTGCATGAAGATGGAATCGCTAGTAATCGCAGATCAGCATGCTGCGGTGAATACGTTCCCGGGTCTTGTACACACCGCCCGTCACGCCATGGGAGCCCGGAATACCTGAAGCTCTCGAATTACTCGGGAACCAAGGTAGGTCGGGTGACTGGGGCGAAGTCGTAACAAGGTAGCCGTACGGGAACGTGCGGCTGGATCACCTCCTTTCTACGAGCACGAGTTTCGCACAATCCGAGCACGCTTTATAAAGAGTTACATTCCCCATCGAGAGTGAAGACCCGAGCGGGTCTTCTCTCTTTTCAGGCGGACTTGACTTGTGCCGGTTCTTGACCGAGACTATACTTGCAGCCGATGGCAACGGAAAGGCGCAACCGCTATGTCGAGCCGCTTGACCGACGGCGCTGCGTGAAGGCAGGGGCACGAATGAAAGCCCTGCCTGTCACCTTTGGATGGATTCCTGCTTTCGCAGGAATGACAAAGGGGCGCGTCTTTTCTGTCATTCCCGCGCACGGGGAATCCTCATGCCTTCGACCGCTTACATCAATTCATTGGTCTTGATACTTCTCCAAGAGAGTGTCGCTTGGGGCGGAGCTTCGCTCTGGGCTAGTTTTTGGACAGGCTCAGCATCCGAAGTGCCCTGTCAAAAACTAGGAAGCACTAGTGAGTGGTTGTCAGGGAATTATGAATTCGCAGTAAAAGGTCTCGTCCGGTGACTCTAAAAGGGTAACTGCCACCACTCCTGATTCGTTTTTCCTCAAGATGTGGTACTTTGCCTCTTTACCCAGAAAATGACGTGGCAGGACAAACCTTCGGATTCTTTTGTCCTCAAGGTTCAGCCGGCAAACTACCGGCCAGCCTTCTTCAAGAAGTAGAACATAGCAAAGGTCCCGGGTGATAAGAAAGTCAACAATTCGTTGCCTAAAGTTGGCCCTGAAAGTTTCAAGTAGATAGCGCAACGGCTCCTTTGACCGGTCAATAGCAGGAATTATCGGTGGGGGATTCTCGAAGACAGTAATTGAATCAGTCAGGACCAAATCCTGATTGTAGATGTGTATCTTTCCAGAGTACCTGTCGCTTGAATAATAAACGCCACCGGAAATCCTCACGAATCCTTCGGACACAAGGTAGCCCAGCTTCAACTCCTCAAACCGCTTCTCCAGCCTGCCCAGAAACTGCACAAACTCGCCATCAAAGTTGAAAACAGCAAACTGATGGACATTTTGCTGGTAGAATTCGTCGGTGAACGGATTTCCCTCCTTCGCGGCGTTATCATCAAGCAACTGACTTCCTGCGGGCCAGCCCTTGTGAAACGGTAAAAAGACTTTCTGGTTTCTGGAGTCAAAGGATGCGCCGATGTGAGAGAACCCCCCAAAGACGGAGTCGGGGAACGATTGAAAGCGAGCGCAACTCATTGGCTTGTTGTCAAGAATGTGTTTCCTGATGAGGACAGGCACATTATGATACCCAAAGTTCGTGTCTTCGCCTGTTACTTCCGTTACAACCTTCGGTAAAGAGGCAGTGATTATCAATGTGGTGTCATTACAGAAATCGTGGCTGAAGTACATCGAGTTTAACACATTGTTTTGCCTTAGAATCTGGTAAACCATTACCGGCACTTTGACAAACATCATCTCTTCGCTTGAGTCAGGGAAGAGTACATTGACCAATCTGCCGGTGGCCAGGTCAAAGATGTAAATATAGTAGGTCATATGGTCCATCAATGAAAGGTAGGTACCGGAAGGGCTGACGTTTATGTAGTATGTAGTTGACAATGGATACTCTTCGGTGTCATAAAGTTTCAACATTTTCTGGCATACCGGTTTATACCTCGCTCCCTTTATCCTCGCCTTTGAGGCTGGCGCTTGTGGTCTCCTTCTGCTCTTTGGTTTGGAGAGGTCGGATATGAAAGCGGCAACGGTTGATGAATCTATTACTCCATCTGTTGAGTAAGAGGCAAGCAGTTCGCCACTTCGGACAGAGAACTTGGTGACAAAGGGCACTTCAAGAATACCGGCAGAGAGTTCAAAGGAGTTCAAAAACTTTTCATTGGTAACTATGCTGTAATCGCTTTCAAAGTTCCTTCTCTTGAGATACCTTTCTGCGGCCCGTTTTTTGTTGGACACTGCCAGAAGGATTACGTCCTCCTTCACCCCCTGCTTACGCAGGTAGTGGATAAAGGGATTGATTGTCCCCTCAATTCTTGCCGCAACCATCGGCGGGACGATAAACACATAAATCGTATCCGATTTATAGCGGATATTCAGGCCTTTGAAGAACCGGGCAATAGTTTTATGGCTGTTCTCAATCTGATGTAGCTGGTGAAGTTTTCTTTCCCACGCTATCTGGGAAAGGCAGCATGCGAAGAGGGTTACAAGCAGAACAAAGAGCGGAAGGAGAAAACCCCTTCCGCTCCTTGACTTTGGCGACAGTGTCACTCTATCGGCTCTAGGCTCTCAAGCTGAAGGTCTGAGCCTTGCATTCCGGTAAGACCATCAGGTATCGGTTCGGCTAGAAGAGCTTGGTATTTATTGCTAGAAAAAGCGTCCTCAACCACTCCCTCGCTCGCATTGTAATCCTCGATTTCAATCGTTGCGCAGAGTGCAGGGTCCTGCTGAGGACAGACTGCCGGAGGGATTATTTGGATGCCGCCCTTCCCATAGATTTTGACGACTATCTTCGCATTCGCGGTCAACGGCAGTAGCACGAGTATGAGAAATACCGCATAGAGTAACGTCCGGTCCGCTAGCGCATTGTTCTGTCTGCTATATATAGGCATGCTTTACTCCTTTCGCAGCCAGAGTCCATGCTCTAACTGCGTGCCATTATACTCTCTCTCTCTCTCTCTCTCTTGTCAAGAAAAAAACTATTTCTGTTCCAAGAGATTGCTGGGGACGCTTCTCGGTTTTTTGTCTTCTGTCCGGCAACTTACTGGGCCGGTTCATTCATCACACTCGAATCCTACCCCGTCCTCTCCTTAGTGTCAGACCATCCTATATTTGTTTCAAAACACCGTTCCCAGAGTGTGGCGATATTGAGTGCCGGTAGCAAGTCCCCAGTCCTGAAAGCGGCAGGAAGCTGCCGTACTCCAAAATCACGCCTCAGGGTGGTAACGAACGATTGACCACATACCAGAGTGTCCTGCGTCAAGCGGTCACCTCGGGTGAAATGAAGGACAATCATCAATTAGAATCCTTTGGAGTTACATTTCCCAATCAGTCGCGCCTGAGAACCAGGAAGCGGCGGGGAACGGCTGAGAGGGGAAGGACAAGGTCGAGAGTGCGGGCGACCGACAGGCCGAGTTTCTGAAGGAGCGGGCCGAAGGGCTCGTCAGGAGCGGCGGGACTCTTGTAGAGGACAATTGAACCGTCGGGCTTTGCGTGGCGGGCGAGGTGTTTGAGCGTCTTGCGGAGCGGGCCGGTGAGGCGGCTGAGGACAATGTCGCAGCCGAGTGGGGCTAGTGACTCGGAGCGTCCGCACACAACTTCGGTGTTGGCCAGTCCGATTTCCTTCACGGCGAGTGTCAGGAACCGACATTTCTTCTGAGTCGATTCGACGAGAATCATGTGGGTGTCGGAACGGACGGTTGCCAGTGGGATTCCGGGCAGGCCGGCGCCGGTGCCGATGTCGCAGCAGCGGGCACCGGTCGGGATGAACTGGGCCGCTGCGAGAGAGTCAATCATATGATAGGTAAGGATGCGGTGGGTGTCTCTGCGGGAGATGAGGTTTATCCGGCTGTTCCAGTCGGTAAGAAGGTCAGCATATTTGATGAGCAGCCGATAACGGCCTTCAGTCAGGTCGAGGCCGAGGGTAGCGCATGCCTCGCGGAAGGCCGAGAAGTCAGGCCGGTGACTACCGACACTGCCCGGCGCCGGGCTGGTCTTTGATATAGACGTTGGTTTCGAGGTACTGATGGAAGTCGGTCCACTTGATGCCCGGGTGCTTCTCGACCACCTCCCGGAACATCATCACTCGTGAGTCAAGGTTGTCCAGAGCATAGACGATGAAGGCCTCGACAAACTTTGGCGTCTTGGGCGAGCCGAACTCGAGATGGCCGTGATGGCTGAGGATGATGTGCAAAAGCATCCGGGCCAGCTCCTCGGGGAAGTCTTTACTTGCGGCGATTTTCTCCTTGACCATCTCGTAGCCGAGGACGATGTGGCCGATGAGCCGGCCATCCAGAGTGTGGTCAATGGCAACATCATAGCAGTATTCCTTTATCTTGCCGACATCGTGGAGAATTACACCGGTCATGAGCAGGTCGCGGTCAATCTCAGGATAGGTGGCGGCAACCGACCGGGCAAGGCGGCACATGAAGAGGGTGTGCTCCAAGAGTCCGCTGAGGTAATCGTGGTGAACCTGCGCGCCACCCGGAGCCATTGAGAAGCGCTCGACAAACCGGGTATCGTCAAAGAAGGCGGTAAGCAGCTGGAGGAGATTGGGATTTTTGACCTCGGCGATGTAATTGCGCAGTTCGGCCAGCATCTCCTTGGGGTCAAAACGGCTGGCGGTAAGAAAGTCATCGCGGGAGAGCTCGGACTTGTCGGCCGGCCAGATGAGGCTGATATTAAGCTGAGGGTTGCCTTGATAGTCGCCAACTCTGCCCTGAACATGATAGAAGCCGCCGGTTTCAACACAGGCCAGGGCATCCTCAATCCGTTCCCAGATGATGGCGTTGATGGTTCCGGTCCTGTCCTTGAGCTCCAGGGTCAGAAACTGGCCGCCGTCGCGCCTTTCTTTTACATCGCGCCGGGTACAGAGGAAGATGTCGTTGACCAGGACTCCGACCTTGAGGTCTTTGACGAACTGACGCTTCATCAGGTCCTTGGACTAGAGGGCGAAGGAGAGGGAGATGCGGTGTGCCAGACCGAGTTGGAGCATCGGCACGAAGCAGTAGTCGAGCTGGTAGTTACGATAACGGACACCCAGGCCGGTGGTGATACCGGCGAGAATATCGTCGCCAGCTCCGGACTGGAGGTCGGAACCAAGCGTATTATAGCCGACGCGCAGCACGAGCAACTCGGCCACCCAGCCTTCGATACCGGCCCGCACCCCGATGCGGTTGTCCAGCGATTTGTGAAGGTCAAGGGCCAGGTTGAGTGATGGATTGGGTCGATAGCCGAGACCGATGGCGAAGTCCATTGGCATAGGGTCGCGTTCGGTCTGAAATGGCCGGAGCTGGAAGCCGAGGTTGGTGGCGGCAAGGCCGGCGGTCATGCCGGTAAGGGGCAGTTCGTAGGTTAGGCCCAAATTACCCGCAAGCCCGATGGTGTAGAATGTATCAATTGAGCCGTAGAGTCCCTGAAGGGCAACTCCTGCCGAAAGTTTCGGGATAGGCTCCAGCGCGCCACTGATGTTCACATCAGCATAGGAAACACCGAAGGTGCCCAGCTCGTTACCCTGTTCGTCGGTCCGCTTCATCCTGCCAGAGTTGAGATAGACAATGCCCAGGCCAACTCCCCGTCCCGGACCCAACGGCTGAGAATAGGCAAGGGAGCCAAGGTGGATTCCGGCAATATAGTTGCAATAGCCAAGATGGGCCTGAGGGGAGCTGCTGGCGGTCAGGTGGGCCGGACTGAACCAGAAGGACATGGCACCGTCACCAGAGCCGGTTGCAGCTCCGGCCATTGCCGCTTCGCGAGCGGTCGGGGTGATGTGCAGGAAGTCGAAACCCGCAGTGCCGACATTTGGGTCAATCGTGACCACACTCAGGGCTAGAAGGAGTGATATCATGATAAGTTAGGTTATGCGGGATGGCGGTTTTGTCAAGCTAAACCTCAGCACAGGGCTAGGTGATGTTGACAGTGCGGCGCGTTGCCTTAGAATATAGCCAAACGATTGTTGTGCGGTCTGAACGAGCGAAATCAATACCCTGCCCGGAGATTGGTCCGGGCCAAGGAGGACATTTATGTCTGGACATTCTAAATGGGCGACCATCAAGCATAAGAAGAGCAAGGCCGATGCCGCCCGCGGCCGGGCCTTCTCCAAACTGATTCGAGAGATTACCACCGCGGCCCGAATCGGCGGCGGCGACCCCGACGGCAACCCCCGATTGCGCACTGCAATTGAGGCAGCACGCGCAATAAACATGCCGCAGGAGAATATTGACCGGGCAATCAAGCGGGGCACCGGCGAGCTGCCCGGTGTTACCTACGAAGAGGTGACTTACGAGGGTTATGCGCCGGGCGGGGTGGCGCTGCTGGTGCGGGTCCTGACCGATAACAAGAACCGGACAACCGCCGAGGTCCGGCATGTCTTCGATAAATACGGTGGCTCGATGGGTGCGGCGGGCTGCGTGGCTTGGCAGTTCAAACCCCGGGGCGTGATTGTGATTGACCGGGAAAAGGCGGATGAGGATTCGGTCCTGGCCGCAGCACTGGAGGCCGGTGCCGATGATGTCCAGACCGATGCCGCCGGTTTCACGGTGCTCACACCCCCTGAGGCACTGGAAAAGGTGAAGCAGCAGCTCGAGGCGGCAGGCATCAAGTGGGAGCGGGCCGAGCTCTCAATGATTGCCCAGAACACCGTGCCCGTCTCGGAGCAGGACGCACCCAAAGTCCTCAAGCTTATCGAGATGCTCGAAGAGCTGGATGAGGTCCAGCAGGTCTATGCCAACTTCGACATTCCGGATGAGGTTTTGGAACGGGTAGCGGCCGCGACAAGCAGTTGAGAATCCTCGGGCTTGACCCCGGACTGGCCGCCACCGGTTACGGCGTGATTGAGGGCCGACGGCTGATTGAGTGCGGCGTAATTGTGACTAATCTCAAGGACGACCTTCCGGAACGATTGCGGCAGTTGGCCCAGGGGCTGGAACAGGTCGTCAGGCGCACGAGGCCGAGGCGTTGCGCGGTCGAAACGCTGTTCTTCAGGGCGGTGGGCGCAAAGAGTGTCATTCTCTCGGCCGAGTCACGCGGGGCGCTGCTCTGTGTCCTGGCCCGGCACCGGATACCGGTCACCGAGCTTACTCCAGCGACAATCAAGCTGGCACTTACCGGTAACGGTCGGGCAGCGAAGCGACAGGTGAAGTTCATGGTTCGGTCACTTTTGGGCATTGATGGCAGGATTCATGAGCATGCGGCCGATGCCCTGGCGGCAGCCTGCTGTCTGAGCCGGCGGGGAAGAGAGATATGATTGGACGGCTGAGCGGAATCTTGAAGGAGAAGGAGCCAACCCGGGTGGTCATTGACTGCTCCGGTATCGGTTTTGAGGTTCATGTGCCGCTCTCCACCTCAAGCCGGCTGCCCGAACCGGGTCAGGAGACAGAACTTCTGATTGCGATGGATATCACCAGAGAAGGGGTGAGCCTCTTCGGGTTTTTCGAAGAGGCGGAGCGGAGGATGTTCCGACTTATAACCTCGGTGCGCGGGGTGGGGCCAAAGGCTGCGCTGAACCTGCTCTCCCGGCTCTCGCCGGATGAGATTGGGGGGGTTATTGCCCGGCGGGATGTTGCGGTGCTGCGCACTGTGCCCGGTATCGGGCCGAAGAAGATTGAGCGGCTTCTGGCCGAACTGGAACCGGTGACCAGAGAGGTTTCAGCGGCCAGCTCGATGATAAGCGATGGCATAGCAGCACTGGTATCGCTAGGGCTGACCCGGAAGGAGGCGGTCGAAAGGCTCGGTCGGGTGAAGATAACACCGGGCATGACCCTTCAGGAGTTACTGAGGATTACCTTGGCCCAGCCAAGGTAAGAGAATATGGTTCAGATTGAGCGGGTCTCCTCTCCCCAGCGGCTCAAGGGTGAGGAGCTCCTGGACGAGGAGATTAGGCCCCGGCGTCTGGATGAGTTCATCGGCCAGACCAAGGTCAAGGAGAATCTCAGGGTCTTTATTGAGGCGGCCAAGATGCGGAACGAGGCCCTTGAGCATGTGCTGCTCTTCGGGCCGCCCGGTCTGGGAAAGACGACCCTGGCCCGCATCATCGCCGCTGAGATGGGAAGCGAGATAAGGGCAAGTTCCGGCCCGGTACTGGAACGTCCCGTTGACCTTGCCGGCATCCTCACCGGCCTCAGACCGAAGGACGTTTTCTTTATTGATGAGGTCCACCGAACCAACAAGGCGGTTGAGGAGTACCTCTACCCGGCCCTGGAGGAGTTTGCCATTGACCTGATGATTGATAAGGGGCCGGCCGCCCGCTCTGAGAGGATTCGGCTTGCCAACTTCACTCTGGTCGGTGCCACCACCCGTTCCGGGCTGCTGACAGCACCACTGCGCTCAAGGTTCGGGATAACATTCCGGCTGGACTACTATCCGACTGACGAGCTCTACCAGATTGTCATCCGCAGCGCCCGGATTCTCGGGGTTGAGATTGACGAAGATGGTGCCAAAGAGATTGCCGCAAGGGCACGGGGAACGCCCAGAATCGCCAACCGGCTCCTGCGCCGGGTCCGGGATTTTGCTCAGGTCCAGAAGAAAAAGGTGGTGGACAAGGAAATCACCCAGTTTGCCCTCGCCAAGCTCGATGTCGACTCGCGGGGCCTCGATGAAATGGATAAGAAGATTCTTTTGACCATCATTGACAAGTTCTCCGGCGGCCCGGTCGGGCTCTCCTCTTTGGCAGTGGCGGTGGGCGAGGATGCCGGGACGATTGAGGAAGTGTTTGAGCCGTTTCTGGTGCAAGAGGGGTTTCTGCAACGGACGCCAAGAGGCCGGATGGCAACACCTTTGGCTTACAGACACTTCGGGAGAAGGCCACCGCAGGCAATCCTGCCCGGTCTCGACCTTGCTTGACATCAAGAGCCGGTCTGATTCAATTACCTGGTCATGCCTCTGGTCAACCTGACAGCTTTACTTTTGCTCCTGTCGGGAGTTGGTTCGAGCGAGCGGACCGCAGACCTCACCGGGCCAGTGCCGGTGTCAGCTCTTGAGCCTGAGCTGGCGGAGCTGAACCGGCAGTTTGAGGCGGCTCTCGCAGCCGGAGAGTTCGGTCTTGCCAAGGAGCTCGACCGGGAGATGAGCCGGTTTCGGACCGGGGTCCAAGCCCATTTCGGTCAATCGCCCTGGGAAGCAGCCGGAAAGCCGCCTGTTGTTGCGGCCTGGGGGGAGGACATTGCCATTGACACTCTGCCCATTACTGCATTTGGTGCTGCCAGCGGTCCTGACGGCCTCATCTGGGTGGCAGCCGGCTATCCCGACAGCACGGTCCGGCTCTACTCCTCATCGGACCGGGGGGAGAACTGGGCCGGCCGACTGCAGCTCGCGGTCGGTTCCCGGGTCAGAAAGCTTGAGCTCCTCATCGGCAATGCCGACTCCAACTTCATCTTTCTCTTCTACCTAGCCGAATTGGGTAATGGCGACCTCTGGGAGGTCCGGATTCGCCCTGACATTTCGGATTGGGATGCGGTCCCGGTGAACACCGGGCCCGACACAATAGATGACTTCTCGGTGACGATTGACCGCGATTCGGCCTATTATCTCTACTGTCTTTATGTGAATGAACAGCGGATTGGTCGAACCGGTTTCTTCACACGTTCACTCGACTACGGCCTTTCCTGGGAGGCGGGCCAGGACTGGTGGAATGCCTATGACCCGCACATCAGTTTCGGAACCGGCTCAACGATTCACTGTGTCTGGCGCTACGCCCTGACCGGCCGCCAGATTCACTACGAGTCAAGCCGTCATTACGGAGCTCCAGCCCACTGGGGCCGGCATAAGGTGATGAACAATTCCAGCGAACGTTGCTGGGACCCGGTTGTCGTCCAGTCCGAAACCCTGCCTCAGACATCCTCGGTCGTCCTGGTTTTCTACACAATCGCCCGCCGGGATACCGAGATGCTCGATTTGGAATATTCCTTCAGCTGGGACGGTGGTGAAAACTGGGCAACCGGCCAGCCCTTTGGCGATTCTTTTGCTGATGAGTGGTTTGCCGACCTTGCGGTTGACCGAAATGACCCGAACGACTTTGTTGACATCTGCTACAACTACGGCGGCAGGCGGCCTGATGATGCGACCGTGGTCTATTGGCGCTGTGCCCGGTTCGGGGATATCGGGTTCTGGTCCGAGCCCATTCAGGTGAATGGCCCTAGGGCCAATCCCCTCTATGAAAGCGGCCGGCCCAGACTGGTCTATTCCGGCACCCATCAGCCGCGGGGCCCAGGTGTGGTTTTCTGTCGCTACAATGCCACCGGCCCGCTCGGACTCTACTTTGATGCCACCTGGCAGAGAGCAAGGCCGGTGCCGAGTGCCGGTCGGAAGTTGTCGTCCGTCATTCGGGAGTCGGAAGCGGGCAAACGGGTATCGGTCTATAATGTTGCCGGCCGCTTGGTCATGAGGGGGGCGGTCTCTCAGCTCGAGCCGACTCAGGGGCTGTCGCTTACGCCCGGGATTTATTTTATCCATAGGTCAGAAGAGGGGCGGCCGGCGGTCAGGCGTCTGGTAATATGTCGCCGAGATTCCCGATGACGGCCCCTTCTGTCATTTCGACCGAGCGAAGCGAGTGGCGAAATCCCTTTCTTTTCAGGCTAAGGGATTCCTCGACTTCGTTCGGAATGACGGAGAGGAGGCGGAATGACGGAGAGGAGGCGATTTGAAAGGAGGAGAGCATGAGACTCAATACTCAAAGTTTGGGGTTTGAGGTTCGACGCTGGCGCCGGGCGTCGGGCCTCGGGCTAATGGCGTTCATCGGTGCCCTGGTTCTGATTGGCGGCAGGTGTCAGGAAAAACTGCCGGAGCGGCAATGGGAGCGGGGTGACTTCCATCCGATTGGCGGCAAGCCCTACCGCCTGCCTTCGGGTCTGGAAGTCCAGAGTATCGTCGGCGCCGACTCCGAAATCACCACCTCACTGCTCCCTTTGGTCTGGACGGTGCGCAACATCACCGATAAACGGATCAGCGGTCAGATGCCGGCCGGGCTCTGCTTTGACCCGTCCGACCACGAGTACCAGTATATGATGCTTCTGCAGGAGTTCGGCTTCACAGTCCCGGCCAGCGGGGAGACCGCAATCTTTCTTCCCACCTACTGCTGCAACGAAGCGCTGGACGAACCGGACGAAGAGGCCAGCTACAGCTTGAGCATTCAGGTCTGGGAGCGGGAGCTGAATGAACTCTTTGACCTGGTCCGGGGGAAGAGGCTTGACAATCTGGCGGCTGTCGACCTCGCCCAGGAGGCGCTGTTTGAGATTACCGATGGCGAAGGGCTCACCGACACGATGCGTCTCAGACTCCAGAATCTCCCCTGAGCGGTCAGTATTTGACACCAGAGAAAGGCAGGGGTAGATTTGGCTGATGGCAAACCGGTTGGCTGTCTGCAACCAGAAGGGCGGCTGCGGCAAGACCACCACCGCGGTCAACCTTGCGGCCGGCATCGCCCAGCGCATCGGCCGGGTGCTTTTGGTGGACATGGACCCTCAGGCTCACGCCACATTGGGCCTGGGGGTTGACCGGTCTCTTCTTGAGGTCTCGGTCTATGAGGCGCTGGTGGAGGCGCAGCGGGTGGAGGAAGCAATCTTACGGGAGCGGGCCCCGGGGCTTGACCTTTTGCCCGGTGCGGTGAATCTTGCGGGTGCTGAGGTGGAGCTGGTTGATGCCGAACACCGGGAGTTCCGGCTGAGCCGGGCGCTCGGCCTGATTGAACCGAACTACAGCTTCATCATTATTGACTGTCCGCCTTCGCTGGGACTTTTGACCCTGAACAGCCTGGTCGCCGCCCAGCGGGTGATTGTGCCGGTCCAGGCCGAGTACTACGCCCTGGAAGGAATCTCCCGGCTTCTTGACACCATCAGTCTGGTGCGCCGCAGCCTGAATCCGACCCTGGACATTGAAGGGGTGCTCATCACGATGTTCTCGAGCCGGCTGACACTCTGTCAGCAGGTGGTTCGAGAGGTTCGGGAGTTTTTCAAGGAGCTGGTGTTTGATACGGTGATTCCGCGCAGTGTCCGGCTCGCCGAGGCCCCAAGCTTTGGCAAGACAATCTTCTCCTATGACGGCAATTCGGCCGGAGCCCTGGCCTACCGGGCACTTGCCGATGAACTGCTCTCCCGTCGCGGCCTGCTACCCGAAGCGGCCCGAACCCCGGTCCCATCGGAGGAGCCGCAGTGAATCGCAAAGCCCTGGGCAAGGGAATCAGGGCGATAATTCCGTCCCAGACTCAGGAGTCGTTGAATGAAGCCCGGGCCCTGCCAATTGACGAAATCCGGCCCAATCCCTATCAGCCGAGGTCGAATGTCGAGGAGGACCTGAGCGAACTGGTCAACTCGATAAAGGAAAAGGGGGTTCTCCAGCCGGTGGTGGTCAGGCGGCGCCGGGACGGCTACGAACTGGTGATGGGTGAGCGGCGCCTCCGGGCGGCAAAACTCGCCGGGCTTGACCGGATTCCGGCGGTGGTGCGGGTGGTCGAGGATGGCGAGATGCTGGAGCTGGCACTTGTTGAGAACCTGCAGCGCAAGGACCTGAACCCGGTTGCCGAGGCGCTTGCCTACAAGCGGCTCAATGAGGAATTCGGCCTGAGCCACGAGGCGATTGCTCAGCGGGTCGGGAAGGACCGCTCCACCATCACCAACGCCCTGAGGTTGCTCAGTCTGCCCTTCAAGGTCCGGGAAGCCCTGGCAAGCGGCCAGCTGTCACCGGGCCATGCCCGGGCGCTCCTGACGCTTGCCAGCCGGCGGGAGCAGGTCGAGATGTGCGAGCGGATTGTCACTCAGGGGCTTTCGGTCAGGGAGACGGAGCGGCTCTGCAGTGAGCGGAAGGTGAGACCGCCCCGGCTGCCCAAGGAGAAGGATGTCCATATCCGCGAGCTGGAGGAGGCGCTCCAGGCTCTTCTCGGCACAAAGGTCTCAATCTTTCCGCCCGGCCGGGGCCCGGGCCGGATTGTCATTGAGTTCTTCTCGCCCGAGGACCTGGAGCGAGTCACCCGGCTTATCAGAAGGTAGCGTTCGTGGCCCGCAGGGAGATTTCGGTGATTATCTCCGGAAACCACAGCCCGAACTCCTATCACATTACCCTGGGCCTGGGTGTGGCACGGCTCCTATTTGTGCTGCTGATTCTTTTGGGACTGATGATGCTCGCCGCCTTCGGCTTCTGGATTTCCGGTGCCTACCGCTTGACCCGGCTCGGCTATCTTGAGAGACGGAACCGACAGTTGGAGCAGGAGTTTTCCAAGCTGAGTACTCTGCGGCAGCGGCTCGAGGAGCTTGAAGAGCAGAACCGGCGGGTGGCGACAATGCTGGGGGTTGAGCTCACCCCGGCGCCGGTGGACTGGGATTCGGCCAGAACAACTGGTTCTGCCGGCACGCACCGCACGCTGGCGGCCGACAGCCGGCAAGAGCCGGTGATGGTGGTGCCCTTGGAGAGCTATGCAGTATCGCGGGGTGTCGAACCGGGGCATCCCGGAGTTGACCTTGCAGCGCAGCAGGGTGCGGCAGTTCGGGCCGCGGCCGACGGCGTTGTTGCGCGGCGCGGGACCGACCCCCAATTCGGCCGGTTTTTGCTCATCCGGCACCAGAACGGCTACGAGAGCTACTACGGCCATCTTGCCAGCTGGCAGGTCGAGACTGGCGACACGGTCAGGCTCGGCCAGACGATTGGCGCGGTCGGAAGCAGCGGTTCATCGAGCGCCCCGCACCTCCACTTTGAGATTCGCAAGGGGGGCAAGCCGATTGACCCTTCAACCCTGATTCGCTTCTGAGCCGGTCCTTCCGCCGGGGTCGAGCCCATAATATCGGGACAGCCATGGGCCCATCCCAGCCTCCACTTGCTCGGCTCGCGAAAGGTGGCTCTCGGTCTCGGGGCATCCTTGCAACCGGGTCGGTGATGCATAGAATTATTGGTTGTGGATAGATTTCTGATTCGGGGCGGTCGGGTCCTTTCGGGCAGGGTCGCCACCGCCAGTGCCAAGAATGCGGTCCTGCCGATTCTCGCCGCCTGCCTTCTGACCGGGGAGACCTGCACTATCAGAAATGTGCCCCGGCTGGAGGATGTCAAAACCATGCTTAGGCTGCTGCAGACGCTGGGCGTCACTGTGGAGTGGTCGGGCCGGACGGTGAGGGTCACGGCTAAGGGGAAACTATCCCTCAAGGCACCTTATGATATCGTCCGGAAGATGCGGGCAAGTTACTATGTTCTCGGGCCGCTCCTCGCCCGGTTCGGTGACTGTCTGGTGTCGCTGCCGGGAGGCTGTGCCATCGGCCCGCGACCGGTTGACCTCCACCTCAGGGGAATCGAGGCACTGGGTGCCCGGGTTTCAGTGGAGCACGGCTACATCCATGCTCAGGGCCGGCCACTCAAGGGGGGAAGAGTCTTTCTGGAGGGTGTCAAGGGGCCAAGTGTCGGTGCCACAATCAATACACTCATGGCCGCAACGTTGGCCCGAGGCAAAACGGTTATTGAGGGCGCGGCCTGTGAGCCGGAGGTGGTTGATGTCGCCCGGTTCCTGAAGACGCTCGGAGCCGAAATCAAGGGTGCCGGAACTCCAACCATCACAATCAATGGCAGACGGGAGTTGCACGGTGCGAGCCATCGGCCGATTCCGGACCGGATTGAGGCCGGAACACTGGCAGTCGCGGCGGCGATTACTGGCGGGAAGGTGGAGATTGTGCGGTGTCGGCCGCGCCATCTCGGTGCGGTCATTGAGCTGCTGCGGCAGGTTGGTGCCGAGGTGATAACCGGCCGTCAGTCCCTTACGGTCGCAATGAAGGGCCGGGCCAAGCCGGTTGATATCGCCACCGGCCCCTATCCCAGCTTTCCCACCGACCTTCAGGCCCAGTTCACCTCACTGCTCTCTCTGGCAGACGGCACAAGTGTTGTGACCGAGAACATCTTCGAGTCGCGGTTTCTTCACTGTCTGGAGCTGAACCGGATGGGTGCGAATATCGAGCTCGCCGGTTCCCACGCCATCATCCACGGCGTGGATAGGCTTTCGGGTGCGCAGGTGATGGCTTCAGACCTCCGTGCCTCGGCCGCCCTGGTGCTGGCCGGCCTGGCCGCAGAGGGCGAGACTGAGATTTTGCGCATCTATCATCTGGACCGGGGCTACGAGCGGCTGGAAGAGAAGCTGACTGGTCTCGGGGCCGAGATTGAGCGCGTAAGTCCAAGGTCCAATGCCTAAGGTCCAAAGGTTGGCGGTTCGAGTCGGCAATTTGACCATTGGCGGCGGCGCACCGGTTGTTGTTCAGTCAATGACCAAGACCGACACCAGAGATGTCAAAGCCACCATCCGTCAGATTCGCCGGCTGGGTCGTGCCGGCTGCGAACTGGTGCGGGTGGCTGTGCCTGATGGTGCTGCGGCCCAAGCCCTGAAGGAGATTCGGTCCCAAGTGGCGGTTCCTCTGGTTGCCGATATCCATTTTGACTACCGGCTGGCACTGGCCGCTATCAAGGCGGGCTGCGAAAAGGTCCGCATCAATCCGGGCAATATCGGTGCCAGCTGGAAGGTCGAGGAGATAATCAGGGCCGCAAAGGACTCGGGCATTGCAATTCGGGTCGGGGTGAATGCCGGCTCGATTGACAAAGAGACACTGATGCGGCATCGCCATCCAACCGCTGCCGCACTCCTTGATAGCATGGCAAAGGCACTTGAGCCTTTTGAGAAGCTGGAGTTCAAAACTCTCGTGCTTTCGGCAAAGACAACTTCTGTTCCTGAAACTGTTCAGGTTTATCGGGAGCTTTATCGGCGCTATCCCTACCCCCTGCATCTTGGTCTGACCGAGGCTGGCCTGCCACTGCCCGGTGCGGTCCGCTCAACTGCCGCACTCAGCATTCTGCTCAGTCAGGGCATTGGCGACACCATCAGAGTCTCCCTGACCGGAGACCCGGTCTTGGAGGTGCGGGCGGCCTACGAGCTCCTTGCCGCACTGGGTCTGCGCCGGCGCGGGCCGGTGGTCTATTCCTGCCCGACCTGCGGACGCACCAAAATAGACGTTGCCCGGATTGCCCGTCAGGTGGAGCGGGCGGTGCGGGGACTAAGTCGGCCGCTCAGGATTGCGGTGATGGGCTGCGTGGTCAACGGCCCGGGTGAGGCGCGGGAGGCGGATTTTGGCATTGCCGGTGGTGCCGGCAAGGGCGTGGTCTTCGCCCAGGGCCGGGTAATCAAGACCTGCCGGGAGTCGGAGCTGGTGGATGAGCTCCTCAAAGCAATCCGGACGACTTCTAAGGTCTCATGTCCAAAGTCCAAAGTCTGATTCTCTTCTCTGCGCTCCTTGCGACTCTCTTTGACCTGTTGGCTGCCTGCACCATTGGTGCCTTCGGGCCCGGTGCGACGATTGACGGCCGGCCCATCCTCTGGAAAAACCGTGATGTCAACAATCCCGACCAGGAGATTGGCTTTTTCAACCGGGGCCGGTTCCGATTCGTCGCCAATGTTTATGCGGGCGAGACCCTCAATGTCTGGGCCGGCATCAACGAGAAGGGCTTTGCAATCATGAACTCCAACTCCTTCAACCTCGGGGGCGATGGCGCTGCCGACGACGGGAATGTGATGAGTCTGGCGCTTGCCAACTGTGCGACGATTGACGACTTCGCCAAGCTTCTGGACTCGCTGAATGTTGTCGGTCGGGAAACGCCGGCAAACTACGGTGTCTTCGACTCCACTGGCGCAACCGCCATCTTCGAGGCGAGCAATACCTACTACACCCGGTGCAACGTCGCTGACGACTCTCTGGGCCTTTTGCTCCGTGCCAACTACTCCATGTCGGGCAGTCCCAACCGTCAGGTGGGCCGGGAGCGCTGGGAGCGGGCAATGCAGCTCACCGTGCCAGCGCGGCGCGCAAACCGGATTGACGCCCGGTTCGTGATTCAGACACTTGCGCGCGACCTCGGGACGGTGAACTTCAACCCCTATCCATTGCCCTTCGAAGGCCGGTATCATGACCTCGATTCGGGATGTGTCCCAACCGACTCGACCATCTGCCGGCCCAAGACCCGCGCCGCATTCGTCCTTGTCGGCCCGCGACCGGACCGGCCCGCGGCTGCCGGCATGATGTGGGTTCTGCTCGGCTCACCCCTTGCCACCCTGCCCATTCCGGTATGGGTCAGTGCCGGAAGAGTTCCCAACGCCCTCAACGGCCAGTTCCGCTCCCAAATCTGCGACGAGGCCCAACTTCTCTATCGCTATCTCTGCTCCGACCCGAACCATCCAGATGCCATCAACACTTTCCGGCTTGCCGACCTGCTTGCGGAGTTTGCCCGGACCGAATCGACCATCTTCAGCCTCGTGGCCCAGAAGGAGTCAATCTGGGGCCCGGCCGGCCCGACTCCGGCTCAGGCCGAGAGCACCACCACTACCATCTGCAACCTGGTCCTTGCTGCCTATACCAGCTTCTGGGAGAACCTTGCCCGGACTCAGAGGAAGGATGTGCCCAAGCTGTGCATCATCCCGACCATCAGCCGCAACAGTGTCACTCTTACCTGGCCCACGGGAACCGAAGTCCGCTGGGTCAGGGTTTACAACTCGGCCGGGCAACTGGTCCATCAACGGTCGCCAGTCTCGGGAAACAACCTCCTGGTGTTGTCCGGTCTTGGGGCGGGAACCTACTTTGCGGTTGTAGCTCAACCAGAACCGGTGACCATCCCGTTTCTACTGACCGACTGACCACCCTTTCTCCCTAGCCCGCCATAACCATTGGCCTGACTGGCAACATGTCCGCTAGCAGAAGGTCTCATACCACATATAGATTCTATCTATGCGCCAAACATCTATTCATAGTGGAGGGGCACGCCCCGGGCGCCCCTCAGGGCAGCCCCAGGCCAGGCCGGGTTTTCGTCCCACGCCCCGGACCTTTGAGGCTAAACGCCTCTCCGTCATCTCAGACTGCCACGGGCCTGCGGTCCTCGCCGAGACAAATGGGTCTATGCCTTCAGCACCGCGGCCAGAAGATAAGATAGGGCTCAAGATGAGCTAGACTGTTGTCCATCACCGCCTAAAGCCCCCTCGCACCCAGTAGGACCGGCTGTCCCCTCGGTGAGAGATAGCCTCTCGACCAGATTGGCTTCTCTCGGATAATGAGGAATTACCAAAACCGCCATGAGCCTCACAGGCAGCAGTCCTCTGGTAAAGCCTGGAGAGTTCTAAAATCCTGCCAGCCCAAAGCACGGCTCATTCCAGAACCGGCAGACCGTTCTCGCCCCGTTAGCGCACAAGAACCAGTCGAAGTGGAAAGGCCTGGTTGGTTCTTCCCAGTTGGATAAAGTAAACGCCCGAGGGAACAGGCCTGCCGGTCTGGTCCTTACCATCCCAGACAGTCCAGCTTGAAGGCTTGAGAGTTCGCACCAGCCTGCCGGCCGCATCATGGATTTCCAATGCGGCTTGTGGGTCAAAAGCCCTAGCAGTTCGAATGAATACCTCGCGGTGGAAGGGATTAGGCCCGGCTCTCACCTGCACCCTGGGAGCCTCTAATCCCTCTTTCGCTTCATCAACGCCGGGATAAACCAGGCCGAGCGAATCGGTCTTGGCAACACACCGCCCCCCAACGGCATCGCCCAGAATGAGAAAACCATGGTCGTAGGTAGTGTCAATATAGAAGGCATCACCCCTCATCTCGCAACCGAAGCGCAACTTCCGTTCCCAGAGGGGTTCACCATTTGGGCCGAAACGGTGCAACTGTGGCACCCAGATGTTCGGTGACTGGGAATAGTCTCTATAGGCACCCACCACTGCACAACCACCGTCTGAGGTCGCGGTGACGCAACGGAAAGAGCGGTGGACATATCCACTGTCCGGGAATAGCTGGCGCCACTCCTCTCTGCCCAGCGAATCGACCTTCCAGACAAATGAACCAGTAAGCACTCCACCCCATGGGAGTTCTCCGCACTGGACATAGCCGCCGTCCCGGGTCTGAGAGGCGTTGTGCCCATGGCTAAACTCCAAACCTTCAAACCGCCTCAACCAGATAATGTTGCCAGCACTGTCGGTCTTCAGAAGACAAGCAACATCTTCGGAAGCTGGGTCCGGCCCGTTGCCACCGATGATGTAGCCCAGGTCCCGGCACTGGCGCACCGAGGCGCCCGAACTAATGCTGTCGTCAGAAGCGGAATAGCCACGGACCCATTCCAGGTTATCATCCTTGTCCATCTTCCAGAGCTCCAGCCCTTCCTTATCTTCGGTGAATAGCTCATTGACAATTGCCGAACCGGAGTCTGTAGTGCTGCAGATGTCGTCCAACAGTAGCCTCTCTCTTCCATAGGTAAAAAACCGCACAAGGTTTCCATGCGTGTCGGCCCTGGCAAAAAACTCGTCGCAAATTGTGGTGTCAGGGCGTCTGATTATCCAGTCCCCGCCGAATAGGATACCGCCATTCGGGGCCCAGGTGATACTCTGCGCGCCGGCGTCACTGGGGTAAGGTGGCGTATAGACCCTTTCCCAGACCACATTGCCGAGAGAATCCAGCCTTATTACTACCGCCCCAATACGACCCGTATCATTCATGTCCTTCATACCGCATATCAGATAACCATGGTCAGGAAGTTCAATCCCTTTGATGAAGCCACAGTAATCATGGTATGGAAAGGTGCGAATAAAGGTGATGGTCGCCGTCGTAACCTGCAAAAGACCGCTGATGAACACGAGGGCTAAAACCGCCGACCGCCTTGCCGAAAAGAAAGCCAAGGGTGGCATCGCAGCTTCCTGTCTAACGGACTATTGTGAGCTTACCGGTAAGCAGCCTAGAAGGGGTCTGGATGAAGTACAGATAGACTCCAGACCGAACCGGACCGTGTTCCCAAGTCAGGTCAGCACCATCCTGCTCGGCACTCGCTCTGATACAGGCCAGGAGCGAACCGGTTGCGTTGACAACCTTCAGGCACACCGGACCGGCCGGGCACGAGATGCGAAACCTGTGCAACCGGTGTCCTGCCCGGACCTGAACCTCAGGTTTACCTGTTCCAAAGGGATGGCCGCTCTCGCCTCCACCCCGCGCCGGGTCCTCGTCCACATAGCAAAAGAATCGATTGGAGTGGGTATCCCTTTTGCCGAACACCGCATAGAAAGTGTCTCCGACCTGACACAGCGCTGCACCCGGCTCCTGAGTCCGCGGGGTTGGTTCGCAGTATTCAATATGGTCGTTAGGATAAGTGTACCGGCAGAAAGTTTTCTCTCTCCCGGTCCTTCTGTCCGCTGGCCAGAACCGGATGGCGTAGCCACTCGCACCTGCAGCCATGGCCGCTCCACCATTAACTATCTCCGGGAAAGTCACATTGGGCCAATACCACTCATTCTGGGCCGGGTCATAGAAGTAAAACCCTTGTGTCCTGTCCCCGCGTAGAGCCATGACAAGCCCCATGGGATGCTCGGTCCTACCAGGCAATGGACACCAGGCCAGACAGCCACCAGCCTTCACCGGCAGGTTACTCCACATTTGGGCAAGTTCTGTCCAGCCGCTGCCTCGTGGAGACGCCCCTCGATAGGGGTCAAGTGAGTAGGCATAACGGAAGAACCTGGGACTCCCACCGCCGACAAAGGCGTAGAGAAATGCGCACGGGATACCGTTGAGCTCCCAGACGCCTCCGTAACAGAGAGCACCTCCGTCATCCACTTCTGCTGGAACATCTGGCATCCGAACCCACATGTCTTGGGCAGGGATGTAGCTCCAGAAATATCGAGTTCTGTGCCCGGTGAATGCGAAGAGTCTTCCATTCGGTGGAGAAGCGAACGGGTCAGGGACATAGACAAGGGCACCACCCTAATCAACAATTCGATATGGGTCTTCCCATGGAAGTTGTCGCCGAAGATGCCAAGTGCCCTGCGGGTTAGTAGACTCATGGTGCCAGCATTCAAAGCAGTTGTAGGGCCAGACATCACAGTCACCGTGAAGCAACCAGACCAGATTGGTAGGGTTAGGAGATGGTGAACCGGCATCTAAGTCACACCTACCAGCAGCCAGTGCACTCCCCTCCTCAGCCGGATACCCGTGGAAATCGGCTAGTTGCCGCCACCCTCCAAAGAGGTGGGGCAGGAAACTACTAAGGCAACAATCACAGCCAAGAGTTTCATATTGTACCTCCTTTTACATCTCCGACCTGTGCGCAAGACGCAGGTCCTACTTTGCTGCTAGCTAGCACCCTTGGCTTTCTGCTCTAATAATAGCGTTGGCTATCCTCCTGTCAAGTTCCCGTATTTTGAGACAACGGGGGACTTTCGAGGAGCTGGATATATGAGGCAACATGGGTTTCCTCAGGAGCCAAGCGAGCGATTTCTCCGCTCGCCCTTCGGGGCTCGGTCGAAATGACAGCTCACCCCGTTTTGGCGAAGTGGTGATTTGCGCCAGCCTCCCGGGCCGCCGTCACAAATGCCCTGATGTTTTCGGCCGGTGTCTCAATCGGCACCTCGCAGCCGGTCGCTGCCACGAACCCTTTGGGGCAGGCTTTCCCGATTGCTGTCATCCGTCCAACATCGTCTGCCACCTCCTGTGGTGTCCCAAGCCACAGTCCGGTAGTGTCAAGATTGCCGATAATCCGGCACCGGTCTCCAACCTTGGCTATCGCTTCGGCAAGTCCGATGCGGTCAATGCTCAGAAGGTCTGCACCGCTGTCGGCCATAAGTTCAATCGGAGCGGTTGTGTCGCCGCAGATGTGGAGAATTACATCCAGGTCGTAGCGGTGCAGGAATCTGATGACCGCCTGCTCATAGGGCAGGGCAAACTGCCGGTAGTCTTCCGGAGAGATGACACTGCCCGATGCCAGGGGGTCAACGAGAATCGGCAGGGCACCGGCATCAATCATCGCCCGGCAGAATGTTATTACCGAGCGGGTAACAAACTCCAGCAGCCGCTTGACATCATCAGGCCTTTCCACGAGGCCTAGGAGAAATGTCTCAGGGTCAACCAGTTGCTGGGCGGTGGTGAAGGGCGCGGGGATGTAGGCGAGGATGGGCACGGTGTCGGCCCGGGCCTCATAGGCGCAGCGCGCTGCCGCCCAATAGACCGGGAGCCTGCCATCGCGCATCGGGTTGATGATACCAGCCAGCGGCTCCGAGCCGTCGGGCAACTCGCGCCACCTGGGCCGAGAGAGGACCGGCAGCTCGTCCTCAGGATATTCAAACCGGGAGCCCAGCGCCTCGGCAACGATGCCCACCTCGGAAAAGAGCGAGATGAAATCGGTTCCGAACCGCTCCTGGGCCTGGAGTTGACAGCGGGCCATCACTATGCCGTCGGTATAATAATCCCGCAGGTTGGCGCCGGTAAGACGGGCTGCGGCCGCGGTCAACAGCGGAAAGACCGGGCAGCGGTCCTGCGGCTCATCCATCACCAGAAGGCCGAACCGCTCCCTGGGGGTCAGGAGGTCCTTCATCGCCGGCTCCGGAGGAGTTCGAGAAAGGCGTCAATCCGCGTTAGGGTCTGCCGGTCAATCTCCGGCCCAGGTGCACCGACATCAAACTCCAGAATCGGCAAATCAAGCGCCTCCCGGACATAATCGGCAATCAGCCGCGACTCCATAGCACAGTGGGAACCTCCAAAGACTCCGGAAACGATAATGCCTTCGGCACCTTGCTCCCGTGCCTGCCTGATGACCGACTCGGCACGTTGCCGGCTTGTTCCAATCAGCGATGCGGCCATGAAGGAGCGGGCAATTGCCCTGAGCCCCTGGGTGATGTCCGACCGGTCTGTTTTGACCGAACAGAAGTCAATCTCCGCCAATGCCTGGTTGATAACGAACTCCGTTCCCACCACCCTAGCTCCCCGGTCCTCGACATAGCACAAAAGCAGAGGGTCGGCCGGAGGCGTGACCCAGACCAGGCGCAAGGCATCTTCGGACAGAACCCTTTGACCATGTTGAACCCGGGACCGGGCTAGCGCCAGGAGATGTGCAACAATTTCCGTCCACTCAGCAATGTCCGAATAGTAGTGCAGGTTTCCGAACTCGACAACCATCATCTCCAGGGCGGGCAGGACACCTTGACCATAGGCCAGCTTGCGCAGTTGGGCAACCATCCGCCGCACCCGGTTGGTCCGGCTGATACCGGCAGAAAGTTCGGCAGGGGTCAACCGGTGGCCGGTCAACTCCTCAAGCCTTGCGACAACCCGGCGATACTCCTCAACCAAGAGCTCAACCGCACCGCCGTTCTGCTCCTGGCGCAACGGGGTCTCCACCCAGAGGACATCACCGACCAGCCACTCAACCAGCTGTTCGACACCCGAATAGTCGTCACAGGAGGCGCCAGTGGCGGCAATCACCAGGTCCGGGTCGGGAAAGTAGGCGTGTTTGGCAAATGCCCCGAGCGCTGCCCGGGAGAAGCAGCTCGCCTCACCGATGCCCAGCCGGGCCGCAGCCTCGAACAGGACATTGCTCTCCATGACAAACGGTGTCCACCAGATGCAGTCGGGATAGAACGCCAGACAACCGGGAAATGAGTTGACAATCACCGGCAGGGCACCAAGGTCGCCCATCGTGGCAATCACCCGGCGGCCGGTCTGCCGGGCCCGGAAGAGCCGCTCGGTCTCGTTCTGGACAAAACCCCACATCCGCAGGCAGGCAAGGGAGTTGTCAAACTTCAGCCGGCGCAGATGCCGGGCACCGTAAAGGGCAAAGGTCTGGGGCGGGAACAGATACTTGGACCACGACTCCTGATTCGGTGGAAAATAGTGATAGCGCTCAATCAGTTCGTCGGGAATCTTCTGAAACAGTTCGCCCCACTCTTCGAATGTGACTCTTGCGGCGGGCGGGTTTTGGTAATGGGCCCGGCTCACAGGTTCTCCAGAAAGGCCTCAATCCTTGTCCGGACCTGCTGACGATTCTCGGTGGAGTAGTCGCTATCGAGGTGGAGGACCGGAATTCCGAGCACTGCTTTGAGTCGGGGGACCTCAAAACTCCAGGCATCACAGTAGAGCAGTGTCTTGAACACCAGCCCCTGGACCCGGCGTCTTCTGATGAGCTCATGCGCGGCCTGATAGAGACCGCTGTTGGGGCGGCGGCACATGCAGGCGGTGCGGGTGAAATAGAAGCGGGCAAGTGCCGCAAGCGGTTCATCACCGGGTATCAGGTCCGAATCGAACCAGCGCGTGCCGGTGCACCAGAGGTCGGCAACCACAAGGGCACGTTCTTCAATTGTCTCCAGAATCCACCGGTCGTCTTCGGTAACGATGCTGCCGCCCGCCATCAGCCGGGGCCGGAGGCCAACCGCCTGAGGCCTCACGGCCGAGACAAGATGCTCCAGAAGCGATGACAGCAGTTCAGCTCCGGCATTGGGGTCAAGGAGCCAGGCAACCGCGGCGATATCCAAGAGCTGACTTTGGGAAATCGGCGGATGGTCGGCATCGCGCAGGCTGTCCAGCCTTCTCAACCCTTGGCGCAGCCGGTTGAAGACCACAATCGCCTCCACCAGGCTGTTATCTGTCAGACCCGACCCGCAGAAGGACCCGAGCCAGTCGGCAAGGAGCTTCAGTTGGCGCCGGAACTCGTCGATTCTGTGAGGGAGCGGCTCGGAGGTCCTAGAGAGATACACCTGAAATGTCGGGATGGAAAGGTGATGTCCAATTACCTCCGGCAACCGGCGCATCATGTCACAGGTGTTCACCGCCACCACCGCATCAACCAGCCGGAACACCGGGTCGGATGGAAAATTGCCCAGACAGGCACGGCAGAACGGACAGGCATCGGCCCGCAAAAACCGTCTGCCGCTATCTGCCGCCTCACTTCCACCCCGCATCAGCCGGACCGGAATCGCACCGGCCGCCCGAATCAATTCAACCGGTGCGTAGAGGCAGAAGTAGCCGATGACCTTCTGCCCCCCTTCCTTCAGCTTTTGCAGCTCCTCAACCCGTGCGCTACGCAACTGGGCAAGCCTTGCGCCAATCCTCATTGCCATGGTTCCAGGTTCATCGAAGTGATAAATGCCGTCTCAAAGTCGGGATGACGGCTCAGCTCTATTTCCTGACAGCGCCGGGCAACAGACTCAGCAATCCTCAGAAGCTCACGGTTGTAGGTGGCACGAATTGCTCCGAGAAGCGCCAGGTTGGGATGCTGACGGATGATTCTAGGCCGGACAGCGGGCAGAAGTCCAATTCTGATTGCCGATTCCGGCCTGAGGGCTGCTCCGAACCGGCCGGTAATGAACAACCTTTCGATTGCCGTTGCCGAAACGCCCCATTCCCGGAAAAGAATCCGGACCGCTGCAGCAATCGCCGCTTTGGCAAGTTGAACTTCACGGAGGTCGGCTTGAGAGAGATAGACACCGTTCTCATTATCACGAAACAACCAGAGTCGTTTGTCATACCGCAGCCGGCCGGTGCAGTCTATTCGGCCGGTTTCCAATCCCGCGGCCACCGCATCCAGGACACCCGAGCCGCAGATTGTTGCCGGTTGACGCTTTCCGATGATATCGAGACGGAATCCGTTACGGCCTGGCCTCACCGCCGTGACCGCTCCCGGCTGTGCCAGACTGCCGCACTCCAGACTCGGCCCCTCAAATGCCGGCCCGGCCGCAGTGGAACAGACCAGCAGTCGCTCCGAATTTCCGAGGACAACTTCACCATTGGTACCGGCGTCAACGAGAAGCGCAAGCCTCTTGCTCCGGTGCATCCCTGAGGCAAGAATTGCGGCCGTGCAGTCACTGCCAACAAAGCTGCCCAGAAGCGGAAGGACCCTGATTCGGCCTTGACGCACCATCCGCTTCAAGGGCAGTTTTGAGCGATAGGGATAATGTCCCAGACCGGCCGGACTTCGGTCAAAAAGAAAGTGAATCATCACCGTATTACCAACCACCGTTGCCGGCTCCCTCGGTGCTATTCCAACTTGGCGCATAAAACCGGTCAGGACATCCTTCACCGGCGCCGCTCTGCGAACCTTTCGTTCCCGGGCAATCCGGCTCATCACATCAAAACCGAATACAATCTGAGGATTGAGCAGTTCCCGACGCCGGACCACGCGCCGACTGAGAACATCCACCGCTGCCAAGGAGATTGTTGTCGTGCCGATGTCGGCAGCCAGCCGGCACACGACGCCTGACGCCGGAGGCTCGACGCCCAACATTGAAAAGGGTGGGCTGCCGGCTCGGGGCCGGGAGCTGACGACCGTAACCGGTTCCACCGGAACGAACTGACAGGCGAGGACCACCCTTCTCCCATGCCGGTCCTGAATTTGAACCCGGCACCGGCCACATTTTCCCTTACCACCGCACTCCGACCGGACAACAACCCCAACCTCCGCCAGCAACTGACTCAGCCGCTTGCCATGCTGCGGCAGGATGGTTCTGACATCCGACATCTAAGCCTGCCACTCCCGCGCCACCTGAACCAGTGCCCGGACGTTTTCGGATGGCGCATCTACCGGCACATCACAGGCCGAAGAGAGAACGAGGCTGGGCAGCCCCCTTTTCAGACATTCATGGGCAGCAGTCCGGACCTGTTCTGGTGTTCCCTCAAGCAGCAGCGAAGTGGAAACATTACCCATCACCACCGTTTTGGGCCCGAGCCGTTTTCGAACTAGGTTCATGTCCATCTCGTCAATACTCAAAACATCGGCACCGGTCTCCCTCATCATTGGCAATATCGCTGAGCTGTCACCGCAGATGTGCAGACCGGTCCAACTCCGTTGGTGATGAATCTCTTGGACGAGCGCGGTCAAATAGGGCTCGGCAAACTCCTGGAACATCGTGGGACTGATAATACTGCCTGAGGCCATCGGGTCGCCGATAAAGGGCACGCCTCCTCTATTCACAATCGCCCTGACGAACCGCCGTTGATTCTCCAGTGCCGCCTTAAGAAACCGGTGGGCCCGGCTGGGCTCTTCAAGCAGGTCGGTGAGAAACCGCTCGGTTCCGGCGAGAAAGGATGCCAGAGAGAAGGGGCCCTTCAGAGATGTCACAACAAAAACCTCATTGCCGACCAGTTCCTTGAGCCGCTCGGTCGCCTCCAGCACCACCGGCATCCGGCCCGAGGCCTCCGGGTCGGCCGGCTCAAGTCCTGCCTCATCAGCCGGCTCCAATAACACCGGTGCATCATCATGAGGAATTGCCACTTGGCAACCCATAGCCTCCGCCTCAACCAGGACGTCGCTGAAGACCATCACGAGGTCATAGCGATAATGTTGATAGGCAGCGAATAGAACCTGAGCCAGAACATCGGGTCTGGTCAGGGTTAGGTGCAGTGGCGTCCGGGCAAGTCGCGCGGCATGATTGGCCACCACCAGTGGAAAGACAACCGGTTGGTTTATCAGGTTGCCTTGGAGCAGGGCTGTGACTCTCTCCCTGCCGGTTCTGTCAGGAACCACCACCAGTCAGCCGCTCAATCTCAAGGACTGCGCCATGGGCATCGGGTGCATAGCCGTCCGCGCCGATGCGCCGGGCAAACTCTGATGTCACCGGTGCGCCACCGACAATCACCTTAACCCGTTCGCGCAGTCCCGACCGCTTCAGCGCCTCAATCACCTTCCCCATCTTCGGCATTGTGGTGGTCATGAGTGATGAGAGCCCAATCACCCGAGTGCCCTCCTCGGCCGCCTTGACAAATGCCGCAACCGGCACATCCCGTCCGAGGTCAAGGACCTCAAACCCTGCGGCCTCGACCATAACCTTGACGATGTTCTTGCCGATGTCGTGGATGTCGCCCTGCACCACACCCAGCGCAACCCGGCCTCGGCCCCGCGGCCGGATGGTCAGCCCTTCCTTCAGGATGTCAAAGCCCGCGTACATCGCCTTGGAGGCAGCCAGAACCTGCGGCACAAAAAACTCCTTAGCCGCGAACTTCTCGCCCACCCGGCGCATGCCCATTGCCAAGCCCTGATTGATTGCCAGTTCAGCCGCTACGCCATTCTCAATGGCCTGCTGCGCGAGGCGGACAACTCGTTCAACCTTCATCTCAACAACCGCCTGCGCCAGCTGCGCCAGCAGTTCGGAACATTCCGCCATTAAGTTATCTTACCAATTGCGCGCCGGTTGGCAACAGAATCAAATCACCCGCACCACTCCGGGGCCTGACTCGACCCTGCCAACTATTGCCGCCGCCTCCACGCCTAAACTGTGCAGCCGCTCGAGAAGTCCGCCGCTCCGCTCGTCAGGGACTGAAATCAAAAGCCCGCCCGAAGTCTGGGCATCGCACAGTAGCAGCCGTTGCTCTTCGCTGACCGAAGGGGCGAAGCGGGCGCGGTCCTTCATGAACTCATAGTTCTTTATTGAGCCGCCTGGAAACAGACCCTGCGGTGCCAGCTGGAGCGCCTCGGGGATGACCGGAACCTTACCGGCATCAATCACAACCTCCACCCTGCTGGCCTGCGCCATCTCCCAGACATGACCCAACAGGCCGAAACCGGTCACATCGGTTGCGGCATTCACCCCCACCGCAGCCATTATCTCAGCCGCAACCCGGTTGAGACTGGTCATCACCCGGTTGGCCTGTTTGACTGCTGAAATCGGCGCCATGTCGGCGCGGGCCGCGGTGGTAATGATGCCGGTGCCGAGCGGTTTCGTTAGAATCAGCACATCCCCTGGTCTGGCTCCGGCATTGGTGACAATCCGTTCCGGATGGACCAGCCCGACGACCGCCAGCCCACACTTCAACTCAACATCCCTGGTGGTGTGACCACCGGCAATCACTGCATCCGCCTCTCTCACCTTTTCCCAGGCACCGGCCAGAATGGTCTGGACTGTGGTGTGGGCCAGCTCGCCGACCGGGAATCCAAGAATGCAGAGTGCTGCCACCGGTCTCCCACCCATCGCATAGACATCGGAAAGGGAGTTGGCAGCGGCAACTTGACCGAAGATGAACGGGTCTTCACACACCGGTGTCAGCACATCAACGGTCAAAACCAGTGCCTCGTCCGGTCCAATCCGGAAGACGCCGGCGTCGTCAAATGTGTCACCACCGACCAAGAGGTCGGGATGGGTAAAGGCCGGAAGCCGCTGCAGAACCTGCAGCAGGTCTGCCTGGCAGACCTTGCTTGCTCAGCCGGCGGCCTTGGCAAAGTCGAAGAGTCGGCGTCCGCTCATAAACTTCCCCTCTCAGATGCGCACAACCTGCGTCCCGGACATCATGATTTCTGCCAGTTCGAACATGTTGGATACCAGGCCGATTCGGACCTGTTCCTTGAGTCCGTAGTAATCAAGACAGGTTCCGCACACGCGGATTGTTACTCCCAGTTCCTCAAGTTTCCTGAGCACATCCAAAACTGCAGAACCCTCGACTGCCAACTTGACACCACCATGAACAAGGAGAGGCTGGGACGGCCGGGGCTCCACCTCGCAAAGCGAACGGAGGAAAAGCTGCATCAGGAGCCTGCCCAGCTTCTCACTGCCCGAGCCGAATCCTTCAGAGCTAATGAGCACAACGCTGCTTGCCGGTATCCGTTGCGGCTCTTGGGATTTGCCGGGTTTGAGCTCGACCACATAGATTCCCGGCCCCGCTTCTGAATAGGACACTTCGTAGCCCCGGCTCTGGGCAAACCGGGCAATGTTGGCGCGCGCTTCCGGGCTGCCAGTAATCACCCGGACAGTCTTGCCTGGATTCGCCTCGAGGGCGGCGCGGGTGCGGACCACCGGTTCCGGACAGACCAGACCACGGACATCCACCTCTAGCGCAAGAGATTCACTATTCATGGATGCCTCCTTCTGGAAGATAGGTGCTGACTGTATCCGGTTTGATATTCTGACGGGCAAGAATTGTGAGTGCCGGGGCAAGTTGACTGGTATCAAGCACCAGAACTGCTCCGCATCCGGCAACTCGGCGGGGAGCGACAATCACATCAATCCCATTTTCTCTGAGTAACTGACCAGCACAAAGGAGGGAACGGATTGTGGAGAATGAAAGTGCAGTTAGCTCTGGAACGAACGGCTCCAAGGTGTCTGCACGGGGCGAACCGCTCCGCATCACTCCATCAGTCATGTTTGCCACCTCCGGCCCATGTAGTTGAGAAGTGCGCAGCCTGATAACCCAATAAGAGCGATTCTGTCCAGCGAGAGCCCATTTCGGGCAGGGGCCGCGACCCTTGTCATCGGACTATCACCTTCCTGACTGCCGATTCAGAACCACTGTTCATTCTGAAGAGATAGACACCGGCAGGCAGGTAGCAGAGGCCGTTCAAGCCGGGCCGCAATTCCATCACCTTGCGGCCGGAGATATCGAACAGGCAAGCGGTGACCCCATCAGACAGAAACAAAAATCGGCGCACGAAAGTTCCTTCATTCATCGTTCGGGTAGAACCGTCCATCCTTTCCTCAATCCCGGCGCCAACGATTGTGTGGGTGGCAATTGACTCAGCCAGAGCCGGGTTGCCGAGCGAGCGGACCCTGAGGCTGACAATCTCTTCGCCCTGGGTCGTGGTGGTAAAGACCGACACCTCAGGAGTGGTATCTTGAGCACCCACATCAAGGGTGTCGTACATCAGAACCCCGGGCTCGGTGCATAGGCCGCGAACACAGTAGATAACCGACCAGCCGGGAACCGCTTGGATAACACGACAATCAAACTCATATACATCCGGCTCAGTGCCGGTGTTGGTCAGGGTGAAGTGGAAGATGGCCTCAGCCCCAGGAGAGACCCTTTGCACCGTATCCCCTCGACAATAGAAGTCGAATCCGTAGCCGGCGAATGCCAAGCCAATATCAGCAAGAAGCAGCCCACAAATCAGCACCAGTCGTTTCATCTTCACCTCCCTGAAATAAAGTCGGTCCGGGCCGCTTGGAGCACCCGGCGGGTTCTAGGCTCTTGGACAAAGACAACCGCGTGGAGTTGCCGGGGATTCCAGAAGCCGGCCCGAACGAATTGCTCCTCTAATCTGATGGTGTCGGCACGGCTCAGCCAGATGGGACGGCCGTTGGGCCCGGGCAGAAGCGCCCGCATGACAGAGTTGAAGACCGAATCGGTTGCTCCGCTCAGGGTGGCGCGAACACTGTCCTCAGTGATGACGACAAAGAGCCTGAGGCTCTCAGCCGGCGTTGAGTCCACACCACCGGCATCAACCGTGACGAGCCCTCCGCTTGAATCGAGCACCGCCGTGACATTGAGCTGGGCCTTTGGCGTCACGCTCCGGCTGGCCAGGATGTAGTTGCGGAAGGTTTCGTAATTATGCTCAGGTCCGGGTGTCCTGACCACCGCACCGCCATCAAACACCGTTGCCGGCTCACCACCGGTCTCATAGTAGAGCCGGCGCCGCGCCTCAACATACTCGGGCGAGAGGGTGTCGCCGGCAATGCGGCGGTGATAGGCAATTACCACCACACTGTCCCGGAGCTCCCGCGCCAGGCTTTCAAGTGTGTGGGCCGCATAGGGACAATAGACGCAGCGCTGCCAGGTGAACAGCTCGGCCAGGACCACCCGGTTGGTCGGCACCAGCGGCACCAAAGGTGCATCCGAGCAGCCAGGGAGCCCGGCGAGGCCCAAGATGTTCAGTTGCACGATGAGCCTCACCACGCTCCTGCCGGCCATTTCTTAGCGGGCCACAACCACCCTGGCCCTGGCGGAATGACTCCCTGCGGCGACGCAGATGATATAACTACCAGTGGGCACCGGTCTGTTGTGGTCGTCACGCAGGTTCCAGAAGACTATGCCCGACTCAACTAGGCCTTGCCCGAGATGCCGGACCAGCCGACCGGCCGCATCGTAAGCGAGGATGTCCGCCTTCGAGCCGGCCGGAACCTGATAGCCGACTTCAACCCGTTCTCGCACCGGGCTGCCACTGACAGCTACCTTCAGAGGAAGCGGCTTAGGTCCCTCCGCCACCCCGACCTGCGGACTGCACCAGAAGTCGTCAATGTACCAGCCTTCGGCCACCGTGTTGTAGTCGCTGATGAACCGGAACCGGAGCTGGACGGTCTGACCCCGGAACGGGCCGAGGTCAAAGTTCTCCTCAACCCAGCCCGACGAACTCCCATCCCAGGACCCGAGCTGCCGCCAGAACGGCGAGCCGTTGTTGATGTCGAGCATGCAGAAGTCGTAAGTCGCCTCAGTCTCGTAGT
>JBDRUJ010000002.1:0-19013 GCA_039801285.1 Caldifarciminota bacterium
ACCGGTGTCATGGAATGCCCGACTCCAGAACTAATCAGCGGTTGCCGAACCTTGGGCATAAAAGGCAGCCAGTTCCGGTGGTAGAACAAAAGTCCGCTGTCCCAGTTCCCGGTCGAGCATCAGAATTCCCCGACCTTCGTCGCCGATCAGTTTCAGGTCCTGGGCAATCTTCGATGTGCTATTCTCCTCTTCAACCTGTTCGTCAACAAACCACTGCAGAAGGCTGTAGGCAGGATAATCTCCTTCGCTCTGGGCCAGTTTTACCAGTTCGTTGATCTTGCCCGTGATAAACTGCTCGTGTTGGTATGCCGCCTCAAAAGCCTGTCGGGGTGAGTCCCAACTTTTCCCGAGTATCGCCAGCGGCTGCAGTACAACCTGTCCGCCCCGCTCGAGAATGTGTTTATAGAACCGCATCGCATGAGTTAGTTCCTCCTGAACCTGGGCGCGCATCCAGCGGGCCATGCCGGGGAGATTGGCCGACTCAAAGTAGGCCGCCATTGCAAGATACAGGTAGGCAGATTCCAGTTCGTGTTTTATCTGCTCGTTGAACTTGTCTTCTATCTCCTTGGGAATCATTTTTATCCTTTCCACAGACCATGAAGGTTGCAGTATTCGCGAGCTGTGACATTTTCGGCCCGGACCGCAAAGACGGCTTCCGGTTTCTCGCCCGGTGCGAGAAACTGGCGATAGACCTTTTCGCCGGCAATCAGCTCAATCCATTCGATATAATGTTTCTCTTCCATTGGATGGGGAACACTGCCGACCTTCACCCGGTAGCCGTCGGCTACCTTTTCAATAACCGGCACATGTTTTTCTTTTGAGGCGTCTACTGTGTTTTCGACAAGCAGTTTCATAGGCTGGCCACAGCAGACCAGCTGACCCTGCCCACCATGCACGACCTCAACGACGTTTCCGCAGATTTCACACCTGTACACTTCCAGTCTTTTTGCCATTTCTTTACTCCTTTCATACTAAACGGCTATCAATACCAGTAAACCCGCATTCCGGGATGTAACAGGTTACATTGTCAAACTGGCAGCTCTGGTTACAAGACGGACATACCGCCGGTGGCGTCGCCGCCTGCAGAACGTAGCGGCAATTGGAGCACCGCCAATAAGGTGTGTTCTCCGGAACCGGTCCGGCTTGCGTTGGACGCAGCTCATCAGCCGCCTTCATCGGTTGATTACAACAAACCAGTCTGCCACCGCTTTTATGAACCAGGACGACCATCTGACCACAACGGTTACAACTGAACAACGGCTGGGCTCTGTTCATTTTCCGTCTCCATTTCAGGTTTTGACTAACTTGCGAACGGCATCCAGAATCGGGGCGTAGTCAGGCTCGGAGCCGACTTCCTTGACGAGTTGGTGGTAGCGAATTACGCCCTGACGGTCAACAACAAACACCGCGCGCGCCAGAAGTCTCAGTTCCTTGATAAGCACACCATAGCTTGTCCCAAAGGAGGCTTCCCGATGGTCGGAAAGGGTAATTACCCGGTCCACGCCGGCTGCCCCACACCAGCGCTTCTGGGCAAACGGCAGGTCCATACTGACGGTCAGGATGACTACATCCGGTCCCAGGTTTGCCGCCTCAGCGTTGAACCGCCGGGTTTCCATATCGCAAACCGGTGTATCCAGTGAAGGAACGCTCGATATCACCGTCACCTTGCCGCGAAAGTCTGTCAGTCGCACAGGGTTCAGATTGTTGTCCACGACTGTAAAATCCGGAGCTGGCGCTCCAACATTCACTTCATTACCTATCAGGGTAACCGGTTTGCCATTCAGGGTGACTAAATTGGGACGCTCGTTCATTGTTGCCTACCAGTTTTCACCTAGTAGTTCAAAGTAGGCCTGAGGATGGGCACATGCCGGGCAGGTCTGCGGCGCCTCGGTTCCTTCATGGAGATAACCGCAGTTGCGGCAGCGCCAGACGACCGGTTTGTCCCGTCTGAACACTCGACCGGCCTCAATGTTCGCCCGCAGAGCCTGATAACGCTTCTCGTGTTGCTTTTCCGCGACTGCTATCGCTCGAAAAACACGGGCGATTTCCGTAAAGCCTTCTTTTTCGGCAACATCGGCAAAACTGGGATACATCTTGGTCCACTCATAATTCTCGCCTGCTGCCGCCGCTTTCAGGTTTTCCAGAGTTGTTCCAATAACCCCGGCTGGAAAGGCGGCGCTGATTGTAACCTCACCGCCCTCAAGAAACTTGAAGAGCCGCTTGGCGTGTTCCTTTTCCTGGTTGGCGGTCTCCTCGAAGATATCAGCAATCTGCATGAACCCGTCGTTGCGGGCTTGACTGGCAAAGTAGCTGTAACGGTTTCTTGCCTGCGACTCGCCCGCAAAGGCAGTTAGCAGGTTTTTTTCAGTCAGGGAACCGCTGAGATTCATCTATGCTCCTTTCTGATATGTTTTGGCTCTTTATTTAGACTCAATTTTGATAAGTTATGATTCAGTTCGAGTCCACTCTCCATGACGGCCAGCCGTCTGATTTTTCCGGAAGCCGATGTTTCTGTAAGCTAGTTCCTAGAATCCGATGCCCAGGGTTAGACGGTGCGACATTCCTAAGCGGCCGAGATTCCGGTACCCGTAATCCAGGCTGAGCGAGAAACCTGATGTCGGCTGGACCTTGAAACCGGTGCCCAATGAAATACCGGTCTCCAGTCCCAAATCTCGTGCGTAAGTCGGGTCGGTGTTCAGAATGTAGCCGGCGCGCAGACTGAAGCGACTCAGGCTGTACTCCAGGCCTAGGTTGACCTTTTCGTTCACATCATTGAAGTGATTGAGGTCAATTGCCGCTGTAAGAGCAGATTTGGTGTTGCGGAACAGTTCGTAGGCAGCGCCGAAGCGAAATATCGTGGGCAGGGGAAAGGTCTCGGTAAGATAGGTTGCTGGGATCGGCTCTCTCGTCCAGGGCCATTCCCAGTCCGGATAATGCGTGAAATTCAACTGACTGCCGCTGTAATGGAGGTCAGGGCCAAAGTTGGCCATAGCCATCGCCAGCCTCAGGTTTCGCCAGCCGGTGTTGTAATGAATGCCGAAGTCAAAGGCAATGCCGGTAGTCCCTACATCCCAGATTTTTTCCGAGACCGTCTTGGCGGTCAGCCCGAAGGCCATCTTATCGGTAATCATCCGAGCATAGGAAAGACCGACAGCAAAATCGGCGCCGGTGAACCTCCGGCCAGTGCCTTGATAGTTATCGATTGTTGTTTCTTCAAATTGTCCCAGAGACAATGCGGTAACCGAGAGTCCGAAGTTTCCTGCAGCAGTCGGGGCCACGAATGCCAGGTATTCGTGATTGACATCGGCAATCCAGTCGATGTGGTTCAAGACTACCTGGCGAGCCTGGGTCAGCGCCAGCCCGGCAGGATTCCAATAGGCAGCAGTTGCGTCGTCAGCTACCGCCACGAATGCTTCACCCATACCGGTGCAACGGCCCACCCCAATCTTAAGAAAGGGGAGCCCGGCAGTTCCCACTTTTTTGGCGAATCCGCCCAGTGCCGGAGTCGAGACCAACCCTAAAATCAACGTTAGGTTGATAAACGCCGTTATTTGTTTCATCTCAGCCTCCTTACTAATAGATTAGCACAAACTTGCCCACCTGAGGTTTGCCGGTATCCGGTTCGACGTGAAAGATGTAGATACCGGGTGCTGGTCGTTTCCGGCCTTCGTTCAGAAGGTCCCAGTCCTCATCGCCACCGAATTGATTGGGCAGCCCGCCGATATCGGGCCGCGTTGCATCGTGACGGATGGTCTTTACAAGGTCACCGGCGAGATTATATATCCTGATGGTGCAGTGGTTGGGGAGGTTGATAAACTTCAATTTCCTAAAGTCGGTATGTCGCTCCCACTCGTTACGCACCAGATAGGGGTTAGGCACGACCTTTACCTTTACTTCAGCAGTATCGTCGAAGGTCTCTGATGTAAACGTCACACGGAATGCCGAGAAGGAGGGGGCTGGCGCCAGGTTCTTTGTCATAACCATCCAGGTATCGCCGGCACCGGGCATTATCTTTATCGCACCCCTCGGCTGGAACGCGAAGTAACTGCCGCAGATCGCCATATACCAAGTCTGATTGAGAAGGAGGAGACTATCGGCGGAAGTGGGGGAGGCGGTTCTGAAGCACCAGCCGTCTGCAGAATCGGGAGTATTTGACGGGCAGGAGCGGTAGGGAACGGTGATGTTGTTGTCAATATCATAGACATCACAGGTCATTCCGCCAGCAGCCTCGCGCCAGACGAGACGGTAATTTGAGCCGCGATAGGCCCAGAACTGCCGGTTGGTAGTCAGAACAGGAATTGTCAAAGACTCAGGCGGATAGTCACCGGAAAGGACCTTCACCTGGTCGAAGAATTGAAGGGGAACCTGGTCCATTTTCAGCCGGATTGTCAGTTGTGCTACCGGTAGCCATCCTTTGGTAGTTTCGACTGTTGAGTCGCCTTTCTGCTCGATGTTCGTAATAACTGAATCGAATAGCGTTGAGACAACTGTCACAGTATCGGTAACGCTGTCAATATGCACACCGAACTCGGTTATCGGGACGACAGTATCCCCAGCTCGGTTGGTCACAGCAAAACGATACAGTGGCTGTTTTCGGGAGGCGTCGTAACCCGGTGCAAGAAACTGAATCAGTAATGTGTCGGGCCGGATTGCATGATTCGAAAGGGGCAGCGGCTCAACCTGGAGCCTGACTCGGCTATTTCCCGCTATTTGGACCCAATCGGTTCTAGGGGGCTGGTAATGTGCAGGATTTGTCCGAGGGACTGCCTTGACTCCAGCAAGTCCCGACTCCAAGGTTAGCGTGTCGGGTGGCACCGGAGGATTGGTATCCGCTCTTCCGCCAACATAGTTGATGTCAAAGGCGGTTACCGCATAGTAGTAAGGAAACCCGAGTCGTAATCCGCTCGAGTCAACATAGCAGTAGGAAAGCCCGCGGTCAGTGGCCCTGGTTCGCAGAGATTCCACTTGGGTCTTGTCTTCAAACCTGAGGCCGTCTTTTTTGTCAAACTGGTCAAGAAGGGTCCAGTCGCCTGGCTGGCCGGTCCGACTTCGATAGACCTTATACCCTTGAAAATCATGTTCCACATAGAACGGGTTTTTCAGGGTTGGCGCAAGTGGATAGAACCGGTCCTTGGCATGTTCGGGAAGGTCGTCCCAGATGAGTGTGACCCGGCCGTCTCCAGGAATCGCGGTGACATTAGGAGCGGGTGGTGGTTCGGGCATAATCCAGTTGTTGTCGTAGGCCTGCTGTGCCGCGCGTGAGGCAACTGCCAGATAATAGGGCCAGGTGGAGGGGTCGCCACTCCGGTCGGCCGGCGCCCCAATGATGGCAATGGTAACGGTAGTAAGCTCTCCCGGTGCAAGAGTCACAGGGCCAGTGGCCTGTAGAAACCGCTTATCTTCAGGAGCAGCATCAACCGAGTCATAGGGCGCACGGACCGGCGGGGTCACGGTCCAGTCCCAACCGGCCATACCCAGATACTGTTCCCCGTCGGTCTTCGGGTCATTGGCAAGTATGAAAATCTTGAAGGCACTCATGCCGACCTGTCGGCCTTCAGCGGGTTCGTCAATTAGCCCGTTATGATTATCATCGTGACCATTGGGGTAGATTGAGTCGTAGCCCGGTTCAGGTGCTACCTCGCGCATCCTGCCGTTCTCGTCTTTCCAGAACGGGCTCTGTAGGAAGTCAAAACCTACAAATCCGGAAGGGCTGGCATCTTCGCTATAGACATAACCAAGATTGTCAGCGTAGGCGGAATCGGTATGGTCTTTGTTGTAGATGAACTTGTGCAGGCAGAGTCCGGCACGGTCATCAGCAGCGTTTCCCACATCAGGGTCGGCGCCAATCGCTAGGTAAACATCTTTCAGAGTATCGGAACTGCGGTTGCGGACATCGAGTTTGAAGAAGACGATGTCTTTATTCCAAGGCAGTGTCCAGGAGTAGATGGTCTGATAAACTTCGATACCTATCGGCCGGGGTGTTTTGCCGGCGGTGTGGCGTTCCGGGTCGCGGTCATTGAAGACGGCCCAGGCATCACCGGTTGAGACTGCGGTGCGTGGGACATAATAGAACCAGGTTGTCGCCGGATTGCCTTCTATTCGAATCGGCGTTGGGACGGAGTCGCGCAGGGCCTCGGGAAAATCAAGAGGATTAGGTGGGAAATCCGGAGTGATGTAGACCCGTTCGAAAGAACGCGAACCATAGCCACCAGGTGCATTGTCATAGCAACCCGGTGTCATCTCTGAAGTGCCGGAATTAGGGTTATACCCTATTGAGACAAGAGTATCCTTGAAACCGGCGCCACGTTTGATACAGCCAATCCAGATTCCGGCTCCGTAAATGTACATGTCGCCGGAACCGGCCGGCCATTCACCGCCGGACCGGTTTATACCGTTGCCGAAGGTTCCGTAGTTGGTTACCGCCAGATTCCACTGATTCTTTTTATACCATTGGAAATCATAGATGCGGGGCTTCGAGCCCTCTTGAGCCGGCCGAGCATAAGTAACAATAACAGTAATTACCAAACTCCAAAGTAGCACCGGGATAAGTGAACTTCTTTCAGTTCCCTGACTTCTCATTTTACCTCCTTAGAACTCTAGGATGATGCCCAGTTTCATCTGCTGGGGCGGACCGAAATTTGCGGGGTTGTTTACGAAATCCAGATATCCGAGTCTGTAGGCGATATATTCTTCTTGGTCGGTAATGTAGCCGTCGTGGTTGATGTCGCGCACCGGATTGTACTTGGAACTGAGGAGGGTGACATCGGGGTCGAGAATCCAGTTCGCGGGTGAAAATGTTGCAATATAGCCGTCGTCGTCGGGCCGACCGGTATGACCATATACCCACTGAACAACTTCGGTATTGAAGAGATTGGTGACGACGCAGGTCAAACCTAGTTTCATCTTCCCGAATTGTAGGTATTTTGCCAAATTCAGGTCGGTGGTAAATCGTGGTGGCATCCGTGCTGAATTACGTTCGGCGGTTGGACGGCCGGCATTCAACCGACGCACCTCGAGCGGAGTGTAGGGAAGTCCGGAGCCGTAGTTGAACAGAACCGAGGCACTGAACTGACGGAATGCTGCCAGATTCAGTTCTTCGGGGAATTCGCACCCCAATGAAAGTTTGGCATTGTGTCGTTCATCAAACTCCAAGGCGTAGTCCCGATTTGGCGGCTCCATCTCCTGACCGGTAACCGGGTCGACACCATAACGGTAGCGTTGATAGTACCATTCGTAGGCATACGAACCGGTGCCCCGAGCAAGGGAAAGGCCATAGGATAACCGAGCGGTCCAGTAGTTTGATTTCAACTTCTGTAACCCTACCTCAAAGCCGCGAACACTGCCATAGTCTTCGTTGACCACCGGATAATAACCCATCGGGACCGCCTGCTGATACCGGACTCCCAAAAGGTCAAAGATGTCCTTGTAGTAGGCTGTGGCATCGGCGACGACAATGTCACTGACCTGTTGTTCCACACCCAGTTCGTAGGCGATAGTCTGCTGCGCCAGAAGGTCGGGATTACCGATGATCTGATTGCCCCGTGAGTAGGCTGCGGTAGAGGTGTTATCAAACAGAAAGTGATAGGCTGGCGTCTGGAAGAAATGGCCGTAGCTGAAGCGGAACTTGGTAGTGGTGGTTATCGGGAAGGAAATACCCAGCCGGGGTGAAAACTTATATTTCAGCTTAGCTCTCACCATGGAGGTATCTTCGACATTGTCGGGCCGCGCTCGCTTATAGGCTTTAGGGTCAAGAAAATCGAATCGCAACCCAGCCCGGACCACTAGGTCTTCAAAGTCCATGCGGTCCTGAACAAATACTGCGGCGTTCAGCGGCTTGACGTCGTAAGAATCGACGAAGGGATTCGGGTCCCAGGGGAGAGAGTTGTAGCGACGATGAAGGTAGTTCTGCCGAATTTCGGTTCCGGCCTTGATTTCGTGAACTTTGCCAATGTTGTGGGTTATATCACCTTTTATGGTGAAAACATCGGCCCAGTGGAGTTGAAAATACCGGTAATCACCGTAGCCGTAGAAAAGGTTGTATACCCCCCAGGGATTGTTAGTATTGGACTTGGACTGTTCGACATATCCGGGCATCGGATGGAAGAGAACTGACGGGTCTTTCAAGACCGTATCTTCAGCTTTGAAGATATAATCTTCCCAAAATCTGGTAGAGAAATTGCGCAATGAGTCCTCGGCGGCAAGGTCTCTTATTCCAATCATTCGCTGGTTGCCGAAATACCCCAATCGGAATGTATAATATGTGGACTTAGTTACCATGTCAGTGGCCGAAATGTCGAGCTTACGCACCCGTTCCCGGCGCGAAAGGAAGTGGTCGAGGTTATACTTGAAACCCAGATGGTTTTCATTCTCCCGGTCATAAGGATAGAGACCATACTGTTCACGAGCAAGATAACCGTCAGCAACTAACTTGATGCCCTGATGAAGTGGTAACGAATAGGTAAGTTTGGAGGTGAGTTTATAATCGTTCCGGTTCTGGTGGGGAAGCTTATGGCGCATCGGATTGTAGTCTTCGGTAAGATAGAGCTCACCGGAAAGAAAGTAACGCAACTTGCGCAGCCCGGGCATTGGTCCACCAAGTGAGAGTTCATACCGGTTGTCACCAAAGTTCAGTGCTGCGGGCAACAGTTCATCGGTCGTGAACTTCAGTCGTCCTTGAGTCTGTTCGCGGCCCTCTTTGGTAATAACCTGAATAATCCCAGACATTGCCTCGCCGTATTCGGCATCAAAACCACCCGAAATGACTACTACCTCAGCAGTAGCTTCGGGGTTCACACGCGCCGCCTGATACCCGAATAATGGGTCAGAGGTAGCAACGCCGTCAACATAGTACATTACTTCATCGGGACGGCCGCCGCGCAGGTGTTGTCCGTAGGCCGGGCTGGTTACAACACCGGTTTGCAGCCGCACAATGTCAGCGAGTGTCTGGACCGGCATCTTGCTGAACTCATCAGTTGTCATAACCTGACTGGATGCCGCAACCGTCCGGACAATCGGAGCGCGGGTGGCGACAGTAACCACCGGAGGTAGTTCGACGGCTGCTCCGGGCTTGAGTGCAAAGTTCTCGGTAATTGTCTGGTCAACAATCACCAAGACATTCGCCCGGCGCTGGGTCTGATACCCGATATAGGATACGGTTATGGTCTGCATTCCTACCGGCACGTTACTCACAAGATATTCGCCATTGGCGTCAGTGGCCGCCCCCAAGATTGTTCCTTCAATTACAACATTGGCTCCATAAAGGGGCTGACCGGTTGTGGCATCGGTGACACGACCGCGAATCCGGCCGGTTTCGCCTGCCAGCGCTGGGCCAGCCAGAAGCAGAACAATTGCTGTCACCAATAGCAGAAGAGAAAATCTCGGTTTCATCTCGCCCTCCATTCTATGGAATCACCCTGACTGGCAACGCCCAGACAGTGCTGAGATAATCGGCATTAGGGTAAAGCAGGTTGGAAGATGGTAAAACTTCGATATAGATATGGTGATAACCGGTGTCAGCAGGGCCAAAAGCTACCTGCGCTTGGCCTGTTTTGGCATTAGTGGTTATATCGCTTTTGGTACCTAAAAGCGTCAAAAAGAATCGGTTTTTTTCAGCCGTGGTGTCATCCGGTGTCTTGGTTATTACTGTGACTGTCACCGCCTCATTGGTATGAAGAGTATAGAGCGAATCCAGGGGTCGCAAATTATACAAACCCCGACCATCGGCACGAGGGGCATAGAAGAAGGTATCATCAGCACCCGGCTTACTCATGATTAGCCGCGTAATTGCCGGCGCCTGTTCACTGGTGGGGGTGGAGATTGCTACACCAGTAGTCTTACAGAGCCGGTAGCTCCGTTTCTGGCTTGTGGTATCAAGTCGCAGAAACAGCTTGCGCATTGCTGACCAGCTATAGGTCTTAGTGGCGGTTACTGGATTGGCAAATCCTCGTTTCTCGGTCCAGGTTACCCGATAAACAATGGTTGTCTCCGGTGGGGTCCTTGTTGTATCGATGGTAGTGTCCGGCCGGTATCCGACGACCCAAAGGCTATCAAATTCGAATGTTACCCGGCAATCGCTCATGGAATCACGATAGGCAACTTCACAGAAAGTATCGTTCATGCTGACAGTATCAACAGTAACACCAAACTGGTAGATGTCATAGGTGGAGTCGTGGACACTTCCCCATGGTTCAACCCAGGCCCGCAGCACATGGGCGAATTTATAAAGTGTGTCACCGGTCTTTGAAGAACTGTCTTGATAGGCGAGTTTGGAAGAAATTCCGAGACGGAATGTGTCGGCAAACCGGTAAGCAGTCGTCATAACCGGTTCCCATTTTGCGAGTTCGGCCCGAACTGCTACCGAATCTTCGCTTGTCCACCAGGGCCAGGGTGGTGGCGGCTCAGTGCCACAACTCACCAGGAACAGTATGACTGTTCCAGCTATAACCACGACTCGCAAATGGCTACTTATTATAACTGATATCACCGGACGCATGTTGCCACCTCCGGGTGATTTTGTGTTGAACTAAGGACATGAGGGCATTACCGCCCTTGTTGATTAGCGAGTGGGGCGGGTCTAGGAAACCCGCCCCACTCGGAAAGGACTATCGAACCAACGTGAGGCGCTTGGTAAGCGAAGTCTTGCCGACGGTCAGCTTGCAGAAGTAGACACCGGCCGCGAGGTCACTGCCATTCATAGAAACGGCATAACGCCCTTGTTCTTGACTGCCATTGACCAGTGTCTGGAGCGGTCGACCCGTTGCATCGCAGAGAACCAGTGACACTTTACCGGACCTTGGCACAGTGTAGTTCAACAGTGTCCGTGAACTGAAGGGGTTGGGTTTTGCAGCAAGCTCAATCCGGGTCGGGACTGTGCTTCGGCCTTCGGCTACTCCTGGCGGAACAATGGAGTCGCAGTCAATCCATTGGACGCACATCGGGCACCTTGTAGCCGGACCCTGTCCCTGAACGATAGAACCGGCAACCGAATCTACCATATAGAAGACCGCTATCTTCTTTGTGCCGTTGCGCTCAATCGCCCGGTCCACAATGCACGGGAAGCGGTGCGAACATTCACCACCATCGGTTATCTTCTTTGCCTCGCTCCAAGTGAGACCACCATCATTGGAACCGGCTACGAAGATATCAGCCCGAAGGAGATTGGTGACCGGCTCGACATTTGCCGAGTCAAACTGCTCCCAGGCAACAAAGAGCCGGCCATCAGAAGAGCTGCCAATGGTCGGCCGGCAGGCATAGGCGGCATTGTAGCCAACGCCAGCCTGAAGATTCTCCGGATTGCATTCGGCGCGATGAACTCTGGACCAGTTGGGCGTGTTGTCCGGGCAGTAGTGCCAAATTTCGGCGGGAATAATCCAATGAGTATCACGGACCACCGGGGTTACATCAGCGACAATGTGGAGCCGGTCGTTATAGTCGTACCATGGGAAAAGGGAGGTAATATAAAATGAGGGTTGAGTATCCGGTTGGGTAAAGGCTGGTGGGTCGGGCAACTCGGTTGGTTCACTCCAGGTTTGACCACCATCGGTTGACATGCGGTAGTAGCCAGGTTCATCTTCCACTCCAGTATAGACCCAGGTCACAAAGACCTTCTGGCTCACCTTGGAGACGGCAATATTATGGTCCGGAAACTCAGGGTCGGGCTGGGGAGAAGCTAAGCCAACCGGCGATGACCAGGTGCACCACGGGTCGACGTTGGCATAAAAGACACAATTGCGCGTAGCGTCGTCAATCAAAGCGCAGTGGATTTTGCTGTTTGCGTCTAGTGAAATCGGCGGCCAGAGGTATCCTTCGGCATTCGGTGAGCCGCTGCAGTATTCGAAGATTCCAGCACCGGGTGCCATGTCGCGGGCGATCTCGGGTCTTATGGGACTACCATTGTGCGTGCTGAAGAGTGCCACGCCACTACTGGGGTCAGCATCGAGATTGCCAAAACCGGAACGGGCGGTATAGGCATTTACACCCGAAGCCATGAAGTCCGGGTCAATCCAGTTCCAGGCTCCGGTTGTGTAATCATAGAAGTTGTACCGCTGATTCCGGTCCGACCAGGGCGAGGCGTCTTCGTTGGAGAACATCCAGCCCACATGGAGACCAAAATCGGGCGAGTTCACTATCCAGCGGTAACTGGGGCCGTTTGCTGCCCAGTCGTACTTTGTTCCGCCGACGGTATCCACGGTGCCAAGAGTAAATCCCTTGGCGCGTGGGGCCGGGGCTGTTTTTGTGCTCGTAGGCGCGGCCGGTGCCGTGGTGACAGCCTCGTTGTCTCGGACTACGGTCGTAACAGGCTGCAGATTGCCTGCCAGCACCAGTACCGGCACGAGCAGTGCGATACACAACATGTTGCGCATCAGCATCCTCCTTACTTTGGTTTGGTTATCAGCCTTTCCTGTTCGGGTCGAAACTTCACATTTGACCCCTTTCCCTACTGCAGGGTGAAGCGGTACGGTATCGCAACTAGCACCCGCACCGGCTTGTCCCGCTGCTTAGCAGGAGTAAATTTTGCCTTCAGCGCTGCGGCAATTGCCGCAGCATCGAGCGACTGATTGCCTGACGACTGCATAATTCTAGCGTCAATTACCGAGCCATCAACTTCAACGGTCGCCTCAACCACTACATTCCCTTCGATACCGGCACTGCGCGCCATATCAGGATAGACCGGTTTAGGTATATCAATCGGCTGAGGCTTTATCTCCACCTTCCAGAATGGCACTACCGGGATGTCGGTCTCGGTCGGTTTCTTGGTGATGTCGGCAAAGGTGGTCGTCTGAATCGTGGCTGCTTCCACCTCAGCTTCACTCTGGGCAGCTACCGGCACCGAAACCGGCTTCTGGGCAGCTGGTGGTTCGGCTATCTTCTCCAATTGGGGCGGCAGCGCCTCCATTATCGTCTCTACCGACCGGCGCAACTGGTAGGGCTTCACCGTAAATTCCTTGGGAAAGAGGAGAAAAGCGGCAAGGACAAGGACCAGAGCGGCGATTGTCGCCAGACGGATGGCCAGCCGATAGTACTGTTCTTCCAACTCAAGGGTTGCAATGCCTCGAACGGTTTGATTATTCAACGAGCACCTCCGCCTATCTTGAATCCGGTGGCAAAGGTAACTTTCAAGGCGCGGGCATCCTTCAACGCCTCAAGAACATCGGTTACATATCCATAAGGCACATCACGGTCGGCAAAGAGCATTGCCACCAGGTCAGGGTTATCGGCAATCTTCTCGGCCATGATTGAGGTAACTCCGGCAGTGGTTACCAGGTTGTCGTTGATTGTGGTCCGACCGGTCTTATCCATCCAGATGGCGGCGACATTTCGACGTTTGATTATCCGCTCGGTCCTTTCGGCGGCAGGTAGAGAAATCTTCAATCCCTGTTCGGAACGGAGATGGGTAGAGACCATGAAGAAGATGATGAGCAAGAAGGCGATGTCGGCAGTCGAAGCAGTTGGAATATCTGGAGTGGTTTGACGGCGCCCCGAGATTTTTTTCATTTTGGGCCTCCGGCTTCTTCCTGAACCGGCATCAAACTGATGCGTTCTGCTTCGGCCTTTTTTAGCTGGTCGAAGACCTCAATCATCGTTTGATAGGGAGCCCGGCGGCTGACCCGCAGGGCGATTGCTAAATCGGGATTTTTACTCAGTTGTTCCCGGACAAGTCCGCTGACCTCGGGTATGCTCACAACCTTGTCGGCAACCAGCACCTGACCGGTCTGACTCACTGCCACTGCCAGAATGTTCTCGCTTTTTATTTTGACTTCGGCGCCCTTTTCCGGCAGCACAATCTTGAGCCCTTTTTCGCGACTGAAGATTGAGGTGGTCATGAAGAAGATAAGGATGAGAAAGGCGATGTCACCCATCGAGGCGGTTGGAATGTAAGGTCGGCGGGCTATGCGCGAACCTTTTCCTCTCAAGCTGAGAGCCACTACAACTCCTTGTTACTGAAGGCAACGTTTCGCCGCAATCCAGTCGAGCAGCTCACTCGAAGCGGTCTCCATTTCCCTGAGATAGCCGTTGATTCGTCCCTGGAGGAGAATGTGAACAATTGCCAGCGGCGCGGCGATGATCAGTCCCCATTTGGTAGTAATCAGCGCCTCAGATATTCCGCTGGCCACAACTGTCGGGTCAACCTCCTGAGCCGCAGCAACCGCCTTGAAGGCAGCAATCATGCCGGTTACCGTTCCGAGAAATCCGAAGAACGGTGCGACCGTTGTCAGACCGGCCATCAGCGCCATGCCCCGGTCGAGAAATGCCAGCTCGGTAGTGCCGGCACGAACGATGGCATCTTCAATTACAGTTTTGTCAGCATCGGCCTTCTCCAGGGCGGCGCGCATAACCTTAGCCACCGGGCTCGGGTTCTTGTTGCAGAGTTCAATGCCGGCCTGAATACCCTGTTCCTGCAGGGTTTTCATCAGCCGGGCGCTAAACTTTTTTACATCCACCCGCATCTTGATGAGCAGGGTGAACAGTCGTTCCAGAACAAGCGCGATACCCATGACCGCGCAGGCGAGCAGAAACCACATGATGCCGCCGCCATCTCTAAATTCCTGTATCATCGAGTTCCTCCTAGATTAGTTCATCAGCACAGGAACAGTTTTACTTTAGTAAAATCTTGCCACTTGTCAAGCAGTGTAATATTTCGGGTAATGGCTTCATATAGGACGGCAGGAATTGACGCGGCCAATCGGCTAAATATGATTGTCACTTTATGAGACAACCATCAATTGGAATCAGAAGAGAAGACAAGAACCAGTGGGAGGTGCGAGCCCCGCTTACCCCGGTTCAGGCGGCTGAGCTGGTGCGCCGACACGGAATCAGGATTATTGTTCAACCTTATCCGCGCCGGGCCTTCAAGGACGAGGAGTATGTGGCGGCGGGCTGCGAGATTCGTGAAGACCTCGGGGACTGCAATCTGGTTCTGGGCATCAAGGAGATGCCTGCGGGATTCTTCCGTCCCGGAGGGGTCTATGCCTTCTTTGCCCATGTTATCAAGGGTCAGCCTCACAACATGGGAATGCTCAGAAGGATGATGGAACTGAGTTGCTCGCTGATTGATTATGAGAAGATTACCGATGATTCTGGAAGGCGGCTGGTTTTTTTCGGCCGGTTTGCCGGTCTCGCCGGGATGATTGATACATTGGCCGCCCTGGGCAGGAGGCTGGAATTTGAAGGGAAAAAGACGCCGCTGGGGAAGGTGAAAGGTGCACTAGCGTATAAGGATTTAGCGGAAGCGAAGGGGGAGTTGGCTGAAACCGGCAGGGAAATCAGGGAGGAGGGGTTGCCGGAAGATGTGGTACCTCTGGTGATAGGAGTTGCTGGCTATGGGAATGTAGCCAAGGGAGTGTTTGAGATTCTCGATGCGCTTGGTGCAGAGGAAATCCAGCCCGAGGAGCTGTTCGGTCTGGCTAGTTCGGCAAGTCGAAAGACAGTTTATCGGGTCACCTTCCGAGAGGAGCATACGGTAACTCCGATTCAGGCCGGAAGGGTTTTCAATCTACAAGAGTATTACCAGCACCCGGAGCGCTACCGGTCCCAGTTTGAGCGGTTCCTGCCTTATTTGACCGTGCTGGTGAACTGTATCTACTGGGAGGCAAAATATCCCAGGCTGGTTACCAAGAGCTGGCTCCGTCAGGCCTATGAATCGGGAAGAAAACCGAAGCTTATGGTCATCGGTGATATCTCTTGTGATATCGAAGGCGCAATCGAGGCAACGGTCAAGGCCACAAATCCGGGTGCGCCGGTGTTTGTCTATGACCCGGTTACCGATATTGCCCTTGACGGAATTGAAGGAAACGGCCCGGTGATTCTGGCGGTTGATAATCTGCCCTGCGAACTGCCGGTTGATGCCTCGCAGGAGTTTGGCCGGGCTCTTTTACCGTTTGTTCCAGCCTTGGCCCAGACCGATTTTAGTCTTTCACTTGACCAGCTTGGTCTGCCCGGTGAGCTCCTGCGGGCTCTGATTCTCCATCGGGGCAGGCTGACACCCGATTTTGAGTTCATTGAGAGATTCCTGCACTCTGACCGAAAGGGGGCGCGATGAAGACGGTTCTGGTTCTTGGTGCCGGACTGGTTTCTAGGCCGATGGTCAGGCACCTTCTGGAATTGCCCGATTTCCGGGTAGTGGTTGCCAGCAGGACAAAGAGTAAGGCAGAGGAGTTGGTTCAGAGCCATCCCAGGGGAACGGCACTGGGACTTCTTGCTGAAGATGAGGCGGCATTGCGGAGGTTGATTGCTGACAGCAACCTGGTGGTGAGCCTCCTGCCCTGGACCTTGCATCTGGTTGTTGCCCGGCACTGCCTTGAGCTGAAGAAGCATCTCGTCACCACATCCTATGTGAGTGAAGGGATGCGGCAACTTGACGGCCCGGCCCGGGCTGCCGGTGTTCTGTTTCTGAATGAGATTGGGCTTGACCCGGGCATTGACCACATGTCGGCAATGAAGGTGATTGATGATGTCCGGCAGAAGGGTGGGCAGGTAACCGGTTTTGTTTCCTATTGCGGCGGGCTGCCGGCACCTGAGGCTAACGACAATCCGTTCGGTTACAAGTTTTCTTGGAGTCCGAGAGGGGTGCTTCTTGCCGGCAGGAATGAGGCACGCTATCTGAAGGAAGGTAAGGAGGTTGTCGTGCCGGCTCAGGAGCTCTTCAATCATCGCTGGCCGGTTACGGTCGAGGGCGCAGGCCGGTTCGAGGCCTATCCCAATCGCAACTCCCTGCCTTATATCGCGACCTATCGCCTTGATGGAGTCAGGACGATGCTGCGCGGGACACTGCGCAATCCGGGCTGGTGCGAGACGATGAAGGCGATAATTGACCTGGGTCTTATCAGGGATGACACGGTTAGAACCGGCCTGAAAGATATGACCTATGCCCGATGGCTGCGCCGCTTTGCCCCTGGTAGCGGTGACTTGCGCAGCGAATGTGCGGCAAGGCTCGGACTGAGCCGCGACCATCCGGTCCTTGAGCGGCTTGCCTGGCTGGGGCTTTTCGAGGAAAGGCCCATCGGTCTGGAGCAGGGCGCTGATGTTGATGTCCTTGCCAAGCTGATGTTTGAGAAGATGTCCTACAAACCAGGTGAAAGGGATATGATTGTCCTGCACCATGAGTTTGAGGTCGAATATCCGGACCGGCCCAGGGAGCGGCGATTCTCAACTCTGGTCAGCTTTGGCGAGCCTGCGGGCGATTCGGCAATGGCAAGGACCGTCAGCCTGCCGGCAGCAATCGCTGTCCGGCTGATTCTTGAGGGACGCATCCGGCTGACCGGCGTTCAGATTCCGGTGATGCCGGAAATATATCTGCCGGTGCTCGCTGAGCTCTCTAGGCTCGGCATCACCTGTCAGGAGCGAATCGCCGGTTAGAATCCTGACGGTATACTCTTCTTTTGCACTCTGCAATTTTCTCTTTGCTATGCCTTTCTCCGCTGCTTCGTATTGCTTGACACCCATATTGGAGAGACTAATATTATTCGATGCTCAGCCTGGCTCGCCATTATCCGGTTGAGGTGCCAACACAACCCGCTGGTCGGTTTCTGTGGAGTAATAATCAAATTTTATTCTAGGAGGTCTTGATGAAGAGAGTGTGTGGTGCAGTGGTCTTGCTCGGTCTTGCTATAGCCTTTGCCGAAAACGGTGCCCGATATCTTATCATCACCCATGACAATTACTATCAGTCCATTCAGCCTCTTGCGCAATGGAAGCATGCGAAGGGCATGATGTGCAAGGTGACAAGGCTTTCCCAGATTGGCTACGACACCACCGCAATCAAGAACTATATCCGGAATGCCTATAATACTTGGCCGGTGCGGCCGGAATATATTCTGCTTGTCGGTTCACCCTGGGACCTTCCGGCGCGTTACTATGTAATCCAACACGGCGGTTCATATACTTCGGACAACATTTACGGTGATATGACCGGAGACCTTCACGTGGAACTACCGGTTGGACGCTTTCCCTGCCGTTCCACCGCTCAGTGCGATGTGATGGTTGCCAAGACCCTGGCCTACGAGAAAACCCCGGACCTTACCGACAGCCTCTGGATGCGTCGGCTTACTACCGTGGTGAATGAAAACGAGGACCCGGACGACACAATCTATTGGAACGATGTCCGGATTGCCGCTACCCTGGCCGGAGCAAATAACTTCAAGTCCTGTGATTCGCTCTCCAAGCTCCGCGGCCATACCGCGACCAGTGTCGTCAATTCAGTAACCAGTGGCACGGCAATGGTCCTTTACCGGGGGAGCGGTGTTGGCAACTGGTATCAACCATTTGCCGTGAACCCGGCACTGACCAACAACGGCAATAAGCTGCCGATTATTCTCTCCATAACCTGTGAAACGATGACCCTGGCACCGGGTGAATCAATGGTGGGCGATGCCTGGGTCAAGACCGGGACCGTTGCCAACCTGCGGGGGGCGGTGGCATTCTTCGGCAACACCCACTCCCTCCAATCGGGGACAACAACGGTCCGCAAGCGCAGCACAGTTGCTCGTGCCTTCTTCAAGGCGCTGTTCCAGGAACAGAATTATAAGCTGGGCCGAGCTATCATTCGGGCCAAGGATTCACTCTATCAGGTGTTTGCTGATGTCGCCGAGTATCGCGGCTTCAACCTGCTCGGCGACCCGGAGCTTGACATCTGGACCGACACCCCGCGGCATCCCGATATCGAACATCCGGCGGCAATCCAGCCAGGACCGCAGCAATTTCCGGTAACGGTCTCTCTCCGGGGCGCGCCGTTTGCCGGTGCGCTGGTCTGCGTCTCAATGGATACCACAGTCTATGCCTATGGCTACACCGACAATCAGGGTTCCATCATTCTTGACATCAATCCGCAGGATACCGGCCAGTTGCGGCTGGTTGTCACCGGTCATAACCTTTATCCTTACGACACCCAAGTCCCGGTCACCCAAGTGGCCATTACCGAGCCGAACCCGGGGGCGATTATTTTATCGGGGCTGAGCGCCGCACCGGTGGTCTTCACCAGGTCGGTCCGCTTCTCCCCAAGTGCTGGTTTGCCAGAT
>JBDRUJ010000002.1:19023-27598 GCA_039801285.1 Caldifarciminota bacterium
GCCACCGGTCGGACTGTGTGGACAACTCAACTCCACTCTGCCGAACTGGTCTGGGACGGCTATGACGCATCGGGCAGTGAGGTGAGGGCCGGTGTCTATCATGCGGTTCTTTCAGACCGCTCTGGAGTTTTGCTCGCCAGAGTCAAGCTGCTCAAGACACACTAATCTCGCAAATTGCTCGTGCCGCCGGCTAAGGCCGGCGGCAGCTGTTTTTGTCCTGCTTGACAAATGCCGGTTTGGGACTACAACTAAAGTATGAGAAAACCGGTTTCTGTTCTTTTCGTCAGTCTTATCAGCTGCCTGAGTTCCGCATCAGCCCAGCCCCAGGGCGATGTCATCTGGTCATTTCCTGCGCCGAATGGCATCTACTGCACCGGTGCTATTCCGGATGTGAGCGGTGACTCCCTGCCGGAGGCGGTAGCAGTCATCTACTATGGAGCGACGACTCCGGACCCGCGCAAGGTCTACTGTCTTTCCGGCCCGACCGGCGACACAATCTGGGTCAATCGCACCGCCTATGGCACCTGGGGCAATAAGAACCTGGACTGCTCGCCCGACCTGAATCATGACGGCTATGCCGATGTGCTCATCGGGACTGTCGGCGGCTACACCGGAGCAGGCCGGTCGGTTATCGCCCTGAGCGGCCGGACCGGCGATACCCTCTGGCGCTACACAAGGGGCCAGAACTGGGGGTGGGTCTATTGTGTACGCAGCTTCGCTGACATTGATGGCGATTCAGTCCCAGATGTTCTGGGAGCCGCTGGGACAACATCAGGCGTCCCGGGCGCTGGTGTGCTCGTCTCCGGCAGAACCGGAGCGGAAATCTGGTTCTATCGGCTACCAAGTGATGCGGCAATGGCTATCGCACCCTTTGACGACATCAACTCCGACTCTATCCCGGATGTCCTGCTTGGAGCTGGCGGCAACTCAATCAACGACACCGCCTACTGTCTCTCCGGTCTCACCGGCTCTCCGATTTGGAAGAGAAGTTGCCTGGGTGACTTTCAGGACATTGAGCGTATCCCTGATGTCAATCATTCGGGCACCAATGACTGTCTCGGCGGTGGCTGGTCTGATTCGGTCTTCTGTCTTGAGGGCTCAAACGGCTCCTTCATCTGGGCTACCGATATCGGCAGTGTCGTGATGGAGGTTGTGCCGGTTCGCGACATCAATGGCGACTCAATCTGGGATGTGGCGGCCGGGTCCTGGAACAGCTCGGTCTATCTCCTTTCTGGAGCTGATGGCTCTATCATCTGGACCGGCCCGATAGGCCAGGATGCCTGGCCGGTTGACACCCTAGCTGACGTTACCGGCGACGGTCTGCCCGAAATCGTAGCGGGAGCGGTCAACGGCCGCTCGGTCAAGGTCTTTGACGGTGCTACCGGTCAAGCCCTCTGGTTCTACAACTTCAATGAGCGGGTCTATGATGTAACGGGTGTTCCGGATATGAACGGCGACGGTGTCTCTGATGTGCTTGTGGGACTTCAGGACCAGGGCAACCAGGTTGACCACCTCTACTGTTTCTCCGGTCTTACCGGTCCCGCGGTCTCGGAAAGAAAAGACCTAAAGCCCAGGCCTCAACCAATCCGTACCAGCACCATCGGTAAACTGGAACTTGTTGTGCCCCTAGGCCAGCACTACTCATTGAACCTCTTTGATGCCTGCGGCCGGCAAGTCCTCGAGCCGGTGCAGGGCATCGGCACAGGCAAATCTATTGCCATTGCCCTCAATTCCTTATCATCAGGTGCCTACTTCTGCCGACTGGCTTCCGGTGCCGGTTCTGCCATGATGGGGAAGGTTGTTATACCTTAGGCATACAAACTAACATTTTGATATCACAAGAGTTATAGAAAGGGATGGTATCTGGGGAATCACTTCCCAAGTGACTTCGGAGTCAAGTCCGGTTTTCAGTTCTGAGGAGACCTGAGAGGCAAATCCAAAACTAAGTGCCGAACTTACATGGGGTTATAATACTGAGTTGAGTCTGATTGTAAGTTGGCAGAACAAGTTCCTGTAAATCCTGAACCTGAGGCCAGATTTCAGTTGCAGGGACAGATGGCATTTGAGCCGACTGGCTAGTTCTGGGTTCAGCTCAGCGGTAATTAGGCATCTCAAAACTGTGGTGACTGTTCGGGTCGCGATGGGGTCGGTTAGAAATCTCGTGAGCTAGTGGATTATCAGAAGCTTCTGAACCATTGCCTTCTCGGTTTCTGTTCCATTGACGCTCAGCCGGCAGAAGTAGAGGCCCTGGTTCAGAGCATTCGCCATAACTGCCATCTCATATCTTCCGGGGGCGAAGTTGCCTTTTGCAAGGGTTACAACTCGACGGCCGGTGATGTCAAAGAGGGCAAGGTCAATGACTGCGGCATGGGCAAGGCTGAATCGGACATGGCCGGTTCTGGTGAGGGGATTGGGCCGGATTGGCTCAAGTCGGGTGGCTTGAGTCAGAGCCGGCATTTGGGACTGGATTCCGGTAACACCCCATAGGGGAACTGTGAAGTTCAGTGTTGTGACGTAGTTATTGGCAGTGGCAACAATGCAGAGGTCGAGCATGGAGTCGGCCGGAATGTCGTTCACCTCGCAGAGGAAGGGATGGTTTGAATTGCTGGTCACGGCTCCTGGTGGGATTGTGCCCAAACCGGCAACCGAGTCGTGGACCGTTCCGTCGTTGTCAATATTGCGGAGCAGGATGGATGTGGCGAGGGCGTCATAGCGGCCGCGGTTGCGAATCGTGGCAACAATCTGCAGGCTTTCTCCTGCCTCCCAGAGGCCGTTGCCATTGCCATAAAGGCTGTCCGAAACCGCAAATCTTTCCAGAGTCAGCCAGGGTGATACGTTGCCGAGCGGCGGCCAGGTTGTGAACTTCAATGCCCTGCCCGGGTCGAGCCAGGCCGCGGTCTGGTCATAGATGTTATTATAGAGGAACTGGATGCCCCTGGTTTCGGTGTTGTCTTCGATTCCGACGGTGCAGCTTGAGTTGTTGGAGACCCGGCTATATTGAAAGATAATCTCGCCATCGCCGGTCGGTGTCGGGAACCAGACCGGGTCGTAGAAGATGGCTTCAAAGCTCTCCCGGATTGATGGTGCGTAGTTATGGGAAAAGTCCTTGAATTCGACAATAAAGCGGTGATTTGCGGTGTCGTAGAACTGGTAGGCGGTGCCGTTGTAGCCGCGTGCCTCATTGGGATTGAGGTCATCCCAGAATGGTGCAATCATCAGGGGCGGGCCGGCAGTGTCGGGAATCGGCCGGTTGTAACCGGACCGGTAGGTGGTGTAGCCCAGGGCAAGAAAGCCGTTGGAGCAGACCGACAGGAACTGGTCGGTTATGCCGTAGAACTTGAACGGAAAGGGGATGGGAATGGTGATGGTCCCGGCATCAGAGTCTGAGGCGACCGGGATGACCTGACCGGGCCCGGGTGGCGCAAGTTCAATCCAGTTATAGACCGGTGCCCGGCCGGAGAAGGTGTCGGTGTTGTCATAGCACCAGTAGCCGTAGGCGTCAGGCCCGGTCGGCTCAGTGGTAGTTCCCTCTTCACCTTGAAGCTCAAAACTGAGTGTCTCCTGATAGTGATAGGTGCCGCCATCAGCCATAAGCCGGACCCGGAAACGGACGTTCTGGTTTCTGGGCAGGCCCGGTCCGGCCGAGAGTGCAAACTGGTCAAATGCGCCGCTTCGGGATTGGCCTGATGCCATCGTGCCATAATAGGCGGTCGAGTCGCCGATGACGACATTGGTGTCAAGGGCTTCAAGAACTGCCAAGACCGATGCCAGAGCTCCGCCACCGGAGTTGACCAGCGCCAGCTGGAGCCGGCCACTTTCGTTTCTTCCGAGTCGGCCATTGCCATTGCCACCAGGTGGCGAGTCAAAAAAGGTTGCCGCTGTCAGCCGGATTTTACCCGCCCTTACCATAAGACGAACCGCAATGCTCCATGAGTCGGCCGCGGCATCCCGGACCTTGAGCAGTCCGTTGAGCGTGTGGCCCTCAAGCGCCATGGTATCAATCAGCATCTCAAATCCGTCGCCGGTTCTTGTGCTTTCGGGCAGGATGTCGCCATAGGAGGCGGTGCTGTCCGAAAGAACGGCAAGCGGGTCGTTCAGGCGCAAAAGCGCGGTGACGCCATTTGCCGGAAGCTGACCGAGGTTATGGAGGTTGCAGAAGAGTCTTGCCCTTTCCCCTGGATTTATGATGCCATCGTGGTTGCCCTGATAGTCGTCAATGGTTGTGCCGGCCAGAATCAGGTAGGCGGCGTTGTTGGGCACAACCCGGCATCTTCCGAGAAAGGGCCTGGTGTTACGGCCGGTGACGGTGACACTCATCTCGCCGTCATGGGTCGGGTTGATGTCAAGATGCACCTGGCCGTTCGCATCGGTCATTCCCCAAGCATAGACCACGCTGTCCATCCAGAGACAGACCTGACGGCCGGGAAGTGGCTCTCCCTGTCTGGAGACGGTGACGGTGAATGTCTGCGGTGCCAGGGGAATTACCGAGTCAAACTGGACATCGGCTTTGGCCGGGATGCCGGTCCAGACCAGAAGCTCCGGGTCGCCCAAGAGGTTCCACTCCTGATAATAGGTCTGGTCGTGGAAGAGCGAATCAACCCAGAACCGGCCGCGGATGGTTGCCGGGCCGAGCCGGTCAACCCCGTCGGCGAAGATTGCGGTGAAGAAGCCCCGAAAGCAGGCGCTGCGATAGCTGGAGATGTGAGAGCCGGTATGGGTAGTCCCGAAGTAGGCGATGGCGCCGCCGAGCGCCTGAGGTGTGCCGGCCCGGACAAACTGGTCACCGTACATTGACTCGCCAGGATAGAGCGTGACAGTGGCACAGGAGCCGACAACAACAACCGGCATCTTGACCCCGTTGTTCCAGGTATTTGGTGTGATGTTGTTGAACGGCGGCCACCAGGTTCCGACTGCCTGACCCCGATGGGTGATGAATGTCCGGCCGTCACTGGCTGCGGCATTCACATGGCTTGAGTTATGGCCCTGAATGTCGGAGAGCGACTCGCAGAGGGTGTAGCCGGCTGCCTGCCAGAACTGACGCGCCAGCCTGGAGTCAGCCTGATAGTACTGGTCGGGCGGCTGGTCCTCGTTCACCGTTGTTGTGCCCTTGAGAAACCAGGTTGTGTCGCTCATATCCGGATTCTCATATGCCAGGTTTTTAGCAACCAGTGTGCTGCACTCCCGGGTATTTCTGGCGAAGAAGCGGCCAACCGGGATTTCCATCTTGTAGTCGCCGGTCATGTCACCGTAGTAGCAGTCGGTATTATTCCCATAGGCCGGGATGGACTCCGGGCTGCCGACAAGCAGGACGAACTCGGGCCGCACCGGCCAGGTGTTGTAGGCATTTCTGATGTAGCTCTGGATTTGACTGGGTGTGGCACCAATCTGGGAGACGGGCACTATCTTTGCCAGACAGCCCTTTCTGGTTTTCCATTCGGCAAGAGGCTGGACAATGCCCGTGTAACTGTCGGCCGAGATGATGAGATAACGGGCACCCTGCTCGGCCAGAGCTGTGCCAATCAGAACCAACAGAACCAACCTTGCAATCTGCTTTGCTATTTTTGTCATTCCGAGCGTAGTCGAGGAATCACTTATTCTCAGGAGAGCGGGATTTCTCCGCTCGCCCTTGCAGGCTCGGTCGAAATGACAACCCTTCAGAACTCGGCGAGGTGCTGTTGCCATCTGTGCTCCTAATTCTCTGGTGGGAGATAGGTGAACTTGACGGTTGCTGTGCCCGCACTGCTCTGAAGTCGGGCAAGATAGAGTCCCGGACTTACCCGTTGGCCATATTGGTTGAGGCCATCCCACGACACAGTGGTTCTGTCTTTTCTGCTGTAACCAGGGATAGTCCGGACATGACATCCGGCAGCGTCGTAAATGGGGATGGCATAACTGCCTTCAACTCCAGTCAGCCGGAAGAGCACGCCCTGGGCGTTGGGATTACGGCCGACTGTTATTTGGAGTCGGTTGTTCGGGAAGTGGAGAGTCGGCCTTGATTCAGCCAGCCCCAGGGTCCTGCGCCAGGTCTGGCCGCCGTCAGTAGTGAAGAGGACAACCGAGTTGCCGGCAACCATGCCCCGCAGGGAGTCGGCAAAGTCAATGTCAAAGAGGGTTGTGTCAATGCCGCTGTTCTGGTTTATCCAGGTCTGACCACCATTAGTTGTATGGAGAATTGTCCCATTCCGGCCACACACCCAGCCGCAGGCCGGACTTGTGAACCTCATCGCCCGGAGAAAACCTGCTCCGCTCGGAATCGGCTGCTCAGTCCAGGTCTGGCCGCCGTCGGTGGTGTGAAGGATGACGCCCCGCAGTGTCCGGTCGCTGCCGCCACAGACCCAGCCGTGAAGAGTGTCGGCAAAGTAGACATCATAGAAGTCGAACACCGTGTCAAACCGCTGGACAGTCCAAGCAGAGTCCCGGCCACCCTCACGGTTCCTGGCGATGATGCCCTGGCCGCCGGTGAACAGAGTGTCACCTGATGCCGAGTCGAACTGGGGCCAGTGGCCACCGACCAGCCAGCCGTACTGATGGTCCACAAACCAGACACCATTGAACTCGGCGGTGTCACGAGCGGGAAAGGGTGGGATGAGAAGAAAGATTTGCTCCCAGGTCTGGCCGCCATCAGTTGTGCGGAGCTGAACCAGGTCGCCGCCCGCGGCCCAGCCGAACTGGTCGTCAACCATCCGAATCCGTGCCGCATGCTTTGGGCCGCCAAGACAGACCCTCTGCCAGGTCGCACCACCATCAGAGCTGTAGGCAATATAACCGGCCATGCCGCATATCCAGCCCCGCATCTCATCAAGAAAGAAGACATCAAAGAACCAGCGCTCGGTAAAGGGGACGGAACCGGTCCATGAGTCGCCGAAATCGGTTGTGTGATAGACGACGATTGAGTCAATCGGCACAACCCAGGCATTGTTGCCGTCAGGCGCTACCGCAACACCGTGATAGATATAGCCGGCTGCTGGCAATGCAGCCAAAGTCAGAGAGGCAAAAATAACTGTGAACCTCATAGGTCTCCTTAGTTTATTTCAGGACGATAATCCTAGTAAATATCATATCTTTCCCATGGGATGGTGTCAAAGCCATCTGGTAGACACCAGCCGGCACCCGGCGTCCCCGCCGGTCCTTCAAATCCCAGGTGCCTTTCGTCCCTGTTATAGTGGCTGATGCGACCTCCCGGCCCTGGACATCAAATATCCTGACCCTGGTAGCAGGAGTCCTCAAGTGACCGGGTAGCCCTAGAGCCAGATGAACAATCTGACGAGCCGGATTGGGCCAGGCTGTGAACCGCAGACTGTTGGCGCTCAGCTGTGGGCTGTCAGCCAAAGGTGTGAAGGTGTCGGGCGGGTTGGTAGTGAATCTGATTGCCCGGCCATTGTCAAGGGGTGCCGCGGCAACTGGGTATCTGCCGGCAAAGGTGTATTCCAGGCCGTCGCTGTGGTCAGGGTTCTGGATGCCGACCGTAGCAAAGTTATGAGCGTCGCCGGGCTGGCTGTCGTCATTTTGAACCACCAGGTATTGGAACAATATCGGGCCGTCGCCAGTCCTGGTCGGATGGAATGAGGGGTCATAGATAATCAGCTCAAATGTCTGGGGTTCGGCTATCTCAGGGGTTCGAAAGCCATGGACATGACGGCATGAGCTCCATTCAACGATAAACCGGTGGTTGGGAGCGTCGTGATAATAGAAGACGCCGTGAGCACCAAGGGTGTCGCACCGGAAGTCGTCCCAGAACGGGGCAATAATGCCGTCCGGGCCGTTTGCCGACGGGATTCGCCAGTTGTAGGGGTCGCCAAGCCAGGTGCTGCCCAAAGCCACATAACCATTGTCGCAGACCGAGATGGTATTATAACTCTGTCCATAGAACCAAAAGGTAAAGGGCAGGTCAACCGGCACAGCCCGGTCATTGCCAATTTGAACCATTGTCCCTGAGCCGCCCTGACTTGGGTCAATCTCAACCCAGGAGAAGTCGGGTCTCTCAGGATAGCCGACATCGGTGTTGTCGTAGGCATAGTAACCGTAATGGTCAGGCCCGAGAGGCGCGCTGGTGCCTGGCGCGCCGATTGTCACCGGAAAGTCATGGACGAACTCATAACCGTCGGTGCCCCTCATCACCAGTCTGAGACTGAAGCGCCGACCCGCACCAATGCCAGGGGCTACCCTCACCCGGAACCGGTCGAGGATATTGGCTAGTGTCTCTCCTGGCCCGATGTCGCCGAAGCTACCCAGGGAGTCGAGAACCGCAATCGCAAAGGGGTTCAAAGACCTCAGGACTCCGTTCATCGCACTTGCGGTGCTGTCACCGCTGTTGGAGACCGTGACTGAAATCTCGGTTTCCTCATCAGGGTCAAGCCGACCATTGGCATCATGGACAGTCCAACCGGTCACCCGCATTGTCGGACCTCTGACCATTAGTTCAAAACCGGACTGCCAAGTGCCCTGCTGAGAGGTTACCATGACCAGAAATGGAATAATATGGCCACTGGTGCAGCCTGGTGCGATGGTCAGACCAAACGGTGCGGCGGTGTGGCTCTCGCCCGGTGCCATATCGGCGTAGCTCCGAAGTGAATCG
>JBDRUJ010000002.1:27608-35263 GCA_039801285.1 Caldifarciminota bacterium
CAGGCGCCAGACTGTCAAGGCTGCGCCGGATGGCACTGACACCGGTTGCGGTCTCGCCTGAGCCGAAGTTCTTCAGGGTGACGGTCAGGGAGACACTGGAACCGGGACCGGCGGTTGTAGGCGAATGGCTCAGATGACCGACGAAGACCGGCTCGCTTTGAACCGTGGTCTGACCGAGATGGGGTAGCAGATTGGGCCCGGTAACGGTTACGAACATATTTCCGCCAGAAGTCGGGGCGATGGTGAAACGGGCAAGCCCCTGGCGGCTGGTGGTGGCGAGAGTGTGCAGCTCATTCTCTTTATAGAGACAGACTGAGGCATTGGCAACCGGATTGTTATGGCCGTCGGTCACCATCACTTCAAAATAGCTTGTGCCGAGCGATATTGTGGCCGGATAGGAGACGGCAAGCTGTCTGGGAACGGTAGTCCACATCTCCATTGCCGGGTCGCCAAGGAGGTTATAGACATGGAAGTAGAGCCTCAGGTCAAAGGTGTCATAGGGCATGGGAAAGTTACTGAGGAGCTCCAGCTTTCCGGAGAACATGGCCGGACCAAGGGTTGTGACTTGGCGGTCGAAGATGGCACGGTAGATGCCGTAATCCATGCAGTTGTTCCAGCGGGTTGATGTGCCGGTGTAGGAGCTGCCCCAGAAGGCAACTCCGCCCTTGGGGCTTGAGGGTGTTCCGGCGCGGAGCCAGGCTTCGCCAAAGCAGGGGTTGGCTTGAAAGTTGCCGGTTCCGCAGTAGATGCTTGTGACCACCGGCAGTTTCCAGCCGTTGGCTAGGTTGTTGACATCGCTGATAAAGAACTGAGGGTAGCCCCAGCCTGAGGAGTTGCCCCAGCCCCGGCCGTTCACAAAGAGCACACCGCGATTGACCGCACTGTCAACCGGGCCCCGGCCGGAAAGAGTTGGCGGATAGAAAACTGTGTCAACGCGGGCATAGCCCCTTTCCAGAAGCAGCTCCCGAATCCAGCGGAGGGTGACCAGCGCGGTTACGGCCGGTGAGCCGCCCTCCTGATAGCTTGTGCCAACCATCAGGGCACGGCGGAACCAGGTGGTGTCGCTGATATCAGGGGCCTGCTCATAACCAAGAATCTTGGCGACCATTGCATCAAGCTCCGATGTGTTGGCCGCCGGCAGCCGGCCGACGAACAGGTCCGGGAAATAGTCGCTGCCATCGACACAGGCATAGATGTGGTCGGTGACACAGGATGTGCCCGGAGTGAGGAATGCCGGAATTTTGTTTACGGCTCCAACCAGAAGGACATAGCTTGGAGCTGGTGTCCAGGTGTTGTAGGCGTTCCGGATGTAGTCACGAATCTGACTGGGCTGGGTCCCAGTCTCTGAGGTCTTTTTCACCCAGACTTCAAAGCCCTTGCGCCGCTTCCATTCGGCGAGCGGCAGGATATTGTTGTAGAAGTCATCCGGAACGATAATCAGATAACCCAGGAGGGAATTGGTGCCATCTTCGCTAGCCAAGAGGCCCTGGAGCAGATGTTGCACCATTGCGGTTTTGCCTTTAGGGATTGATGTTTGGTATCTGAGACGCAGTTCCCTGGTTTGGTCAATTTCGGGAAGAATCAGCGGGACCATGTCCAGACCGGCAACCCTGACCGGCGAGCCGAACCAGAAGGCAGTTCCTTCATTGCCTTCGGTTTCAACAGCGGGCAGCTCTCCCTGCGGTGCCGGCACTAGAAAGGCATGGGCACCAACCGACTCAGCCGCGGTCAAAAGTTCTTGGTCGGGCATCAGCCGAATCTCAACCGGACCGGTTGTCCAACCGGTCAGTCCAGAAAAAATCAGCAATAATCCTGCACCGATTGCCATCAGTTACTCCTGTTTGACGACTACCAGACCCAGGTCGCGGTCACAGAGATAGATGAACTGGCCAGCAGCACACACCCCAATGGCATAGGGTGTCTGAACCCTTTCAACAAGTGAGGGGCTTTCCGGATGGGCGATGTTGACAATCGCCATTCCGGCATCACGGCAGCAGATGAAGGCGAGGGTCTCCCTAAGGGCAATTCCATTGGCGTAGCCGGGAAGCCCGATGCCTGATACCTGGGTTGGTCGGAAGGGGTTGGAGATGTCAGCTACCACCAGGCCATTTCTGCCATCGGCGATAAAGGCATGATTTTCCTGGACCGCAACTGACCGGGCATTTCCTGGCGTATCCATGCTTCCGACCTGTTGCGGGGGGAAGGTGTCAAGGCGCCAGCAGGTAAGGCCGAGCTGTTCACAGACGAGATACCCATAACCTCCGGCCAGGGCAATCCCGCGGCAGCTGTGCGGATAATAATCCTGGAAGATGAGATTGGGATGATACGGGTCGGCGACATTGACTGCGATGAACTGGGAGCTGGCAGCGATATAGGCCATTGAATCCCGGACCGCGATGTCAAGGCCATAGGCCGGCTGGGGATACTCAAGCACCCCTGCCACCTTCAGGCTGTCGGGCCTGCGGATGTCAACAATCATCAGCTCCTTGTTGCCATAGGCGACATAGGCGAAACTGTCGGCAACAGCCACACCCCATGCCTCATTGAGCGAGTCCATGATTGAGCCCAGAAATGCGACCGACTCCGGTATCGAGATGGCAAAAACTGCCAGTCCGGCCTGGCCATCGGCAACATAGGCGCGGCCATTTTGAACTGCGACATCATGGGGATAGCCGGTTGTCGTGATATGGCCAACGATTCGGAAGTGTTTCGGTGCCGGGACCGGGCGCTGACAGGTGAACAAAATAAGGAAGAAGAGCAGTGAGCAGCGCATAGTGATGAATGAGATGGGGGTCATTTCGACCGAGCCCGAAGGGCGAGCGGAGAAATCACCCTCTCCCGAGGATAAGGGATTCCTCGACTTCGCCCGGAATGACAGACGGATGGTGCCGAACGACGGAAGAAAGGTGAGGAATCTGACTTTGCGGTTTATCATTTCCTCCACCTCCCGGAGTTGAGGGTTATGCTCAAACCGATACGGTTCTGGCGGTAGTCCTTGACCTCCTCAATCTGGGGCCGGTAGGGACTTTTCACCTCACGCCATTCCAAGGAGTAATCGGCTGCTAGAACAATCTGTCGCAAACGATAGCGAAGTTCCAGCGAGATTCGCTCGGTTCTGTCCTGCCGGTCAACATGTTCCGGGTCGATTTCTGGTGAGTTACGGGTTGTATACGTCCGCTGTTCAAACCCGAACCCAGCCCGAAATCCGAGCCGGCGCAGCTTTGATGGCCAGCTCAGGATAGCAGCATCAAGTTGATGCTGATGGTAAGATAGGTCCGGAACCGGACCCTGTGCCTGAGCGAGCTTGAACTCATAGCCGGCATCAATTCTCAGATTAGGAACCGGTCGCCATTTTGTCGCGATTCCCGGCCGGTGTGCCTTGGTGTCGTAGTGGTTGAAGTCAGCGATGTAGTCGTCCAGTTCAAACCGGTAGAATGGGGTGAACTCCATAGGGCCGAGCCGCTTTTTGAGCTCAAGGGTTGTCAGGTGTTCGGCAAAGCGGCAGGGGATATAGTCAGTCCCGGAACCGGGATTCCGATAGTAGCGAATCAGATAACTCGGCAGCCAGGTCCAGCTCAGTCCGAGGTCACCAAAGAGAGCGGTTCCGTATTCCAGAGTCAGAGTTGATACCGAATAGCTCTTCTCCCAGTTTGCAAGGAACTGGTGGGCCCTCAGCTTCAGGTCGATGTTGCCTTGCTCAGAATAGCTCCAGGACAGTCCGCCAGCCAACATCACATCTAGGTCATCAAGGGTGCTATAGGGAAATCGTTCCGGATTGACCGAATGGAGAAAGGCACTCCGGTCCCCGGGCGAGAGGAGGAATGGGTTGTCGTCATAGGTGCAGGAGAGCTGGAACGAGGAGCTGAGACTGGAATAACCAAAGGCGACAGCCGCAAAAAGGCAGAAAAGGACTTTCACCCTACTCGAACTTCTCATTGGGCAGAACCTCAAGCGCAACTGCCCCACTTTTGGCAATGGTGCCGCTCAGGATGATAGTAAGTTCGTGTTCGCCACCTGAGAGCTCGAACCGGAGCCGCCTTTCGGTCGAAGGCACCAGTTCCGGCCGGTTCCGGAAGCGGGCTGTTTCTGACCTGCCAACTCTCAGGTTCTTCTTGACCAGCACCTTTTCTCCCTCAGAGACGGTCAGGATAAAGTTCTGGTTTCCGGTAAGCTCCGGGGTGTAGTTCAGCCGGCACCGAACCCGGACCCGGCAAGGCCCGCTGACTTTTGTCTTTACCGGTGCCTTGGGAAAGAACTCATAGTAGCGCTGTTCTGAGCCGCCTTCGACGAGAATAAGCTCCTGCTGGCCTGTAATCTTCGTCGCCTGCCATGGTCTTGGAGCTTGAAAGGCAATCCGGACCGCGATTGTCTCGGGTCCGTCAGTCACCAGCCGGTATCTCGTGGTTCCCCTGGGCAGTTCAACAAAGAAAGAGCGCCAGGCACCTACCTTATGGCCTGAAGGGCCATAGCTCGTTGCCGAAAGCCGGGTCTCGAACTCAACCGGTCGCTCAACTTCGCCCTCCCAGAGGGAGAGGCGATACCGTCTCGTTCCGGTCGCACCAGCCGGCCATAAGAGCCGCGTGTAGATGCGCAGCCATCGCCCTGAGGCCGGGGAGTCGACTGGGGTAACTTCAAACTCGATTGGATTATCCCTTGTGAGAAGCCGGTATTCGATATTGACCCGTCGCAACACGCTGAGATTGACCTTGGGATTATCAGTTCTGAGGTGGAGACCGGCCCCAATGAGAAACTGGGGCATCAGTAGTAATATTATGGCCGAAAAGTTGGTTTTTACCTTCATACCGCCTCCTTTTCCTCGTCGTTGGCTCGATGACCAAAGTAGGACTCAATATCGAACCGGACAACCACGGCGAGTGCTACCAGCAGCAGAATAGCCAGAATGGCAGCAACAACCGGTGACGACCGTTTTTCAAGAAAGAGTCTCCCCTTGCCCGGTTCAGGAAGCGGTTCGGGCGCAATCGGCAGGCGGTAGTCAGCCGCAACCTGACTGGGGTTGGCGATGTGAATGACCGGGATGTGTCTTTCCAACATTTGCCCAATCAGACCGGCCTCAGGGATTTTGGGCGAGACTCTCTTCAGAACCTTGGAGGTAATCCGGACATTCGGTGCACCAAGATTTGCAATCGGAGTGCCTACCGAAACCAGTGCCCGGCAGTTGGCGAAGAGTTCCAGCCGCCTTCTCACACCCTGAGCCAGCGTTTGGGGCACAAAGCATTCAACACCGGCCGATTCGGCAGCCTGCACGAGTTCTTCACGGCCCGTCGGAGCCAGACCCCGGCCGTCGTCGGTTTCTCCGCCAAGGGTTGCCAGCCGGCTCCTGAAGTTCCACAGGCCGGCATCAATCAACGCTCTTTCCAGCCTCAGCCAGGAAAGACCCGGATAGTTGGCCCCCCACATCCCGGAACTCTGAGCGGTAACGATAAGCGGGACAAGGCGCAGCGTCTGGACAACTGCCAGCAGCTGAATATTCAGTGCCGGATAGGTCCCATCCCAGCTTATGGCGATGGTGTCGCCTTGGCGGAGACCGGCCTGAAGGAGCATTTCGACAAGTGCGGCGCTGAAGTTGGGGTTGGTGGTTGTCAGGGCATCACTCAGGTCACTCCGGCCATAGGTGGTCTGGGATGAGTAGAGGCCAATCAGTCCGGTCTTGTTGGGGTCGTTCACAGTGTCAATAGGAATCTCCTGTGTGGTGCGGAACTGCTTTATCACCTGAAACGCCCGGTTGCTCAGTTGGGCAGCTGCAAGCTTCAGTTCATAGTTCCGCACCCGACGCAGCCGGATGGTCCGACCTTCAATGAGATAAGCGACAATTGCCAATAGTGCCAAGATGACCAGCGTCCAGCGATTGACACGACCCTGACGCCGGCGCACTAGAAGGCCCCTCCGGAAATGGCGGTAATTACGAGGCGGGTGATAACTGCAGCAAACAGCAGGGTGGCGATGGTTTCAACAATGCCCTGCCGATTCATCCAGTAGGCCACAAGGCCAGGAATAACATAACCGATAACATCAAGGTCAAGCCGACCGGAGTTGAGGTGAAGCGGAGAGATGAGCCGGGTGAGGTAGCCGAGCAGGTAGCCCTGGAGCACCGCCAAGAGCAGCAGCCGGCGGCCATAGAGGAGCATCAACCGTGATAGAAGCTTGGTGACTAGCCACACCAGAACGGCGACAAGCAGCGTTACCACCATCCTGAGCGGCTGATGAAGGGTCAGGGCAAAGTAACCGGGGACAACAATCCCGCCGGCCGCAAGGCCCAAGGTCTCGGTCATGAAGAACGATGCCAGCATCCCGAGGCCGATGGTCTCAATAATCATGAAAGGGCAACCAGTTCTTGATATCCGACTTGAGCAGTGGCCCGGCTGGCAAAGTAGCTGATGAGCCGTTCGCCATAACCGACGGTGTTACCGGTGGCGAAGAGCAAAGTCCGTTCCTTGACCAGCTTCATGACCTCTTGGAACACCAGCGAAGGCTCCAGTTCCTCTCCAAGGTCAATGAGTTTTTCGGCGGGGATGCCTTGGAGTCGGGCATGGGAAAGAAAGACCGGGGTCAGGGCACCGGTAGCGATTATCGCATCGCAGGGAAAGGTGGCAACTAGCTCGGCAAGCTGTCGTGACCGGTCGGCACGGTCCTTGCGGCAGTTCACAAGAACCAGCCGCGTAGGACAGCGCGCGGCGACCATATCCCAGAGCATGCGAATCGAGTCCGGGTCGTTGGCAGCCATAGTATAGACGACCTCCAGTTGCCGGTCGGACTCGGAAATCTGATAGATGCGCATCACCCCGAAGTCGGGCTGGCTTCGTTGCATCCCCTCAAGTGCCTTTCTCCTTGGAACACCAAGGCTTTCGCAGACGCACAGGGCAAGGGCGACGTTGTCTTTGTGCTCAATATAGCTGAAGCCGGCCATCTCCGAATCGCTGACGGTCTCTGGTGTTGCTACGGTGAACGTGACATTTGGACCGGCCCGGGTTCGCAATATGCCTTGATAACTGCCCTGTTCGGCGGTAAAGAAGTGACCCTTCGAAGGAACGGTGTTGGCAAGGCTCTGGGCAACATCTTTGACCGTCGGTCCCATCACATCGAGATGGTCGGCGCGGACATTGGTTACTACGCCGTGGGTCGGTCTGATGAGCAGGTGGTTCTCTATCCATTGATACTGGGGAACGAGCGCCATGCATTCAATCACCAGGGCCTGGGCGTTATGGCGGCGTGCTAGCCGGACGATTCGCAGCTCCTCAGCGATATTGGCACCACCGAGCCGGCGAACCGGGTATTCCTCATTGTCGCCAACGATGAATCTTGGCCTCGTGCCGGTCACTTTGGCGACAACCCGGAGGCCCCCGGCCCGCAGTCCGGCGGCGATGAGCCGGGTGACCGAAGACTTGCCCCTTGTGCCATTGACCTGAATCCGAATCGGGATTTGCCTTAGATTCTTCAGATGGAGCCAGTATTCGGCAAGACCGTAGCTGATGAACCCGAGCACTAGGAGTAAAATCAAAAACATTTGCCAGCGTGCCGCAGCTGAAATTATATTCCCTGCTCAAGATGTGTCAAACTTTATCCGACACTTATCGAACATCAGCAGTCTGTGATGGCTTCGCTGCGCTCGCCAGAGGGATTGCTTCGTCGCTCCGCTC
>JBDRUJ010000003.1:0-32460 GCA_039801285.1 Caldifarciminota bacterium
ATTAGAATCCTACAATCTCGTAGTTAGTCTGTCAAGCTTGTGACAGGCTTGACAAAACGGCTGATTGCGGCTAATGTTTGCCGGAAAAAGGAGTCCGGCGATGGCAAAGATAAGACTGTTTCTGCTTCTGGCCTTTCTGGGGTCGGCAATGGGCCAGGTGACCTTTACCCTGCGGACACCGCAGGAGCTCGGGATTGACACGGTGTTCAGCTACATCAACAACTCATTTGTTGACTACGACGGCGACGGCTGGCTCGACTTCTTCTCCTATGTGGTCTATCGGAACGACGGCACCGGCAGCCACTTCACCCGGCTCGACTCCACCCGCATCTTTGAGAGCGAGCTGGTGGACTGGGCCGACTTTGACGGTGATGGCGACCCGGACTGCGTCACCAACCGGAAATACGGCGGCAACACCTACGATACCAACTTCATTCTAATCTATCGCAATGAAGGGCCGCCCCATTACACCCTGAGAAACATCGCCGAATCGCTCGGCCTGGGCCGGCTCGACACCATCTTTGACCGCGACCTCGTTGACCCCGCCTGGCTCGACTACGACGGCGACGGCTGGCTCGACTTCTTCCTCACCAGCTACGAATGGCCCTACAACTCGGCCCAGGGCAAGCCCGACTACCTCTTCCACAGCGAGGCCGGCGAGCACTTCAGCGATGTCTCGGAGGCATCGGGCATCGCCACCCCATGGTACTGCTCGCGCGGGGCGAGCCTCTTTGACTTCGACGAGGACGGCGATGTGGACATCTTCGTCTCGGTCTATCGGCTCCAGCCCAACCTCCTCTGGCAGAACAACGGCGACGGGACCTTCACCGATGTTGCCGAGGAGAAGGGCGTCCAGGGCCTCTACATCGGCGGCTACTACGGCCACAACATCGGCGCGGCAATCGCCGACTACAACAACGATGGCCATCTGGACATCTTCACACCCATTACCCACCATGCCGGCTATCCCGGCGACTCGACCGGCCACCTCTGGATAAATAACGGCCCGCCCGACTGGGACTTCACCTGCCGCTTTGCCGGCTCAGGGATGCGCAACACCGAGATTGGTGCCAACCCCTCCTGTGCCGACTTCGACAACGACGGCGATGTTGACCTCCTCTGGACCAACCTCTACGGCGCGCCCCGGCCCGATTTCTACCTCTACCGCAACGACGGCGACTGCCACTTCACCGATGTCAGCGACTCGGTCGGACTCGGTCCCAGGCAACGCATCAACTACGGCATCTGGGCCGACTTCAACAACGACGGCGCAATTGACCTCTTCTGGGCACGCTACGACGGCAGCGCCTACCACTACGAGTTCTGGGTCAACTCCGGAAACGAGAACCACTGGCTTGAGGTTGACCTGAAAGGTGCCTGGCCCAACACCTCGGCGATTGGCGCAAGGCTTGACCTCTGGGCCGGGGAGCTCCATCTGGTGCGCGAGGTCCTCCACAACCAGGGTGAACACTACGGCTCGGTCTTCCTCGCCCGGCAGCACTTCGGCCTGGGCCAGCACGAGAGAATCGATTCTCTGGTGATTCGCTGGCCCGACCGAAGCCGGGATGTTCTCTTCCAGGTTCCGATTGACACCATCATCACCATCGTTCAGGGGCCACCGGCAATCGGGCAAAGGGCCGCGACCGGCTGCCAACCGCTGCCAGCCACTATCGCCCTCAAAAATAGGGAGCTGAAACTCCCAGCGACCGGTCCGGCGATGGTCGTCATTGACGGCTCAGGAAGGGTTCAAGGCCGGCTTCACCCCGGTCCGGACGGCACGGTCAGTTGGCGGCCCGATGTCTCAGGGGTTTACTTCCTGTTCAGCCGAGATGCCGACTTGGGCAAACCGAGGAAGGTGATAGTCCGGTAGGGCTGTTATTCCAAAAGGAAGGGACTCTTCAGTCCTCATTTCGACGCCCCACTCAACCTTTGATTGAGGAGCCGGCTGAGCCGGGATTTTATCAGCCATATTTCCTGCAGCCTGGAACCGCCGGTAGACCGAAGTCTCAGCCCCTTACTGAGCCATGACTTAGCCTGTTGGCTCAAACTTCATTTCGGCCCGCCGGTCCATCCAGCGCTGAATCAACAACTTAGCTGGAATATTACCAGCCGCTTCGAATCGGGGCTCGGATGGGAACTCACTAGGGGAGTCACTCCCCTCCTGACAGGACCAGTTCGGTTCCTCTTCAGTCATAAAAGGTCCAGCCTCTGTTATATCCTATGGTTAGCTGACAACAGCATCGCTGAAAAATTGGGGAGCGGTTGCGGGTTAGAGACCTCTTCCTCCTTTCTTCATTCTGAGTCCGAACCGCCCCCCTAAAACCGTCATTTCACCGAGCCGGAAGGGCGAGTTGAGAAATCGCTCTCTCCTTATTTTCTCTATTTAGATACGCATAAGGAACTACCCGGCTGCATCCGGAATGACATGGGCGATGTCCTGACGTCATTGACATTGAGTCAGGCCTAGATTATAATTTTTTATATGCGCAGCCTAGTAGCACTCTTGGCGATTGTGCTGTTCATAACTTCGCTGGGTAGTAATTGCGGCGGCCGGCCGGAAAAGGCGCCGGTCAAATCCAAGGTAAAGGTTGACACCACCATGCTTCCTCCAGAGCCAAGCGAAGAAAAAGCCACAACCAGAGGGGCTGAGGAGCGTTTCGCAACGCCCAGCACAACATCAACCGATACCAGCAAAAATTGGAGGTTCCGCGTGCCGCCCCTGCCCCCAGGGGCGAAGTGGCGAAGAAACACGCCGGTTCAGGAGGGACCGAATGTTGACCTCTCCCAGCTGCCCAAGGAGCTTATCTATCCCGGTGCCAAGGTGCTGGGCCGGTATGGCGACTATACCTTTCCTGGGCTTGGGCCCTCTTACAACTTTGTGACTAACGACTCAATTGATGCAGTTGAGAGCTATTTCCGGAAGTCAATGGCTAAATGGACAACGCTCAAGGAAATTCATGAGGGTGACACACTTGTCTGGGTGATGTACGAGTCAAAGGATAAGAAGGAGGTTGCCGAGTACATTGCGCGGCAGCTTCCGGACCGGACATCACTGGTGATTCTCCACTGCCGGCGCTAGCGGGTTTCCGGAAATCATGTCTTGGAGTAGGAATTCCCAGCACAGCAAAACAAGGAGGATGAAGTGAAGGGAGTAGTGGTAGTAGTGACAGTGGTCTTGGGTCTGGCGCTGGTGCCGCCGGTGGCGGCGCTGGACATCACTGGAGTCAGTTTCAGCGGCAGCTATCAGGTGGCGATTGACTCGGCGCTGCTTGAGACCGATTTCGGCGTCTTCATGTATCAGACCCCGGGCTGGGGCGGTGATACGATGGCGCTCGATACATTCCTCTTCTCGGATGTGGCATCCTGGCTCAGGTCGGTAAAGGTCTTCATGCTCGTTGACAGTGTGCCCTATCGGCTGGATATTACCCATCCGATGCCGGACAGCTGGTACTATCTTGCGATGGTTCCGCCGGTAAGCCCTGGGGTCAAGTTCATACCGCCGCCCGGGCTTGAGGGATGTGCTGGTGGCGGGCTCGGACTGCGGTCGGTGGCGACGGTGGCGCAGGACCGGGTGGTGTTTGAGCTTGCCGGTTCCGGCTCTGGGCTTTTGGAGATTTTTGATGCGGCGGGCAAGCCGGTCTGCGCCATTCCGATATCAGGCTCTGGCACCAGCCGTCTTGTATGGCACGGCGACGACAGCCAGGGCCGACCGGTGCCCGTTGGGCTCTATTTCTGCCGGTTGCTGAGTCGTGCGGGCTCGGCCGTAACCAGGGTGGTTCTGATACGATAGGAGAGCTTGACCTTCACAGATGTTATTTTTATAATGATAACTTCCGGATGCTGAGAGGCGGCCGGAAGAGAAGAATAGCCTAATCTAAGGAGGAAGTCGTGTATAAGTCAGTCGTGGTTGTTATTCTGTTCGGTCTGACAGTTGCTGCTGCCTATGGCCCGGGTGACCTGGCCTGGAGCAACCGTTACAATGGCCCGGGCAACGACTTTGACTATGCGGTTGGAATCGCAGTTGATGGCGATGGCAACTGCTATGTGACCGGCTACAGCCCAGGACCGAGCACAGGCAATGACTTTGCTACAATCAAATATGATGCCTCGGGTCAGCAGGTATGGCTGCAGCGCTATGCCGGGCCGAGCTATTCAGACGATGTTCCGGTTGCTATCAAACTTGACAATCAGGGAAATGTCTATATTGCCGGCCGGGGTGGCATCTATCCCAATTATAACATCATCACCATCAAGTACAACAGTGCCGGCGAGCAGCAATGGGTAGCCACCTGGGCCGGACCGGGGAACAATGCCGATTATGCCGGCGGCCTGGCTGTCAATCCGGCGACCGGTGAGGTATGCGTTGCCGGCTGGAGTGTTGATGCGACCACCCTTCAGGCCGATATTGTGGTGGTGAAGTACAACTCCAGCGGGACTCAGCTCTGGGAAGAGACCTGGGACAACGGCGGCAACGATTATGGTTATGCGGTGGCGATGGACGGCTCGGGGAATGTCTATGTTGCCGGCGCTACCGGCGAAGATTACGTCACCCTGAAGTTTGGTTCGGCCGGCGGCGAGCTGTGGAACCAAGTCTGGAACGGACAGGGTAATGCGAGCGATGTTGCCTTGGCAATTGCGGTGGACGGCTCGGGCAACTGCTATGTGACCGGCAAGACCGCCACCGCTCCCCCGCCAAGCGGCAACTGGAACATCGCCACCCTGAAATATGACCCGGACGGCAACCAGCAGTGGAGTGCCGTCTACACCGGTGTGGGCCGTGATGACATCCCGGCAGCAATCACGCTCGACCGGACCGGGAATGTCTACCTTACCGGCTCAAGCGTGAGCCCCCAGGGTGGTTCCGACTGCATCACTTTGAAATACGACGGGGCGAGTGGCAGCCAGACCTGGCAGGCACGCTACAACAGCGCCTTCAACGGCACCGATGCCGGTGCCAACTTGGTGGTGGATTCGCTCGGCAGGGTCCATGTTGTCGGCTCAAGCACCGGCAATTTGGGCACCCCGGACTATCTGGTCCTCCGGTACTCTGCCACCGGCACCCAGGATTGGGCGGTGCGTTATGACAGCCCCTACCATAATGATGATAAAGGTGTTGGGATTGGCCTTGACCGGAACCTGAATGTCTATGTGACCGGTTCAAGCTATGGCGGGGTGAATCCGATGGGCTACGACTTCTGCACCCTGAAATATGAGGCCAACGGCTCGGGCGGACTTGCCGAGCTGCGGCCTGTTCTGCCGGAAGGCAGGCTTGTGGCTCATCCCAATCCGGCGAGGTCGGCGTTTATGGTAGACTACCAACTGAGCCGGGCCGGACAGGTTCGGCTTGAGCTGATTGATATGGCGGGCCGAATGGTTGCCACCCTGCTGCAGGCTGACCGACCGGCCGGTGACCACCAGGAGCGGCTCAAACTGGAAGGGGTTGCCAAAGGTGTCTACCTTTTGCGACTTTCCGGACCGGGGGCCGAGGCTGGTGCGATTCTGGTAGTGGATTAGGTCTGCTGGAGATTGGCGGTGGCAGGGGCAAATTTTGCCCCTGCCGCTGTTGTTTTGGTGAAAATTTCTGCTTGACAACCGACCCAGGGGGGGGTATAATTTAGACAAAGAGACCGTTTTCCTTTCGGTCTTCCAAGCCATAGCGAAAAGGGTTACTCCGCAGCGAAGGCCGAGGCTCTTGCCTTTGAGCCGACGGGGCAGGCAAAGAGTCAAGGGAGAGGAACGGTCTCAGAACGAGGTAAAATCAAAAAGGAGGCAAAAGATGCGACCGAAAAGTAAAGGATTGGTGGCGCTGGCACTGCTGGCGATAGCCAGCCTCTGCCTAGCCGTCTCCGGTCCGATGACCGTCTCACCACCACTGCCGGTGCCTCACTACCACTGGGCACCGACCGAGTTCCACGCCACGCCGTGCTACAATCCGGACTGCCATGAGGAGCATGTCTGGATGCCGGGTGGCGGGGCTGATGAGGTGCGGCCCGGGGTAGGCGGGGTTGATGGCCAGTGGGTTGCGGTTCCGGCACCGACCACCCAGCCGGACCGGATGTGCTCGGCCAACTGCTATGACGAAGTTCACGACATGCTCTACATGATTGGCGGTGACCCGGCCGGCTACTATGGCGTCAACAACTGCCAGCGGTTCAACCCGGTGACTAATGTCTGGACCGACCTGCAGCCGATGCCCGGTGCCCGAACCTGGCTTGATGGCGAAGGCGCCATCTGCCAAAGGCTGGGCAAGATTTACATCTTCGGCGGCTACACCGGTTCAGCCAACAACCAGACCTACGAATACACCATTTCGACCAACTCCTGGACGACCAAGGCATCAATGACGAGCGCCACGCTCGCCTATCCCAGTGGCATCTGGCGCGACTCGCTGATGTACGTCTTCGGCGGTGCCGGGCCAAGCCTGAGCGGCTCCAATGTTGTTCAGGTCTACAACCCGTTCAACAACACTTGGGCAACCGCCACTTCGCTGCCCGAGGCCTGCGACATGGGCTCAGGGACCATCATCGGCGACACCATCTACATCACCAACGGGTATAACCGCACGTCTGGCGCACTATGGGCCAATGCGCGCAAGGGCTACATCAACCCGTCCAACCCGCTCCAGATTACCTGGTCCAACTGGACCCTGGTCCCGACCTATGGGTTCAATGGCGGCACCACCCGGCTCAACGGCTGGGTCTATCGCCTGGGCGGATTCGGGACCCTTTATGTCGGCTCGGACCATGTTCGGGGCTGGCGCTACAACCCGGCAAACCCGGGGACCTATGAGACCCTGCCCTGGCCGCCCAACCCGCCCTATCGCCGGGGACTTGCCCGCTGCAACTTCCTGAACAGGCGGGAGGCTGGCAATGAGCTCTTCATCTTTGCCGGTGACGAGTATGGCGACTGGAGCACGCCCAATCGCTACTACTTCCGGAACCAGTTCACCCCGCCCCACGATGTCGGCGTCTCGAAGATTCTTGAGCCGGCGACATCCCTGGTCTTCACCGGCGACTCCTTCCTGCCGACGATTGAGGTGAAGAACTACGGCCTGAACCCTGAGACCGATGTGCCGGTCACCTTCCAGGTGGAGTCGGCCGGGACCGTGGTCTATTCTGCGGCCGCGCTCGTCTCCCTGGGGATCGGTGAGACCGAAACGCTCTACTTCACCGACTACTGGTATGTTGGTGGTCCGCTCTGGACCGGTTACATGGTGAAGGCCTGGACTGCGCTGACCACTGACGTGATTCCGCAGAATGACACCGCATCCCGGATGTGTCTGGTCTCAACCGACACCATCATCTCGCCTTCGGGTGCGACCCCGCCTTCGATTGACGGCTACCTGAACTTCGCAGGCGGCGAGTGGTCTGACGCCAACTTCGCAAACCTCTCCAATGTCTCAGGCTGGGGAGCATCACCACCGGTGCCCCATGGCCCGGATGCGGCCTATGCCTGGTTCAAGCATGATGGGAGCTATCTCTATCTGGCGTTTGCCTTCCCGGAGGGGATGACCCGTGATATCGGCGACCAGATTGGCTTCTATCTTGACGAGGACGGCGACGGTGAGTGGGAGCCGGATATGACTGAGGGCAACTACTGGATATGGGTCAACGGCTCAAGCGCCGACGAGGTGCTCTTCCGCTGGCACCGGCCCGACACCTTTGGTCCGCAGGGACTGCCGGTTCCCGGTGCCCAGTCGGCAAGCGGGACCTTCAACGGCTATCTGACCTTTGAGGTGAAGCTGCCGTTTGGCACCCTGCCCTATCAGGTGAACATGAACCCGGCGAACGACACCGGTAAGCTGTTCATCTACATGATGGACAACGGCCAGATTATGGGCTGGTGGCCGGTGGCGATGGCTGAGGACTCCTGGCGTTCACCGCAGTTCTATGGCACCTATATCCTCCAGACCCTGCAGAGCGGCGATGTTGGCGTGACAGGCATCCCGGTTCCTGGCTCGGTGGTTGCACCTGGTGCGACCATCACCCCGACCGGAACCTGGAAGAACTTCGGCACGACCACCATGAACTTCACCGCCTACTACTTCCTCGATTCGGCCGGAACCAGGGTCTATTCGCAGTCCCAGCCGGCGACGCTCGCGGGCGGCGGCACCGTGAACCTCACCTTCCCGAACTACACCTTTGCGAACGACACGAGCTCGGGCTGGGTTGCCAAGTGCTCGACCGTGGCGTCCGGCGATGTCAATCCGGCGAACAATGCCATGGCGAAGAGCTTCAAGGTGAGCACCGCACCGCCGGTCCTGGGCTGGAAGGAGATGAAGCAGGTGCCGCTGACTCCTTCGGGCAAGCAGGTGAAGGACGGCGGCTGGCTCTCCTTTGACCCGGGCGCTGATGGTGGATTCATCTATGCGGCCAAGGGCAACAAGACCCCGGACTTCTACCGCTACCATGTTGACGGCGACTCCTGGCAGACGCTGGCCCCAATCAAGCCGGGCACCGAGAACAAGCTGCCGAAGAAGGGCTGCTACGGCTGCGCCGACGGTGCCGGTCATGTCTTCATGACCAAGGGTAACAACACCCTGGGCTTCTGGGAGTACTTTGTCGAGGGCGACTCCTGGGTCCAGCTGACCGATGTCCCGCTCGGCAACAGCGGCAAGAAGGTGAAGGGCGGAACCGACATGGTCTATGTGGTCCTCAACGACACCGGCTATGTGTATCTGTTGAAGGGCTACAAGCAGGACTTCTTCCGCTGGAACACCGTGACCGGCCAGTGGCAGACCCTGCAGGATGCGCCGGCCGGCTCCAACCCGAAGTGGGACAAGGGCTCCTGGCTGGTCTATGACGGCGACCAGTTCATCTACGCCCACAAGGCGAAGTACCACGAGTTCTACAAGTACGACCTCGCGACCGGGACCTGGAGCGCACCGCTGCCCAAGGGGATGCCGATGACCGGTTCCTCGGGCAAGACCAAGAAGTCGAAGGATGGTGGCTCAGCCGCCTACTACGACGGCGCCATCTACGCGCTCAAGGGTGGCAACACCTGCGAGTTCTGGTGCTACTTTGTGGAGGGCGACTCCTGGAAGGAGCTGGACCCGATGCCTGAGGTCGGCTCGACCGGGAAGAAGAAGCGGGTCAAGGCCGGCGGCGACATCGTCTCGGCTGGCAACTACCAGTTCTACGCCCTGAAGGGTAACAAGACCGTGGAGTTCTGGTGCTACGGCGGCGCGACAGTTGCCAGCGCGCTTGAGCCGCTGCGCCAGGGCGTGATGGCCGAGAACCTGGTTGCCCAGAAGCCGGGAATCACCATCGTGCCCAATCCGCTCTCCAATGGTCGGGCGGTCCTCCGCTACAACCTGCCCAAGGCCGGGCCGGTCCGGCTGGTCATCTACGATGTGACCGGTCGTGATGTCCTGAGCTCCAGCTTTGTGGCGAGCCACAGCGGAGCCGCAACCCTTGACCTGCGGAGCCTGAGCGCTGGTGTCTACCTCGTGAAGCTTGATGCGGATGGTTATCGGACCACGCAGAAGCTGACCGTGGAGCGCTAGGGTTCAGACCCTAACGGGTTTCACAGGACGGGCCCGGATTCCGGGCCCGTCCTGTTTTGTCCAAGTTGACTTTCTCCGGCTAGGCGCTAAGATTTCTTCAATATGCTCAGCACCATGCGCCGCCGTGTCCGACTTATAATGATAATCGTCGCCGTGGCATTTGTCGCCGGCTTTCTGATGAGTGAGCTCTGGCAGCTCATCCGGTCAAGGGAGCGGGGCCGGCCATCCCGCCGCGCCGGGGCAATCGGTGAGATTGACCGTGAGCCGATAACGATAGAGCAGTACCGGCAGGCACGGGAGTTCATAAGTCGCCGGTTCCAGCGGGACAGCCTGTTCCGTGACTTCACAGCCGACGATGAGGCGCGGATTGACAAACTCGCCTGGGACTACCTCACCAGCGAGCTCATCTGGGCGCGGCTTCTGAAAAAGACGAGGCTCAACATCACCGATGGCGAGATTGAGTGGATTATCACCAATGTGCCGCCCCAGGAGCTGACGCAGCGGTCCGAGCTTCAGACCGACGGTCAGTTCGACACCGCCAAGTACCACCAGTTGCTGCGCGTCCCGGAGAATCAGCCCTTCTTTGCCAGTTACGCCCGGGAGATTTTTGAGCAGCTCCGGCAGCAGAAGCTCCAGCTCTATGCCATGGCGAACTACCGGATTACCAATGCGGAGCTAACCGATATCCAGCGCCGCGCCAACAGAACCGCTGTCGTCACCGCACTCCGTTTCCGTCCGCCCAGGGAGCTGCCCGAACCGACCGATGAGGAGGCCCGGGCGTGGTACAAGGCCCATCCTGAGCAGTTCCGGGCCCAGAAGGAGGTGCGGGAGGTGCGGTGGGTTCGGGTTCCCATTTCCATTACCCAGCAGGATTCGCTCGACGCCCAACAGCGCATTGAGCAGGCATACCAACGGATCAGGGCTGCCGACACCGCCTCGTTCCGCGACTCGCTGGAGATGGCGATGCTCACCGATGGTGATTACCAACCGGACACAGCTCCGGTCCGGTTTCTCCGCTCCGAGCTCGACCCGAGAACCGACTCCCTCATCCGCAGGCTCAAGCCCGGCCAGTTCACTCTTCCCTATCAGACGGTAAACGGCTGGCAAATCACCGTCCTGGACAGCATCAGGCAGGATACGGTCTTTATCCGACGCATCCGGACAAGAATCAAGCCTGACAACACCCGCGAGATTGCGGCGCTTGATTTGGCCCGTGCCGTCATTGAGCTGGCGAATGCCACTTCGCTCGACTCGGCTGCCCGCGCCAACAACCTGACTGTCGGTCCGATGCCGGTGATGATTGTCGGTGGCGAGCTTTCCCGACCGCCCGGCACGCTCTACGCCCCGGGTCAGCTTACCGAGTGGGCAACCCATGCCCGCAAAGGTGAAGTCATGGATGTCCCGCTCCGGGGCAGCGACGGCTACTACATCTTTGCCCTTACCAATATCACTCCGGCCCAGACCCGGCCCTTTGACGAGCAGACCAAGCAGGCCGCTAAGTGGCGGGTCCGGGCTGAGAAGGCGAACCAGCAGACATTAGCAGCCGCCCGGCAGGCTTTCCAGGAGCTCAGGGCGGGCAGGAGGCTTGAAGAGTTCGCCCAGGAACACCCGGACGAGGTTGAGGCTACCCACGACACCATCAATGGCATCTTTGATTACCGCGTCCGGGCGATGAGGGGTGTGGAGTTCGTTGCCGCGGCGCTGGCACTCGAGCCGGGGCAGACCTGCGGCCCGATTCAAAGCCATTCGGTGGCTTACATCATCAGGTGCGACACACTCCTTCCCGCGGTATCACCATATTCGGACAGCATCTACAGCCAGGAGCGACAGCAGCAGATTTTTCAGGCTATCTGGCAGAGCCTCTGGAAGCAGCCCCAGATAAAAGACTACCGCGCTACCACCCCCTACTACTAAAAAAGCTTGACCGTCGGGCAATAAGAGCTTATGATTTCTGCGGGTCGAAACTGGGCCCCATCGTCTAGCGGTTTAGGACATCACTCTTTCAAGGTGAAGGCACCGGTTCGACTCCGGTTGGGGCCAGAGATTCTGTGCGGGAGTAGCTCAGTTGGTAGAGCATCACCTTGCCAAGGTGGGGGTCGCGGGTTCAAATCCCGTCTCCCGCTTTCGGCGGCTTAGCCAAGCAGTAAGGCAGCGGTCTGCAAAACCGCAATGCTCGGGTGCAAATCCCGAAGCCGCCTTTTTCCGCCGGGATGGCGGAACAGGCAGACGCAAGGGACTTAAAATCCCTCGGTCCAGTTATGGGCTGTGCCGGTTCGAGTCCGGCTCCCGGCACGGGCCGTTAGCTCAGGAGGCAGAGCACCTGATTTTTAATCCGGTGGCCGCAGGTTCGAGTCCTGCACGGCCCATTTCCAGCTGAGAGCCAAAAGAGTCAACCCGTTGTCAATGAGTATCGCTTCTTTATCAGCCAAGCCAGCCCAATCCCATCCATCTTTCTAGACCAAAGAACTAACAACAAGCCCTTGGTGTTGTCTCATTGCGATGCTTTCTGAGAAGCCGTGGCAATATCAGCCGTGGGCTCGCAATGAGACCCGCCAGAACGGCAAATGGGGGCTAAAATGGATGAGTGGCCAGGGTCTTTTCCTGCCCTGTGATAGCTACTTTCACCCAGCCGGAAAAATCGGGATAAGCTCTGCAGTGCCAGCAGGTTATCCGAAAACAGGGGGCAGACTACCGAACCACTTCGGGGCTTACCACCCTGCTAAGTTGCCTTTCAAAAATCAATCTCAGACTCGTGCCGAGTAGAACTCTAAGACCGGTTTTCAGAATCGGCCGAGGCTCGTGACCAGCGAGCGTTCTGAGCTGACCGCTTAGAACTGGCGCTGGTCTCTTGCCAGGTGCCGGTCAGAGCCGCCTTTCAAGAGCCGTCTAAAGCCCGACCCTTGGAAGCAACTTCAGTTCGGTCGTCAGAGCCTGGCTGAGAATCGTGCCCAGTCCTTTCCTCAGAGCGGCCCTTGACTCAGTTCCCAGCCACTATGACCGAGGCGGGTGTCCGGTTGCCCCATATATCCAGCAAGTTTCCTTGACTTATACAATTTCTTGACATCGGGCACATCGGGGCTAAAATTGCCGCCCATTCGATGCGAAGCTTCCGTGGCGGAGTCCATCCCCGCGAAGGCAAGGAAGCAACCGAGCATAAGCCGATTGAGGTTGCGCCCCTGCCTAGCCGGGTTGTCATTCCTTTGTCACAACACACCGGCGCACCATCCAGACCGGTTGTTCAGAAGGGTGTCAGGGTGAAGGCCGGCACGATGATTGGTGAGCCGGTGGGCCGGGTTTCGGTTCCGACCCATTCCTCTATCTCGGGCACAGTCGCTGATGTTGTTGACCTACCCCATCCATTGACCGGCCGGCCGGTGGCAACGGTCATCATTGACTCTGACGGTCAGGATGAACTTGAAGCGACGATTGGCGAACAGGACCATTCCCACTTTACGCCGGAGGAGATTATTGAGGCTGTCCGCCGGGCCGGAGTTGTGGGCCTGGGTGGTGCCGCATTCCCGACATTTATCAAGCTCAGCCCGCCGAAGGAAAAGCCGATTGATACCCTCATCATCAACGGCTGCGAGTGTGAGCCCTATCTCACCGCTGACCACCGGCTGATGCTGGAAAAGAGTCACGAGATTGTCGAAGGCATCAGATTTCTGGCGCGGGCACTTGGGGTGAGCCGGGTCATCATCGCCATCGAAGACAACAAGCGCGATGCGGTGCAACTCATGACTTCGGTGGCAGCCGGGCCAGACATCGCGGTGCGCGAACTGAGGACCAAATATCCCCAGGGCGCTGAGAAGCAGCTCATCAAGGTTCTGCTCGGTCGGGAGGTCCCGTCAGGCGGCCTGCCGATGGATGTGGGCTGTGTGGTTCAGAATGTCGGAACCGCCGTGGCGGTCAGGGATGCGGTGCGGTTCGCCAAACCCCTATTCGAACGGGTGGTGACGGTCACCGGACCGGCGGTCGCAGAGCCGAAGAACCTGCGCGTCCGCATCGGGACACTGGTTAGTGAGCTCGTTCAGTTCTGCGGCGGCTATCAGGGACCGGTCGGAAAGCTCATCATGGGCGGGCCGATGATGGGCATCGCCCTTGCCTCGGACAAAGTTCCGGTTCTCAAGGGCACCTCCGGCATTCTGGCGCTCGGGCCGGAGCCGGAGTCTGATGAGTCGGAGTGCATCCGGTGCGGTCGCTGTATCGAGGCCTGTCCGATGGGCCTGGCTCCGACCCGGCTGCACTACCATGTCCGGCAGCGCCGGTTTGCCCAGGCCCGGGCCGAGCATCTTCTGGACTGCATTGAGTGCGGCTGCTGCGCCTATGTCTGTCCGGCACGGATTCGCCTAGTCCACAGCTTCAAGTTCGGTAAGTCGGAGGTTCTTGCCCAGGAGCGGAAGTGATGGCCCCAAAGACACCGGCCGAGGAATCAACCCAACTTCTGGTAACCGCCTCACCCCATATCCATTCAGCGGTGACCGTCGAGAAACTGATGTGGGCGGTGGTGATTGCCCTGGCTCCGGCTTTAGCCGGTTCGGTCTATTTCTTCGGCATCAAGGCGCTGAAGATTATCATCCTGAGCACCGCCGCAGCGGTCGTCTTTGACGGTCTGGGCCAGCGGCTGATGGGTCGCAAGGTCACGGTCTGGGACGGGAGTGCAGCGGTGACCGGGCTTTTGCTTGCCGCCAATCTGCCACCGGACGTTCCCTGGTGGCTGCCGGTTATCGGCGCCGCCTTTGCCACGATTGTAGCTAAACAGCTCTTCGGTGGTCTCGGCCACAACTTTATCAACCCGGCCCTTGCCGGCCGGGCATTTCTCACCGCCTCCTGGCCAACCCTAATGACCACGAGGTGGCTTGCGCCACGGCTCGGCACCGTCTCCGGACTCGGTCCGGCCGGACTCCGGCTCTGCACCGATGCGGTCACCACCGCCACACCCCTGAATGTCCTGAAAAACGGCGAGCGGCTGCTGGCCCCGGGCTGCGAACCGGCGCAACTCTGGCAGGAGCTCCAGTCCTGGCCGGTCATCAAACGGCTCTTTCTCGGGAATGTCGGCGGCTCACTTGGTGAAACCTCGGCACTGCTGCTGCTTCTCGGCGGCATCCTGCTGATTATCTTGAGGGTGATAGACTGGCGTATTCCCGTCTCCTACCTTGTCACAGTGGCCATCCTGGTGTTGATTCTGCCCGGGCCGAAGACCGCGCCGCTTCAGTATTTACTTTTTCACCTTTTCTCGGGCGGCCTCATCCTGGGCGCATTCTACATGGCCACCGATTATGTCACATCACCTTTGACTCACAAGGGCCGGCTTATCTTCGGGCTGGGCTGCGGGACCCTCACCGTCCTGATTCGGCGCTGGGGCGGTTATCCCGAAGGGGTGTGCTATTCAATCCTGCTCATGAATGTGGCAACACCGCTGATTGACCGGCTGGTCCGTACACGGCTTTTTGGCAGACGAAAGGAGCCGAGATGAATAGAGCGCATCCTTTCTGTCATTCCCGCGCAGGCGGGAATCTATTCTTGGATTCCCCAGCTTTCGCGGAGGCGGAGCCTGTTGGAGTGGACCCCTGCGAAGGCAGGGGCAGGAATGGACGAAAGGAGCCGAAGTGAAAGAGAGCCGCTGGTGGATGGTTCTGTCGCTGGTTGTCACCTGTCTCATCTCAGCCTGTGCCCTTTCCCAGGTCTATAACCTGACCCGGCCGAGGATTGAATATCAGCGGAATGTTGAGGGTCTGCGTCTGGCGTTCAACGCGGTCCTGCCTGAGGCCGACCGGTTTGAGCCGGTCCTTCCGGACTCTTCGGTCTGGCACGCCTTTTCCGGAGACCGGCGCATCGGCAGCGTGCTCCGGGTTGCCAAACGGGGCTATGCTGGCCCGGTGCCGGTTACTGCCGGAATTGACCTTGAGGGCCGGATTGTCGCCATCCGCATCGCCTCACCGGCCGAAGGACTGAAGGAGACTCCAGGGCTGGGGCTCAAGGCCCTTGAGGAGTCGTTCCGCAGCCAGTTCCAGGGGAAAAGCGCCCCGGAAATCCGGCTCACCAGGGACGGCGGGACAATCGAGGCAATCACCGGAGCAACCATCACCTCCCGCGCGGTGACCGATGCCCTCCGGGAAGGAATGGAACGTTATCAGGAGCTGCTCAAGCCATGAACCAGAAAACGTCGCGGTTCAGTTACTTCACATCGGGCATCATCAAGGAGAATCCGACACTGATTCTGATGATTGGTCTCTGTCCGACACTCGCCACAACCATCTCGGCCCGTGATGCCTTGGGCATGGCCGTGGCCGCCTCATTTGTTCTTATCTGTTCCAATGTCGTGGTCTCGGCGGTGCGCCGGCTCGTGCCCGATTCGGTCCGGATTCCCATCTTCATTATCATCATCTCAACCTTTGTCACCCTGATAGACTATGTCATGCAGGCCTATCAGCCCGGGCTCTACCGGGTCCTCGGTGTGTTCGTTCCGCTGATAGTCGTGAACTGCATCATCCTGGGCCGGGCCGAGGCATTTGCCTATCACCACGGAATCTGGGATTCGTTGCTCGACGGCCTGGGCAAATCGGCCGGCTTCACCCTGGTCCTGTTTATCATGGGCTCAATCCGCGAGCTGGTCGGCTCCGGAACCTTTTTCGGCCGGCCGGTTCTGCCTCCTGCCTATCGGAGCGCGCCGATGCTCTTTGCCCTGTTTCCGCCCGGTGCCTTCCTCCTTATCGGCCTGCTCAAGGCGCTGGTCAACAAGACACGGCTCGGCGGCGCCGGGAGGACCTCATGAACCCGGCCCGCATCTTCTTCGGTGCATTTCTGGTGAACAACATCCTCCTCATGCGTTTCATCGGCCTCTGTCCGTTCTTCGGGGTCTCCACATCGGTCAACACCTCGGTCGGCATGAGTGCGGCAGTCCTCTTCGTCATGCTCCTTGCCGCCTGGGTAACCTGGCTTCTCTACCATGCGCTGCTATTGCCCCTGGGCCTGGTATTCCTGCGCACCGCCGTCTTCATCCTGGTGATTGCCACCCTGGTCCAGTTCGTGGAGATGTTTCTGAAGAAGTACGTCCGGGCGCTCTATTCGGCAATGGGCATCTATCTTCCCCTGATTACCACCAACTGCGCCATCTTGGCCGTCACCTTTCTGAACATTGACTACCGCTTCAATCTGCTTCAGGCAACCATCTTTGCCCTGGGCACAGCCTGCGGTTTTGCCCTGGTGATTGTCCTGTTTGCCGCAATCCGGGAGCGGCTTGAAGATGCGCCGATTGCCCAATCGCTCAGGGGCTATCCGATTGCCTTTGTCGGTGCGGCACTGGTCTCACTGGCCTTCATGGGCTTCACCGCCCTGTTCGGGATTTCCTGATATGGACTGGCTGCTGGTTGCAAAGTCACTGCTGATGCTCGGCGGGCTCGGACTGCTCCTGGCCCTTATTCTGCTGCTCGCTTCACTCAAACTCACCGTCAAGCTTGACGAAAAGGAAATCGCAGTCCGGGCCGTGCTGCCCGGAGCCAACTGCGGGGCCTGCGGCTATCCGGGCTGCGACGGCTATGCAGCGGCGGTTGCCTCGGGTAAGGCGCCTTTGAACGCCTGCACCGTTGGCGGCCCGGCTGTTGCCGCAAGGCTCGGGGAAATCATGGGGCAGGAGGTCCGGGCGGCTGAGCCGCAGCTTGCGGTCCTCATCTGTCGCGGGGGCAGGGCTGAGGCCGGCCAGCGCTTCCAGTACCGGGGTGCCAGCGACTGCCGTCAGGCAGCCCTGCTCCTCGGCGGGCCCAAGGCCTGCATCTATGGCTGTGTTGGTCTCGGCCATTGTGTCAAGGTCTGTCCGGTTGGGGCAATCACAATGGGTGAGAACGGCCTGCCGGTGATTGATGAGGCGAAGTGCATCGGCTGCGGCAAATGCGTCAGGGAGTGTCCCAAGGGGACATTGCGGCTGATTCCCCGCAAGAAGTCCGTCTATCTCGCCTGCGTCTCCCTTGACCGGGGGAAGGCGGTCCGGGATGTCTGCCGGGTCGGCTGCATCGGCTGCGGGGTCTGTGTCAAGGTCTGCCCGACCGGTGCCCTCAGGATGGAGCGGAACCTGCCGGTCATGGACTTTGCCAGGTGCAATGACTGCGGCATCTGCGTCCAGAAGTGTCCAACCAAATCGTTTGTTGACCGCGCCCCGTCCCGAGTGAAGGCGGAATCGGAGCCGAGCGGTAACAATCGGCAGCTCGGGTGAGCTGACAACCGATTGAAGTCCGACCTGTCCGACTCGTCCGACACTTTTACACCACTTGCAGCAGTGAATGGTAGCGGTTACTATTAGTCGTGGTCCCTGTCGGCTCCCGTGAAGCGAGGCCTGGTGGCCTCTGTCGCAGCCGGCTCCGCTGGCTGACTGTTCAGCTATTGATAAACGATGCCCTTGCTCTCCTTCTGATAGCAATAGCCACTTGTGCGGTCGGGGTTATTCTCGTGGCACTTCTGTTCTGGAGCGGCTGGGTCTTGATGGTATTACTTCTGCCCTGGGCCGGCCTGGCCTGGCGCTGGTTCAAGGGAGTCGGCCTTCGGTCAGTCGCAAAGGGGGTTGAAAAGCATTTTCCTGAAGTTCGGGGCAGACTGGTTGCGGCACTGGAGCTGAGTCAATACCAAGCCGGTGGTCGTGAGGGTTATTCGCTGGAGCTGGTGAAGGCGGCGGTCCGTGAGACCGAGACTGTTCTGGTCAGTCTGCCGCTGAAGCGGCTGGTCAGACGAAGGCGACTCATATGGGCCGGGGTCGGGACACTTGCCGGACTGCTGCTCTTGGTAGGGCTCTGGCTGGCACTGCCATCAAGGATGCGGCCCGGGCTTGTCAATGCCTTCAACCCATCAGGACTGGAGATTGAGTTCCGGGTGGCCCCGGGCGATACTGCAGTGCTGCCCGGGGGGCAGGTGACACTGCGCTGCCAGGTGCGGCCGGCAGACATTTCCCGGTCGGTCAGGCTGGTGTTGCGGGATAACTCGGGACGCCGGATTCATTTCCGACGCCTGAACCTCAAGCCCACAGACCGGAATGCGGAATGCGGAATGCGGATGGCGGATGGCGGATGGCAGGAGGCGTGGGCCCTTGCCGAGGTTACCGTTCCTGCCGGAGAGGGGTTTTCCTACCGGTTCCGACTCCTCTCCCGTGCTTCTGAGGAATTCCGGGTCAGTGTGCTGGAGCCTTTGGTCCTGAAGCGGCTGTCGTTCACCTACCGCTATCCCGATTATTCGGGTCTGGCCGAATTCCGTTCAACCAGCACCGAGATTACCGCCCTGAAGGGGACGGTGATTGAGTTTGAGGGCGCAGTTCAGAGGCCGGTCAGTGCCGGAAGGTTTATCATCGGTTCCGAGACCACCGGTTTGGCGATTGACCCAAGGGATTCGGCACACTTCTCCGGCAGCTTCCAAGTCCTGACCGAGGGCATGGGCCGGCTCGAGCTTGTTGAGAAGGAAAGTCCCCAGCCCGTTGCTACAGTCCGAGTCAGGGCGGTTCAAGATGAGGCGCCGTTCGTGAAGCTCTTTCTGCCGGGCCGGGATGTTGACCTGCCGATGAGCATGAGGATTCTGCTGGGTATCAACAGCCTGGACGATTACGGGCTGACCGGGCTCTGGCTTCATTATGGCAAGGAGAGCCTTGACCACCGGCTGCTGGTCAAGCGGCTTGGAGGCCGGCGCGAGGACACCACCCTCTTCACCTGGGACCTTTCTCAGTCCGGGCTGCTGCCCGGAGAGGTGCTGCACTACTGCGTGACGGTTACCGACAACGACCCGTTTTCCGGGCCCAAGACCGGCCGGTCCGAAATCTATGCGGTGCGCTTTCCCACAATGGCCGAGATCTACGATGCCGCAGTTCACCAGACCGAGAGGACGGCAAGCGAACTCGGACCGCTCGGCGCCCGGCAGGAGGAAATCTCCCGAGAGCTGACCCGGGTGACCGAGGAGCTGAAGCGAACCCGGGAGCTCTCCTGGGAGGAGCGGAAGGCTCTGGAACAGGTGATGGAGAAACAGGAAGAGTTGATGGAGCAGCTGGAGGGGCTGAAGCAGCAGATTGCCCGGGCGGAGCAGGAGCTGCTTGACAACCTGACACTGGACCGGGAGACCCTGGAGCGGCTCGGCCAGCTCCAGGAGCTAGTCCGGCAACTCTTGCCCAAGGAGTTGCAGGAGGCGCTTGCCGAGCTGCGCCAGAAACTTACGGAGAGCTCGCCCCAGCTCGCCGAGGCGCTCAGCCGGCTGAGTCTGGAGCAGGAGCGGCTCAGGGCGGGGATTGAACGGGCGCTGGAGCTGCTCAAGCGGGTCATGGAGGAGCAGCGGCTGGAGGCGCTGGCGCGTAAGGCTCAGGAGCTTGCCGAGGCTCAGAAGAAACTGACCGAGATGATTCCCAAAGCACCGGCCGAGGAGCTGGCACGACGCCAGGCCGACATCAATGCCGGTCTGGACAGTCTGGAGCGGGCGGTTGCCGAGCTTGCCCAGGAGCTCTCGGAGCCGGAGATTGCCGAATCGCTTGCCGGCATCGCCGACAGTCTGAGACGGTCCGAGGCTCTGGAGATTGCTGAAGGGCTGAAAAGCCAGTTGCAGCAGGGGAGCAAGGCAAACGCCCGGGAACAGAGCGGCAGGCTGGCACAGGGTTTGAGCCGGCTCGGGGAGGGGCTGAAGTCGCTGAGCGAGCGGCTCAAGAAGAAACGTTCCGGTGAGATTGCCCTCAGGCTGGCGGCACTGACCGATGATATTCTGATGGTTTCCAACGAAGAGGAGAACCTGGAGACGGAACTGAGAGGCGGTGCGGAGAGCGGAACCTTTGCTCCCAGGCAGATGGGGCTCTACGAGGCGACGCGACTGGCGGCCGAGAGTCTGGCCGGACTGGCGGCCCAGACGATGGTGGTGCCACCCGAGCTGGGACAGCTTCTCGCCCAGGTAATGGAGAGCATGGCGCAGGCGGCGCAGAGGATGGTTGACAATCAGGCCTATGCCAGCCGCAATGAGATGGCCAATGCCCGCCAGGGATTGAACAGTGCGGCCCGGACATTGCTGAACATTCTGGCCCAGATGCAGAAGGGCGGCGGGCTCTCAGGTGGCTGGGAGAGCCTGATGGAGCAGCTTTCGCGCATGACCGCGGAGCAGATGGCGATAAATGCCGGGATGAGCGGAATTCCGATTCCCATTCCGGTTTCCGGGCTGAGTCAAGCGCAGCTTGAGCAACTGGCACGGCTGCTTGGGGAGCAGCAGGCGCTGCGTCAGGCACTGGAGCGGATGCTGCAGGAACTGGGTGGAGAGCGTCCCGGACTGACTTCGAGCCTTGAGGCGCTTGTTGAGGAGATGAAGGCGGTGGAGCGGGACCTGGCAGAGCTGAATGTTGACCGCCGACTGATTGAACGGCAGGAGAACATCCTCTCCCATCTTCTGGATGCCCAGCGCAGCCTGCGCCAGCAGGGGTTCAAGGAGGAGCGGGAGAGCGAGGTGGGAAAGCCGTTTGAAATTCGCGCCCGACCCGAGTTGCCAATGGACCGGGGGGAGCGGAACCGGCTCCTGCGTGAGGAGCTGATACGGGCATTGAAACAGGGTTATCCACAGGAATATGAGCAGATGATTCGCGACTACTTCGAAAGGCTGCTGAACCGGCCATGAGATTAGCAATTCTCATTCTGGTGATTGCCGGTCTGCCGGTTTTTGCTCAGACCACCCGCTCGGGCCTACTGCTTGAGCAGGCAGGACAACTGGAGCGTGCCCTGAAGGAGTTCCGGGATGTGCTGGAGAAAAACCCGGACGACCTCAACGCCTATCAGGGGCTTCTGCGGGTTGCCGCCAGGCTGGGCCGGTATGACACACTAGTGGCGGTCAGCCAGCGGCTCAGCGGGCGGAATCCCGATAAGCCCGATTTTGCCCTCGGACTGATTGAGGGTCTGTTCGGCTCACAGCGCAACAACGCAGCGGTTGCCGAATCCCGGGCTGTGATGCGGCGCTGGCCGGAACGGGTGCTGCAGCTCGCCGGGGTGCTGAAGAAATGGCGGGAGTTCGGCACCGCCATTGAACTTTTGTCCGGTCGGCGCTCAGAGCTCAGCCCGAACGACCCGTCGCTCAGCACCATCGCTGCCGAGCTGGTGGAGCTTTATGGTTTGAACAGCCAGCCGGTCCTCGCAGCGAAGGAGATTGTCGGAATAGTCAATCAATGGCCCGGGATGGCCGAAGGTTATATCGGCCGACTGGGACTCCTGGCGACCCGAAGCAACGGCCAGCAGCTGCTCAGTGAACTGTCAAAGATTGGCAATGTCCGGTTACGGGCAAAGGCCCAGGCAACGGTCTATATTGCCCTGAACCGGGAAAGAGAGGCGGTTCAGGTGATGAGGGATGTTGCCAGCGACCAGGAGCTTTATCAGTTTGCTCATGAGTGTGAGGCTCAGGGAGCGCTGACCGCGGCACTGCTGATATATCAGGAGCAGAAGGCTCATGCCGACCAGGCACGCATCCTCCGCCGGCTCGGCAGGCTCCAGGAGGCGCTGGCGATTCTTGCCCTTGACCAGGGAACAGGGGCGATGATGGAGCTTGGTGACCTGCGCCGGGAGGCGCTCCGCGACTACCAGGGCGCGGCCGAGGCCTATCGGAAGGTTCTGAAGCAGCGGCCCGGGTATGAACCGGCGCTGTTCGGACTGGCAAGCGCCCAGCTCGGGCTTGGTGACCTCACCGGTGCCCGGACAACCTTGGCTCAGCTCAGCCAGCCCACCGACCGCTCAATCCTGCTTGAGGCGAAGCTCGCCTTCTATCAGGAAAGGTTCGACTCAGTTCCGGTCATAGTCCAAAAGCTGGCAACCCAGTTTCCTAAAAGTCCTCTGGTGAATGACGGTCTGGAGCTGGCACTGCTCACCCAGAGCAGCGGCGACCTTGCCGGTCTGGCAAAGGCGCTTCTGGACTATGAGGCGGACAATCACGAAAGGGGCAAGGCCCGTGCCCGTGCTTTGGCAAAGGGGAAGGACGAGATTGCGGCCAGGGCAGCCCTGCTCCTTGCCCAGTTTTTGAGAAGGGAAGGCAGGCCCAAAGAGGCGGTTGCCGAGCTTGATACTCTATTGGGCCGGTTCCCAAAAAGCCGGTTCCGGGCAAGGGCGATGCTGGAGCAGGCCCGCATCTTCTATGACGACCTCAGGGATGAGGGGCGGTTCCGAGAGAAACTTGAAGAGCTGATTCTTGCCTTTCCCGGCTCACCCTATGCTCCCCTGGCCCGCAGCATTCTGGCAACAACGAAGGTTTCAGTCGAGCCGGGCGGTATCCATTAGGCACCGGGTTGCCCTGCGTGACTCCTCCATCAGAGACCTGCAGGCCCATTCTGAAACTGACCTAATAGCCCATTTACAGACTGAGTGCACGGCTGCTCCTCTGGCCGTGATTGTAGCAGCGGCTCAGAGCCCAAGACCGGCAGCAATGGTTGCCAGAAGGCGGGCAGAATAAGGGGCGGAGCTTGAGGCAGAGTCTGATGCCGCCATAAAGGCCGATTGAAATGCAGCCTGTCTGAGAGCCGGGCAAAGAGTGTGAAAGACGGCGTTTCTGACAAATTTCCAGACTGACTGGGGAACTGTCTCCCAGATGGCCGTGGAAAATGATGCCCGCCCTTCTAAGTCTTGAGAAATCATAGGCTTGGCCAGAAATGCCCGCTTGGGGGTGTTATACTTATAAGTACAATAAAACAGGGCAGCCAGAGCAAGGTGCAGACCGGCTCTGTTATTTCACTGACTCGGGTCGGTTGTTCAGGAAGGGCGGTTGGTGCTTTATGTCATGGCTGTGAAGTTGGAAAATCTGCTTGGAATGACTCCTGTCCGCGGGAATGACAAGAGCGGCAGCCGCTCCTCAGAAATTACGGTTGCACCTTGGAGGCGATGTCCTGGCGGTAGGACAGGGCTGGTTTGACAGCAGCCTGTAGGAGATTTATATTTCTCCTATGCGCATTGTCAGCGGCAGGTTGCGGGGCCGGCGGCTGGTCTATCCCAGGGCCGGGCTGAGGCCGACAAAGGAGATGACCAGGCAGGCGATATTCAACATTCTGGGCCGAAGGGTGACCGGGGCACGGGTTCTGGACCTTTTTGCCGGTGGCGGCTCTCTGGGAATTGAGGCGTTGTCGCGCGGTGCGCGGAGCGCCGTTTTTGTTGAGAAGAGTGCCGGTGCGGTCCGGTTTCTGCGGGAGAATGCCCGGGGCCTGGCTGGAGCGCGGGTTGTCAGGGGTGATGTCCTGCGGGTGCTGAGGCGGCTGAAGGGCGAGCAGTTTGACCTGATTTTAGCCGACCCGCCCTATTGCAACGGTCTGGTCCAGCCGACGATTGACCTGGTGGTGCAATATGAGATTCTGGCTCCGGACGGGTGGTTTGTTGTAGAGCATCACCGTCAGGAGGAGCCGGTCGGGCCGGCGGGCTGGGAGGTGCTGGGGAAGGGAAGATTCGGCGAGAGTCTGGTGACGGTGTTCCACCGGTCGCGCACCGATGGCTGCAATTCCCGCGTGTGCGGTAATGACAGAGCAGAATGAGTCCCGAATTGCTCAAGAGCATGAGGAGGCTTTGTGAAGATTGCGGTTTATCCCGGTTCTTTTGACCCGATTACGCTCGGCCATCTTGATGTCGTGGAGCGGGCGACGCGGCTGTTTGACGAGGTGGTTGTTGCGGTTGCTGAACGGCAGGAGAAGCACCCCATCTTCTCCTGGCAGGAGCGGATTGAGCTGGTCAAGGCCGCAACCAAAGGGATGGCGCGCGTCCGGGTAGCGGGGTTTGATACACTGCTTGTTGACTTCGTCCGGAGCCAGGGAGCCAGCGCGGTGATTCGTGGGCTGCGGGCGGTGATGGACTTTGATTACGAGTTTCAGATGGCGCTCACCAACCGGAAGCTGGCGCCGGATGTTGAGACGGTGTTCTTTGTTCCCTCGGAGAGGTTCTTCTATCTCTCCGCTTCGCTGGTCAGGGAGCTGGCCTCAAAGGGTGGTGAGCTGAGATGCTTTGTCCCGGAGGTGGTGGAGCGGGCGCTGCGGCAGAAATGGCCCCTGGGTGGTCAGCGGTGAGGGATGCGTTTCGTTGACCAGGCGACAATCCGGGTTCGGGCCGGTGACGGCGGCAAAGGCTGCATCTCGTTCCGCCGCGAGAAGTTTGTGCCCAGAGGCGGGCCGGATGGCGGTGACGGCGGGGATGGCGGCTCGGTTGTCCTTTTGGGCGACGCTCGGCTGATGACACTGGCTGACCTGGAGTACCGCCGGTTTTACCGGGCTGAGGATGGCCAGCACGGAATGGGTAAGGACCGGCACGGCAAAAACGGAAGGGATGAGGTCGTCCCGGTGCCTCTGGGCACCGACGTTTTTGATGCTCAAAGCGGTGTGAAGCTGGGCGAGGTCCTGAAGCCCGGCCAGATGCTGATTGTGGCCCGGGGAGGCAAGGGCGGCAGGGGTAATGCCCGGTTTGCAAGCCCGACCAATCAGGCGCCGCGAATTGCCGAGCCGGGAGAGCCGGGTGAGGAAAAAGAGCTCAAACTGGTGCTGCGGCTTCTGGCCGATGTCGGGATTGTGGGACTGCCCAATGCCGGGAAGTCAACCCTTCTCGCCGCTTTGACCAGCGCACGTCCCAAGATTGCCGACTATCCCTTCACCACCCTGACACCGAACCTGGGTGTTCTGGAGACCAGGAACTTCCGCTGGACCATTGCCGATATGCCGGGAATCATCAAAGGTGCGCATCAGGGCAAGGGGCTGGGGCTGGCATTTCTCAGACATATTGAGCGGACGAGGATGCTGGTCTTTGTGATTGATGCGACGGCAGAACGGCCTGAGGATGATTACCGGCAGCTCTGTGAGGAGATTGAGAGGTTCGAGGAGGGCGGAGGGCGGAAGGCGGAAGGCGGTCTGACCCCGAGGATTCTTGAGAGGCCGCGGCTGGTCGTGATGAACAAGATCGACCTTCTCGAAAGTGACGCCCTGCTCACAGGACGTCAAGCCCTGCGCCTGGATGTTCCGGTGTTATGGGTTTCGGCATTGCTGGGAACCGGGATTGAGGAGTTGCGGAAGGAGATTGAACGACAGATAGGCGGAAGTCCGCAATGCTGAACGAGGTTTTCTTTGATATCTACGCCGTGCCGAGAATGACCGAGTTCCGGCTGAAGAACCTCTTGCAGCGGTTCCGGACTCCGGAAGCAATCTTCGCTGCCCGAAGGGAGGAGCTCCTGGAGGTGACCGGTGTTGATGAGCGGCTTGCGGACGACATCCTCTCCTTTCGCCGGGATGATGAGCAGAAGCAACGGATAAGGAAGGCAAAGGAGATGGGGGTCAGGACGATAAGCTATCTGGATAAGGAGTTCCCGGCAAATCTGAAGGATGTTCCCCATATGCCGCCGGTCCTGTTCGTCAGGGGCGAGTTGAGCGATGCCGACCAACAGGCAGTTGCGATTGTGGGTACTCGCAACGCCACCCACTATGGGGCACAGGTGGCGGAGCGGCTGGCCCGGGAGCTGGCCCAGTGCGGAGTTACAGTGGTAAGCGGCCTGGCACGGGGAATAGACACCTGGGCGCACAGGGGCGCGCTGGCTGGTGGCGGCCGGACCATCGCGGTTCTGGGCTGCGGTGTTGATGTCTTTTATCCGCCGGAGAATCGCCGGCTCTATGATGAGATTGCCAGCCACGGTGCCCTGGTTACCGAATTTCCGATGGGCGTCGAACCCTTGGCAATGAACTTTCCCAAGCGGAACCGAATTGTCTCTGGGCTAGCGCGGGCGGTTGTTGCGGTGGAGGCGGGCGAAAAATCTGGGGTCCTGAACACCTGTGCCTGGGCAGTTGACCAGGGCCGAGAAGTCTTTGCAGTTCCGGGCCGGATTACCGACCAGCGGAGTCTTGGCACCAACCGGTTGATAAGGGATGGGGCGGGGATAGTGACCTCGGCTCGGGACATCCTTGAGGCCCTCGGGCTTAAGCCGAGCGAGAAGACCAAGCCTACAGTTGAAATTGCTGCCGATGAGAAGCCGGTCCTTGAGTTTCTCTCCACCGAGCCGCGGCACATTGACGAGGTGTGCGAGGGCCTGGGTATGCCGATGCCGGCGCTTCTGAGCCTTCTGCTCCAAATGGAGCTCAAGGGGCTGGTGCGTCAGTTACCGGGCAAGTTCTTCGTGCGGCAGGATTAGGGTCGGCGTTTCCGGACCAGGTCAAAGGCGATGTCAACTGCCGGTGCCGAGTGGGTGATTGTCCCGACCGAAATATAGTCCACCCCGGTCAGTGCCACGGCACGGACCCTTTTCAAGTTTATTCCGCCCGAGGCCTCAAGCTCGGCCCGACCGCTAACCAGTTCAACCGCCCGGCGCATCTGGGCAAGCGACATATTGTCGAGCATGATGCGACGGGCACCGGCCGCTAGCGCGGTGCGCAGCTCTGCCAGATTCCTCACCTCCACCTCAAAGGGCCGGCCGGCAACCCGGTGCAGTGCTTCGGCAAGGGAACCGGCGGCAACGATGTGGTTGTCTTTGATGAGAATCTGGTCGTAGAGGCCCTGGCGGTGATTCTTGCCGCCACCACACCGGACCGCGTACTTCTCCAACCGGCGCAGTCCCGGTGTTGTCTTCCGGGTGTCGAGGAGGACGGCGCGGGTCCCGCGAATCGCCCGGACAAATTTCCAGGTCAGGGTGGCGATACCCGATAGGTGCTGGAGGAAGTTCAGGGCGGTGCGTTCGGCAGCAAGCAGTGAGCGGGCACGACCCGCGACAACCGCGAGAACCGTTCCCTTCCGGAAGCGGCTGCCGTCCTGAAGCCTGGCCCAAAAGCGCGTTCTTGGGTCAACAGTCCGGAAAACCTGTTCACAGACCCTGATGCCGGCGAGCACGCCGGGAGCCCGGGCCCTGATGTGACCCACCGCCTGCTGCCGGGCCGGGATGAGAAGCTGCGAAGTTATGTCGCCTTTGCCGATGTCCTCGGCCAGTGCCGCCTTGATGAGCTGGAGGGTGGTCATCGGTTGAGAAGCGGGTGGTGAACCCGGCGCGTCAATTCTCGGGCTTTGGTTCGGTCCCGGCCGGCTCAGGGTGTTCCTGGGCCGACTCTTCGGGAAACAGAAGCTCACGAATCTTGTTGAGCAGGACCGGCGGGTCAAAAGGTTTGGTAATGTAGGCGTTGGCGCCCATGTCAAGGCCACGACGGACGTCATCGGGTGAGCTGCGGGCGGTGAACATGATTATCGGCAGGGGTTCGCTCCGGCTGGCGCGGAGAAGGCGGCAGACCGTATAACCGTCCATCTTGGGAATCATCAGGTCAAGAATCACCAGGTCGGGCTGAAACTCCCGGGCCCGGGCGATTGCCTGATAGCCGTCGGCGGCGGTTGCCACTTGATAGCCGTTCTGCTCAAGCCGGGCCTTGACCAGCTCGCGCATGTTGGCATCGTCTTCGACAATCAGAATCTTCTTCGGCTGGCTCATGAGTTCTCCTTAACAGGCAGAACAAAGCTGAAACTGGCACCTTCACCCAGGACACTCCGCGCCCAGACCTTGCCGTGATGCATCTGGATGATGGATTTGACGATTGCCAGACCCAGGCCGATTCCCGGGCCGTGGGGGTCAACCCGCTCGAACTTGCCGAAGATGCGTTCGAGGAACTCGGCAGGGATGCCTGGACCTTCGTCAGAGATGGTGACCTGCAGATAACCGGTGTTTGCCAGAATCCCGTTTTCGGAAAGAACCGGTGCGGCCGGGTCAACAGGCCCGATTTCAATCCGGATTGTGCCGCCCTCAGGCGAATATTTGATGGCATTATCGAGCAGATTGTTGAAGACCCTCAGCAGCCGGTCACGGTCGGCAAGGACTGGTGGGAGATTGTCCGGGATTATCCTTTCAATCTTCAGGTTCTTCTTCTGAATGAGCAACGCCAGGCTGTCTAGGGCGGTGGCAAGGACGCCCTTCAAGTCCACTGCCGCAAGGTCCAGTGCGACCTTGCCGGCCTCCATCCGCGACACCTCAATCAGATTGTCAATCATCCGATTGAGCCGGTCCATCTCCTCGCGGGCGATGGCAAGGTAGCGGCGCTGACGCTCCTCAAGCCGGCCGGCCGCGCTCTCCGCAAGAAGCGAAATTGCCTCTTTGATGGCGGCCAGGGGTGTCCGGAGGTCGTGGGAGACCATGGCGATGAAGTCGCCCCGGATGCGCTCGGCCTGCTTGACCTGCGAGATGTCGCGGAGATAGGCAATCAAAAGGGTGCGGGAGTCGGTCTCCGCAGGGACGAGCCGCAGCTCGCACTCAATCTCGTGACCGGAGCGATTCATAACCCGCACCTCATGATGAATGGGCAGCGGCAACCGATGCGGGTCGCTGAGCATCTGAGCAATCGCCTTGCGGTCCTTGGGGATAAGCAGCCGCTCCAGGCTCATCCGGCCAAGCTGGGGGGAGCTGTAACCGGTCAGCTCCTCAAAGCGTCGGTTGACATAGACAATCTGTCCGTTCTCAATGATGCAGATGCCATCAATCGCATTCTCCATCACCTGACGGCTGGTCCACTCTCCCAACCCGGGCTGACGTCCGGCCGGACATTCCATCACCGAGCCGATGAGCCAGGTTGCATCTTCCACTGTCCGGCGCATGAGAACCACCGATACGGGAATCGGGTGCTTGTCCCGGCCCAGGATACAGGAGTCGGTCAGCATCCGGACATCGGCTTCAGGCCGGGTCCGGCTGAGCCGACTGGCTTCGGCCGGCGGAAAAAGCTCGCGCCAGACCTTTCCGACAAGCTGGTCAGGGTTGTTATAGCCCAGGAGCCGGGCCAGTGACCGGTTGGCAAAGGTTATCCGGCCACGGTCGTCGGCAATCCAGATACCCTCCTGAAGTTCATTCAGGAATGTCGGGCCGTTCAGGAGCGTTTCGATGGAAACTTTCATAATATCAAAGCCAGACTCCGGCTGTGCTTTGTTCAGAACAGTCGAAGTCGGGCATAGTTTAGCCTATCCTGTCCTTTTGTCAAACCTTTGTATAAGTCAAGGACATTTGCGACATCACCTCCGCCTTCCGCGAGGGTAGTATACTAAATCTTGTGTAAATTTGAGAAGCAAGCACGAACTTGACAGCAAATGAACTCCAGGGCATTATTCCTCCACAACCGACCGCTATGTTGCTACTAAGACGAGGTTCTGTCATTAGGTCAATCCCTGTTTTGATAATAAGCGGTTGTGCAATCGCCGTAGTTACTTGCTGGCGCCCTCGTGTTGTTATTTTACATGAGCGCGAATCCACCGGAAGTGTTGGCGTTACATGCTCCTTCTTGGCGAAGGCGACCGACCCAAAACGGGAAAGCGTTGCGGTCCGATTCTCTTGGGGAGACGGCGACACTTCCGACTGGAGCAACTGGGTTGCGAGCGGCGAGACGGTCGCGCAATCCCATTCCTGGAAGAGCCCTGGCTCCTATGATGTGATGTTGCAGGCGAGGGACAAGCAAGGCGCAACGTCGGGCTGGTCCGAATGCCATGCGGTTGCCGTGGCCCTTCCGCCCGGCACCCTGAAGTGGCGCTACCGGATTGACGGAACGGTAGGCTCGCCAGCAATCGGCCCGGATGGAACAATCTATGTCTGTTCTTTCGTCCTCCGGCCAGAGTGCCGTAAAGAGTTTGAAGAGGAATACGGGAGTGGCGCCGATTTGACGAAGTACTTTGATAGTTGGGTTCATGCAATCAACCCCGACGGCACTCTTCGCTGGTGTTCCAAAACCGGTCAGGGGTGTAGTAATGGTTCGCCTGAGTTTGGCCCTGACGGCACAGTTTACGCTAATGGCTATGCCTTCACTTTCACATCAGAAGGACTGTCAAGGACTGCGCAGGACCGAACACCTGCTGCTACGGGAGCTGAGGGGGTTTTCTACGAACCTCACTACAGTGCAGTTCTGATAGCCTACAATCCAGATGGAAGTGTGAAATGGTCACTTCAGGAGGATGAAGGGATGTGGGCTGGCAGCAGTATTTTCTTTAGCATACAGGAGGTATCTGGTGAGCCTTTCCTAGGCAGCCCGGCAATAGGTCAGGATGGCACAATCTACTACGGTCACCGTCAAGGTGGATTTTATGCCATCCGGCCTGATGGAACAATCAAATGGAAGCTTGAGATTGATGCCGGTGTCGTGTCGTCGCCGGTAATTGGCGCAGATGGAACGGTATACTTCGGAGGACGGGATGGTTATTTTTATGCTGTCACACCTGACGGCAGAGTGAAGTGGCGTTTTGATGTTGGGGCTAGTGCCGAAGCCGAGGTGGTTGCCACTCCTGTCATCGCTGCCGATGGCACGATTTATGTGGGCTCCAAGGATAGTTATCTTTATGCGCTTACGCCCGACGGAACGCTCAAATGGCGCTTCAAGACCGAGGGCGAAATAGTCGCTTCTCCTACTATTGGTCCGGACGGCACACTCTATTTCGGCTCAAAAGATGGCTACCTGTATGCCGTCCAAGACACACTGGGAGGTGTAAAATGAAGTTTAGCTCATCTCTTACCCTAGCTGCTGCCCTTTTGCTGTATATAGGATGTCTCGGTTGTGCAGGCCTCCTCAGGAGCACTAAGGGTGGCAGTCAAGCCGCACCGATTGGTATCAGAACCGAGACAAGGGCGGTCTGCCCGAAGTGCGGTAGTCAGGATACCTGGGCTCACTACGAGCATATCGGGTGTCCAAAGCCCACCGGCACCAATGCCAGCTCTTGGGAAAAGGAAGCGATGCTGACGAAAGACGCGTGCCCCAGCCCATGCCCTGTCCGGGCTGCAACAGCATAATTTTGCCCGCGAACCTTTACTGCAGGGACTGCGGTCACCGCTGGACCCCATAGACCTATTATTGTCTGGCTCGGCGTTTGAAGTGCTATAGATGGGGCGCTCCAGTTGCGCACCACTAGGTGTGCTTTTGGCGCAACCGGGCTCATCTGAAACACTTCCCTGTGCCATATGTCCATTGCCGGCACCTTAGGGCAATCAGTACCTTTGCCTGACCGGGTAACGATGTCTTGGCCCTATGGCTTTCTTGACAGCCAGACCGAAATCGATAATTTCAGACGACCGATGAAACGGAAGCCATGCCTTTTCTGGTATCCTGCCGCGTTCACGGTTCTCCTCGTCCTTGCCTGTGATGAGTTGCTTCCACCCGATGGCGGCCTTGAGCCGACCGGCACACCATTTACTCTACACCCCGGCATAGCGGTTATCGCCATCGCGGGCAGTGTCCGCAACTTCAGCCCCAACGGCCAGTTTGCCTTGGACATGACCATCCGGTCCAAGACTTCTTCGTCGGTGAGTGACACCCTGCCGGCCGGCCTGCTGCTGGTATCGACCAAGCGGCAGGTCCAGCATATGGTGCTGCTCAAGCCCCATATCATTACCGCCGGTTCTTCAGCGACACTGGTGGTACTCGGCACCTTCTGCTGCAACGAGTTTCGGGAAATTCCCAATGCCAACGACTCTTTTGCCCTGGGCCCGATTACCGACAACGCGGGACTAAACCAGATAATAGCCATTATCCGGCACAAGAATATCTCGAATGACTTGGGAATGGTGCAACGTGCGGTCTGGATGGTCACCGACTCAACCGGCCTTACCCAGGCTTATATTGACTCGCTGAACGCCCTGCCAGCTGACACGCTGATGATTCCCGGTCGGCGGAAGTCGGAATGAGGGCCGGGTCTAGGGCATACCCCTGGTTCCATATATTGCCAAACGGTCGCTGAGTAGCTAAAATATCTCATGAGGCGTGACTTTTCCGTTCATCGACCGCTGTTGTCCCAGGGTCGCGACGCCAGCCGTGCCCGTTGCCTGACAGAGCAAGGAATTCAGGCATTCTATCGGGAAGACGAAGAGGCGGCGCTGGACCTGTTCCTTGAGGCAATTCGGCTCTCACCGGATAACCTGCGGGTACACTATCTTGCCGCACTCTGCGCCAGCCTCCTTTCCGACGAGGAGACCTTAGAAGAGGTATGCACTCATGCGTTGGCAACCGGCCGGCATCATCCCTACACCGTTGCCTGCGAGGC
>JBDRUJ010000004.1:0-32032 GCA_039801285.1 Caldifarciminota bacterium
CTAGCGTAGCAGAATGAGTTTTGTCACCGGTCCGGCAGCACTGCGGATGAAATAGACGCCCGGAGAGAGGTGCCGAGTGCTGTTCGGGCCTGGCTGAAGTCTTGGCACGTGCCGGCCGGAAATATCGTAAAGAGAGGTGCCAACTGCCCAGGAGTGGAGCCGCATCTTTGGGAGTAGTGTGGCACGCATCCTGAATCGCCCCGGCGGGCGATTTTCTTCAACGGCGGCATCCCGCTTGCGGGTGACATAGCACATGATGAAGCCGGAGTCGGTGCGCACCACCGCGGCATCCTTCACGTAACGGAACTCAAGAGGATTGGTCGAATCAATCTGCAACCGCCAGCCCGGCTCCAGGGTCCAGGTGCCGCCGTCGGCTGAGAAGACCGACTTGATACCACCTGGCGGCATATTTCGGAATCCATAGAACCGGTAGCCACTGTCGAGTGCCAGGCCGTTGGAGAACATCAGACTGTCAATCATCACATCGGGCTGGCGGAGAAAGTTCAGGCCGTCGATGGAATGGGCGTGCCAGTTGGCGTAGGGCGCAGCGCCTCCGGCAAAATACTGAAGCGTCTCGCCAGTCCAGAGGAGCGACGGGTCGAGCACTGGCCAATTGGGCACTTCGAATCGGATGCCGGGCTCAAGCATGAAGTTCCACCCGTCCAGCGAAACTGCCGAATAGGTTTCTGGATTGTGGTCATTGGTCGGGTCGCCGGTGAAGTAGAGCCGGAAGGTGTCACCAAAGAGAATAATGTCCGGGTCGCAGGGTTTGCCCGGCCAGGTCTCGGCTCCGGGAATACGGACCTGGTGCCGCTCCCATGAGGTGATGCCGTCCGGGGAGATTGCAACCATGATGCCATCGCGAAACGGGTCCCAGAGTCCCTGGTAGTAAACGTAAAAGCGACCGTCGGGCCCGCGCACCGCGTCCGGCACATCGGCCGAGTCGCAGAAGATGATGTTAGTCCGCTGCCAGTTGATACCGTCGGCTGAGCGGGCGATGAGAATCCGGTTTTGGAGCGGCTGGGCACCAGCCAGTGCCAGAGCGCAAAATCCGAGTAAAAGACGGTTCATCGGCAATCCTCCTTATCTGATGACTACCAATTTCCAGCGGGCCGGGCCGTCCGGTTTGGTCGGGCAGACGAAATACAGGCCCGGGGCAAGATGGAGACAGGTGCCGGCAGCGATGTCAAGCACCTTCTGGCCGGTGATGGCGAAGATGGTCAGCGGCTCAGCGCTATTGAGGAGACGAGCGTCGGAGATGAACGATTGATGGGGCACTGAAGACCGATATCCTTGACTTTCCTTTTCCCCGACTACTTGTCCAAGGCGCTGGGCAAAGAGCTTGGGCTGCCGGTCGCTGGTGAACAGACCGAAGCAGGACTCTTCCGGGCCCCAGTTTTTCCAGAGGCCATCGAAGGCCTCGAAGTTGCAGAACCTGAGCTGGTTGGTGTCACCGATTGAGTCCAGGAGGCAGAAGAATGTGTCCTGACAGAACTGGTTTGCCCAGCTCCAATGGGCTGAGTCGCGACTGCCGGTGGGCCAGCCCGCCTCCTTGACCAGCACCGACAGACTGTCACCGGCAAGAGTGGCAATTGAGTCAAACCGCGCCTTGACCCATAAGGCGGCGGCTCGGGGCGAGGTGATGCCTTCATTTGTCGGATTCATGATGGGGAAAAGGAAGTCACAGTTCTGCAACAGCCAGTTCCTATACCGAGGATGGTGATACATTGTCCAGTGCTCTGCGGTGGTGACCGGCTTGCCGGTGCTAATGCGGACGGTGTCCATGGCCCATTGCAGATAAGCCAGGGAACAACGGCCGAAGAACAGGGCTTCGTTGCCGACGCACAGCTTGTCGGCCGGACCGTGCGTGCGCAATGCCCATTCGATTTGCTGTCGGTTGACAGTCATATCGGTATCAATCCAGATGCCCATGATGATACTGTCAAAGCCGATTGCCCGGGCATAGCGTGGCACCCGGCAAAGGGAGTCAAGGGTGCCATAGGTGACGACACCGCGAAAACCGTAGGCATAAAGGGTCTCAAGGTCCTGCCAGACCAGTGCGCTGTCGGCAATTTGCCCCGGCTGCCACGGATGGGATGGCGCATAGCCTACCCAACGAAAGGCATAGACCGGACCGATGTAGGTAAGGGAGTTGAGAAGCATCAGCAAAACGAGTGACCGAATGCCCATTCGGAATCAAAGATACCTACCGCCCGACTGATGTCAAATGGCTGGGACGGGACTGTGCCCGGGCATCGTTATCAAAGTGCGGGTATGGGAAAGAAGGTTGCCAATTGCTGACAATGCTTGACCAACGGGATTTTGCCGCTAATATCACCTGAAGGCAATTGAACTGCGGTTCATTGCTCGGTAAGCCGCCAGCCCTATTGGCGGCATAAAAACAAATCGGGAGGAAAAGTATGCGTGTAACAGTAACGGTGATAGCCCTGTTTTTGGCGCTGGGCACGGTTCTTGCCAGTTCCCCGGCGACTAATCCAGAAGAGGCGACACCACAACCGAAGAAGATAAAGCTCTACTACGGCCTGCCCGGGTCCAATGACTTCTTCTGGGCAGACGCGCCCGAAAACCAGCCGGCTGATGCCTGGCAGGTTCACAGCGAGCTGCCGGCCCGGATGATGGACAACGCCGCGGCCACCAACGGCAGCCATGTCTATGTCGCGGCCGGATACAACATTGGGAATGTCTTCTACCGGCATGACATCAATAGCACCACTTGGGAGACGATGGCTCCGTGCCCACTGGACCTGTGCACCGGTGGTGCGGCAATTATTGGCGACACATTTTACTACTGCGGCGGCTACAGGCAGGGAATGAGCGCCGCGGCCGATACCCTGCTCAAGTACAGCATCAGCGGCAACAACTGGACAGCGGCCCCGGGCCCGCATCCGGGCTGGGGTTATAACTGGTCGCCGACCGTTGTGGCCTGTGCCGGCAAGCTCTATTACTGCTCAGGCTGCAGTGTTCCCGGTGCGACAGCGCCAACCCGGAGGGTCTGGTGCTACACACCGGGTGCGGGCTGGTCTCAGGTTGCCAGCATGAACCAGGGCCGGGTATTTGCCAATGCGGTGGCCTATCATGACACCATCTGGGTTGCCGGCGGCATCGCCGACAATGTGGCGCTGAGCCACACCGAGTTCTATGACCCGGTGGCCGACACCTGGATTGTGGACAATTCGGTCTTTCCACAGATGCCCCAGGGTCGGTGGGGCGCAGCCTGTGGTCTAGCCTGTGAGAAGATGTTCATTGCCACCGGTGTCCTTCCCAACATGAGCCTGACCGACAGCACCTTCTACTTCGACTTTCGCACCAGGAGCTGGTCGGTGGAGGACGGTATTCCCTTGCGGGTTTATCGGACTGTCGGCTGCGGGACACCCAACGACCGGGCCCATGTCTATGGTGGCTCAATCGTTGGTTTCAACCCGACCGACACCTGCCAGTACACCGTTCTGACACCACCGGCGCCAAACGATGTCGGTCTTTTGACGATTGTCAAGCCCGGCTCAGTGGTGCGGCCCGGTGAGCCTTTGGCACCCGAGGCGGTGATAAAGAACTTCGGGACAAATCCTGCCTCAAACATCCCGGTCTATTGCCGTATTGACTCAGCGGGAAACCAGGTCTATTCCGCGAACCTGACTTATCCGGGACCTCTTGCCCCGGGCGGAAGAGCCAATGTTGTCTTCAGCCCGAACTGGATACCAGGGCCCCTGGGCGCAACCTACAATGTCAGAATGTGGACCGCACTCGCCAACGACACCAACCGCGCCAACGACACCCTGACAAGGCAGACCCGCTCTTCAGACCAGCTTGTCGTCCTCTGGCTCTACTCCGACTACAGTCAGCCCGACACCACCCTCGGGGTCCGGCTGCTGGCCTTGGGTGACAGCCTGGTGTATATGTATGTCCAGAACACAACGCCGACGATTGAGCAGCTTCTACCATATGCGGCGGTTGGTGCCCACTCCAACTACCCCTATGCCGACCCAACCGCACTGGGCAATGTCCTCGCGGCCTATGTTGACTTGGGCGGTGGTGTAGTGCTGGGGAATTTCAGCTTTACCGAAGGCTGGGCAATGGGCGGTCAAATCATGACCGGCAACTATGCCACAATCGGAGCCGGTGCTAACACCCATCTCACAACCACCCTCGGCTGGTTCAATCCAAGCCATCCGGTGATGGCCGGTGTTGATTCGGTGCGGGAGTACTATGCGGCATCGGGCTATTTCATCAGCACCGATACGGTGGCAAGATGGGCTGATGGCCGACCTTATGTGGCGGTGAGCGCCAATCAGAAGGTTGTCGGCGTGAACAGCTATCCGGGAATCTACTCTATGAGTCCGCCGCAGCGGGGTGGTGACTGGGCACTGGTCTTCCACAATGCTCTGCGGTTTGTCGCGGGCATGGTCGGGGTCAATGAGTTCGACCCGCTCCGGCCCGCCCTGAATGTCCGGCTGGTGACCTCACCAAATCCGGTCCAGAAGCGGCTGGTGGTGAACTACGCGGTTGCTGGTGGCACCAGGGTGGAGCTCGGCATGTTTGACCTGAACGGCCGGCTGGTGCGGCGGCTTTACAGTGGCAACGGTCGTTCTGGAATAAATCAGGTTGTCTGGGACATGACCGATGACCAGGGCAGTCGAGTTGCCGCAGGTGTTTACTTCTGCAAGCTCACTACCGGTGACAAAACCGCAACCGCCAAGGTTGTCGTAGAATAAGCCCGGGCATAACTCAAGCGGCCGCCCCAAAATGGGCGGCCGCTCTTTTACTGGAGGATATCAGTCGAGGAGCGAGGTCAGCCTGGCGGCAAGGTCGGACTCGGGAAGATAGCCGACAAGCCTTTCCTGTTCCTTCCCTTCCTTGAAGATAATCAGGGTCGGGATGCTAAGGATGCCGAACTGGGCCGCAGTCTGGGGATTCTCATCGGTGTTGAGCTTGCAGACCTTGAGTCGGCCCTCGAATCTTGTTGCGATGGCATCAATAACCGGTGCCATCATACGACATGGGCCGCACCACGGTGCCCAGAAGTCAACCAGGACAGGGCCTTGCGTCTCCAGAACCTCGGCCTTGAAGTTGTTATCGGTCAGGTGTTTCACTTCAGCCATTGTGTTGTGCCTCCTTGGTTAGCGGGCCCGAATCGTGATGTCACCATTAGTAGTTCTGATGGTGACCGGCGCGGCGCCGGACCCGATGCGCGCCCGCTGGTGATTTCTTTCCTGTAGCTCATAAGTTATTGGTGAAAACCCGGTGATGGTTACAGCGCCATTGGTGGTCTGGGCGTCAACTGTTGCCGAGATGTCGGCAGGCACAAGGAGCGCCACCTTGGCGTTGGTTGTGCGCAGGGCGGCACTGTCGGTAGGGCTGAGCTCAGCCAGGTCGCATTCAATTGTTCCGTTAGAGGTCTGAATGTTCACCGGCCCGCGATGGACCTGAACCGTTATTGGGCTATTGGTTGTGGAAAGCCGGGCAGCACCTCTGGTTCCGGTCAGGGTGATTGGGCCGTTGCTGGTGGTTACCGTGATGCCGCCGGTCATCCCGCTGACGGTGACCTGAGCATTGGTGGTGTTGAGACGGAGCCCGGTTCCCTCAGGCGCGCTGGCCGAAAACTGTACGCCGCAGGCGCTGCGGACTTTCGGCAACTGGGCGGTCAGGTGCCAGGTGGTGCCAATCACCGTGTCAGTGATGACAATATTATTGAGGGTCCGGCTGGCGTCGGTGCTGTCTCGGCCCCAGGCATAGGGTGTAATAGTAACTGCGACGAGGCTGTCGGTTGTGGCACTAACGTTTATTTCACCATTGCCCGATGTCAGTTCCAGCTCATTGATTAGGATTGCACGGCGTGTTCGGGTTTCGGTTCGTTCCAGCCGGTAGGTGTAGAGGCAGCCGAAGAGAAACAGCCCGGCAGTCAGGAGAAAGGCGCAGGAGCGGCGCACCACTGGGTTATTCATAGGGCGAAAAACTGCTCATTTCGGTCCGGGGAATCAGCAGGAGGCCGATGGAGAAGAAGGGACCGCCCAGTCTGGTTCTTGGAGTGTCTGTGACATCGGAGCCGTTGGGAAGATGCCAGGTCGGCAAAAACGGCGAATAGAGATAGCCGGCACGCAAAGCAACACCATAGGATGCCTGCTTTGTTGGATAGGAGAGACCCAGCTCCAGAGCCGCAAGCCCAGTGGCCTTCATCCCCGAGGCAATGAGTGCCACCTGTCCCGGTGCTGCCAGAAGGCTGTCAAGGTTCAGGTCGCCGGTCCGCTTCCGGAGACTGAAGGACTGGCTCAGCCCGCCCAGCCCGATGAGGGGAACGATGTTCAGAAACCGGAGTGGTGCGATATTCAGGCCCAGCTCGCCGAAAAGGGCGGTTGCCTCGGTGCGGAGCTGGAAGATGTCATTCTCGGCATCGTCCCAGGTGCGGAAGAACAAGGGTCCGAAAAGAAAGTGTCCTGAGACTGAACGGAGCTCCACGCCCCATCCATAGTGACGGAGACCGGCCTCGGGCAGGTTGTGCTGGGCAAACCGGAGATTGAATGGTTCGATGGCGGGCTGATAGGCACAGGCAAAGGGAATCAGCCAACCCTCGGCCGACTCCTGGGCCGGAAGACGGGCGCCGATGGAAAGCAAAAGAAGAGGCAAAAGAGTCACCCGCATCAGATTGAAACTCAGTATAGAGCCGGAGCGGGTAAAGTCAATTGAGCGTTGCTTGACTGGCAGGTGGTTGGGAAGTATCTTAGTAATAGTGCAAGCTAAAACCAGGAGCGTGAATCATGAAACAGACTGTAGTCAGTCTGGCGTTGCTGTTCATATTATATAACGGGGCACCGGCTACACCTCTGCTTTACCGCACCGGCACAACCCTGAAACCCCTTCAGGTAAACGCCTGGGTAAATTTCTACTATGGGAAGACGGTGAAGGGCTTTTCCTGGGCTGACAGCCAGTACTATCCCCTGCCGGAGAGTCTCCGGACCTCTGTTCTGGGCGCGGAGGTGATGGCCGCGGCCGGGCTGCCGTTCAAGACGGAGCTGGGCTTAGTTGCGCCAGTGTCGTCACGGAAGAAGGGTGACAACAGCGCGGCCGGGCTGGGTGATGTGATGGTGACATTGCGGCATGGGCTCTTGCAGAGTGGGCTGATGCCGGTGAAATTAGCCTGGGGTCTGGCGACAAATCTGCCCACCGCCCAGGAGGGTGCCAATCCGAGTCTCGGCGACAGGACATTTGATGTTGCCCTGGGCCTCTGGGCCAATACGATGAAGCTGGGCATGGTGGTCGGACATCTGCGGGCCGGCTACTGGTTCAACGGCAAGACGTCGGATGGGGTCAAGGTCGGCAACATGCTGGAGTATCTGGTCAACCTAGACTTGGCGCTGCCCGGCATGTTCACGCCCCAACTTGCCTTCTCCGGCTACAGTCAGAGTCCGGACCAGCATGGCGGCAGCGCACACCAGCGATGGTATAATGCGGCGACGGTGCTGCTGTTGTGCCGGCCGGTTCCGATGCTGGTTCTCAGACCCAAGGCGACATTCCCCCTGGCATCCATGAGTCGGGGTGGCGCACTGGCCGACTATATCCTGGGGCTTGATGTCTGGGCGACGGTGCCGTGAAGATGATAGTCTGGAATCAAAAGAACCGATAGGAGGATAAATGGGTTCGAAGACGGGCGATGTGCTCTATTGCAGCGAGTGCGGCCTTGAGGTGACGGTCTCCAAGGCCTGCGGCTGCGGTGACGAGTGCGTCATCATGTGCTGCGAAAAGCCGATGCAGAAGAAGGGCGCAGACCGGCCCAGAAGCTACTGCGGCCGTTAGCACGCACAAGCGGGAAATGCCCGGCGCCGTTTGGCGTCGGGCTTTCCTTTCGCTCCCAGGCACTTGACAACACCCGCCGCTCAACCTAAGCTGACAGCGATGAACCAGGCCCCAGCCCGGATAATTGATGTCAACCTGAACCGGCTGACCGAGGCGTTGAAGGTCCTCGAGGATGTTGTCCGGTTCGCGACCGAGAAGCGGCTGCTGCTGAGGCGCATCAGGGCGCTCCGACAAGAGGTGAACCGCAGGACAAGACCGTTGCGGCGCGGGGTAATCGCCAGCCGGCAGAGTGAGCGCGACCCGGGTCGGGGCGACCGGTTTGACCGGACAAGGCGCAAGAGCCTGGAGGATGTGCTCATGGCCAACTTCAAGCGGGCTGAGGAGGCGGCAAGGGTCCTGGAGGAGCTCTTCAAGATGTCAGCGGCAGGCGGCAGACGGAAAGCAGCGGGCAGGATGCGGAATTGGCCAGCCTGGTTCAAGGAGGTCAGGTTCCGGCTGTACGACCTGGAGAAGGTGGCAGTAGCAGAAGAGGAGGAGGTAAGATGAAGAGGGTTGTGATTATTATATTGGCGGCCGCAGTGATGGCGGCGGGCCAAAGCTTCTGGACACCCCGGAAGCTCATCGGCAGTTATCCGAACTGGGACTACTGGTGGCTGAATGTCCGACTGGGAATTGACCAGTTGGATACTCTCTATTGCGCGGTTGCCCGCTACAACTACTCGAGCAGCGACCCGGAGTTCGACCTCTATCTGCTCAACACCGATGGTGACACAGTCAGGGTGACCAGACCATGGCACGGTTACGAGTACCAGCCGATTGTCCGGGATGGGCTGGGCCGGAATCTTTATATCGGCCAGCCGGTCTTGGGCATGTTCCTGGGCAACTGCTATCACATGGATGCGGGCGTGACCGATGATTCGAACTGCGTCATGACCACCAACTCCCAGGGAAACGACACAATCTACTTCACCCGACTCGGGCCAGAGGGTCAGCGGCTGGTCTGGCGCCAGGTCATCTACAATGGTGACCCGTGGGTCGGGCGGACCAGTCTGGCAATTGACCCGCGCGGCTGGCTCCACATGACGACCGAGGACGGGATGTCCAGGGCACTTTACGGCCTTTCCACCGATAAAGGGATGAGCTGGACCTGGGATACGCTTTCCGACATCTCGGTCACATCTCATGTCCGGGTGGTCACGACGCCTGACACCTGCGTCCATATTCTCTTCCGCACCTGGACCAGCGGTGTCCAGCTCCGCTACATGAAGCTCAGGCCGGACGGCACGCTGGCGGTCGGCCCGTCGGTTTTTGCCCAGGGTCCGGAGTGCTGGGACCCGAATGTGGCGGTTGACACCAGCGGCAACCTGCGGGTGGTTTATATTGACGGTGCGACCAATGCCCACAACCTCTATTACACCGTGCTGAGGGGCAATCTTGACCGTGGTGGTCAGCCGGTGCCCGACTCGGAATTGACGCTGGTGCCCGATACAATTATTCAATATGACCCGGTCCGCCTGGCTGGGCCGAAGGTCTGCGTTGACGCGCGCAACCGGGCGCAGGTGGTCTTTGAGCAGGGTATTTACGGCTCAGGCGGCGACAAATTCGTCTATCACATCCGCGAGGATGCCGGCCCGGGGGTTGAAGAGGCGACAGGCGCCAAGAGGGGAAGACCGCTGCTTGGGGTTGCACCAAACCCTTTGGCCCGGGATGGCGTTGTCCGATTCGTAGTGGACCGAACCGGCCCGGTGCGACTGGAGCTTTACGACGGAATCGGCCGGAGGGTTCGACTGCTGGCTGATGAAGTGATGGCCCGAGGCGGACATTCGGTTCGGCTGGAACGGCAGGGTCTGGCCCCGGGCACATACCTTCTCAGGCTGACGGCGGGTGACCAGCGGCCGACGATAAAGATGGTCGTGGCGGAGTAGTCTCTGCTTGCTTGACTCAAAAGGCCGGGGCTTTATACTGACTTATGCTGAGCGTTGGGTCATGATTGACCCAGAATGTCAACACCAGGTGGCACCGGCAAGGCGATTTATCGGGCTGGTGCCCCGTGCGGCGCGAACCGAAAGACCGAAGATTCGCCGGCAATAGCAGAGGAGGCAACATGCTCAAGGAGGAGAAAGGTAAGGCGCTGGCCAATGCCCTGGGCCAGATTGAGAAGCAGTTCGGCAAGGGCACGGTGATGCGGCTGGGCGAGGAGGGCGCGGTTGTTCAGGTTGAGGCGATTCCCACCGGCTCCATCGGCCTGGATGCCATCCTGGGCATCGGCGGTGTGCCGCGGGGCCGGTTTGTGGAAATCTTCGGGCCGGAGGCTTCGGGCAAGACCACCCTTGCCCTACAAATCATCGCCCAGTGCCAGCGGCTTGGCGGCATCGCGGCTTTCATAGATGCCGAGCATGCCCTTGACCCGAAGTACGCCGAGGCCCTGGGCGTGAACCTGAAGGAGCTATTGGTCTCCCAGCCCGATTCGGGCGAGCAGGCACTGGAGATTGCCGAGGTCCTGACCCGGTCGGGCGGCCTTGACCTGTTTGTGGTTGACTCGGTTGCGGCACTGGTGCCCAAGGCAGAGATTGAGGGCGAGATGGGCGATGCCTTTGTCGGTGTCCAGGCCCGGCTGATGTCCCAGGCACTGCGCAAGCTGGCCGGTGTCACATCAAAGTCCAAGACCTGCGCCATATTCACAAACCAGATAAGGCAGAAGATTGGGGTGATGTTCGGCAATCCCGAGACAACGGCCGGTGGCCTGGCCCTCAAGTTCTACGCCACGCAGCGGCTTGACATAAGAAGGGTCTCCTCCCTGAAGAAGGGTGAGGCGGTGATTGGCAGCCGCACCCGGGTCAGGGTGGTGAAGAACAAGCTCGCACCGCCCTTCCGCGAGGTTGAGTTCGACATCATCTACGGCCAGGGAATCTCGCGCGAGGGCGAGCTGGTTGACCTGGGGGTTGAGCACGGGGTCTTCACCAAGTCCGGTGCCTGGATTCAGTTCGGCGAGACGAAGCTGGGTCAGGGCCGGGATGCGGCGATAGAGTTCCTGAAGGCGAACCGCCAGGTTGCGGCACGGGCCGAGGCGCAGCTCTATGCGAAGCTGAATATCCCGCGGCCCAGGCCCAAGGATGAGGATAACCGGGCTCCGGCCCCAAAAAAGAAATCCTAGGCGCATCTCCGTCTATCTTGACGGAGCCTTTGCCTTCTCAATCTCGCAGGAGCTAGCCAGCGAGCTGGGCCTGAAGAAGGGCCTGGCGATTGACCGGCAGCGGCTCGAAGAGCTCATCCAGAAGGAGCGGCTCCGGAAGTGCCAGGACTATGCGCTGCTCCTCTTATCCTATCGGGCAAGGACCAAGGCTGAGCTGGCCGGCCGGCTGGAGCGAAAGGGCTATCCCAAAGAGGTGGTCTCGGCGGTCGTCGGGCGGCTGGAGGAGCTCGGGCTATTGGACGATGCCGCCTTTGCCCGCGCTTTTACAGAAGACCGAATCAATATCGGCCACAAGGGGAAATGGCGAGTCAGGGCCGAGCTGATGAAGCGCGGGGTTGACCGGAAGGAGATTGAGGCGGCACTGAAAGAGGCACCGGACGAGACCGAGGCGGCAAGGATGGTGGTTCAGCACTACCAGTCCCGCTACCGGCGGCTCGACCCGAAGACGAGAAAGCGCCGGCTCTATGGCCTGTTGGCGCGGCGGGGCTTTTCAACCGAGACGATACAGACAGTTCTGGGCATTGAGGAGAGTGAAACCTGATGGCGAGCGGAGGGCGGAATTCAGGTCGCGGCTCAGCCCCTTTCTCAAATCCGGGCTGACCTGACAACCGAGTTTCCAAATCACAAACCGACTTGGCCCGGCGGTTGCTTCTTGTGTGACGACTCGACTCAAGTCCGATATTTATGGCGACTTATATTGCCAACTCAGAAATGGTTTCAAATCGGCGTTCTAACTATTTGTGATTTCTGCGCTTAGCCGCGAGGTGAGATTTGGGTTCGGCTGAGAGCTGAGGGCGGGGTTCAGTACGGGAGTGACTCCCCCCGTCTCTATTCTGGTAACCTGCCATATCGGTTCCCTAGCTCCAAGATATTATGTTACAAGAGGTTGCGCATAAGTTACCGATAAAAAGGGATTATAGGGCGCCAGTGAACTGAAGGGTCTGGGCTTTGGACCGAAAACACTGGAGATAGTCTGTTGGAGGAGAAGTCAGACCGGCGTCAAGATGTGCGATGCCGGTAATTCACTGGTGGAGAGATGGGTCGTTTACCCCGGAAGCGGCTGATTGGATTGACCAAAAGGAAAAGCGGGCTATAATCAGGGAGCAATGGAGTTGCCAATCTTTGGCATTTCCGGATTGCGCGGGATTGTGGGCAAAGACCTTTCACCGGAAAGGGTGGCGGCAGTTGCTGCCCTTTTCGGAGAGTTCCTGGGCCCAGGTGCGGTTGCTCTCGGTCAGGACAGCCGACCAACAAGCCCGATGCTGGCAGGGGCGGCCATTGCCGGCCTGAAAGAGGCGGGCAGGGAGGTCGTTGAGCTAGGTGTCTGCCCGACACCAACGGTCCTGCACTATGTCCGGAGGCATGGCCTGGCCGGCGGACTGGTCATCACCGCAAGCCACAATCCAGCCGAATGGAACGGAGTGAAGTTTGTGAGTAGCAGGGGCGCTTTCCTTTTTGGTTCGGAGTTCCAGCGGTTCAAGCGGCTGGTTGAGGCGGCGGTGCCAAGCCGCTTTCCGCCTTCCGCCTTCCGCTTTCCGCCTTCCGCCTTCCGCTTTCCGCATTCGGGAGCGATTGCCGAGCATGTCGGTGCAATCGTCCAGAATGAGCTTTTCCAATGCGTCAGGGAGCGGCTGGCCGGCCAGGGTCTGCGGGTTGGAATTGATGCTGTGAACGGGGCGGCATCAGTTGCGGCAATTGAACTGATTCGGGCGTTTGGTGTCGAGCCGGTGCCTTTGTTCTGCGAGCCGGGAAAGGCAGAGCTCGGATTTCCCCGGGGGCCGGAGCCAATCCCAGACAACCTTGCCGAGCTGTGCCGGCTGGTCCGGAATGATGGGCTGGCTGCCGGGTTTGCCTTTGACCCGGATGGCGACCGGTTCAGCTGTGTTGATGAGACCGGGACTCCACTGGGTGAGGAGGCGACGGTCTGTCTGGCGTGCCGCCATGTCCTGGCCCGAAGAAGGGGGCCGGTGGTTGTGAATCTGTCAACGAGCCGGGCAGTTGATGATATCTGTCAGGAGTTCGGCGTCAAGGTGGAACGGACCGCGGTGGGTGAGGCGCGGGTTGTGGAAAGGATGCTGGAGCTGGGAGCGGTGGTTGGCGGTGAGGGAAATGGCGGCGCGATTGTGCCGAGCATCAACCTGGGCCGCGACGGTCTTGTTGCGGCGGCGGTTATCCTTGCTAAAATTAGTGAAATGCCCCTCTCTCAGGCACGACTCAGCCTGCCGGTTTATCACATGGTCAAGAGCCGGGTGGAGCTCAACCGGGAGGAGTTTAGCCCGAGGGTTGAGCGGCTGGTCAAAACCTTCACCGGAGCACAGTTTGACCGCACCGATGGCCTGAGGATTGACGGAAATGATTTCTGGATTCATATTAGGCCATCCAACACCGAGCCGATTGTCCGCATCATCGTTGAGGCGAAGACCCGGGCTCAGGCCGAGGGGCTGGCGCAGGAGGTTCGCGGTGCGCTTGAGGCGGATGGCGGAAAGCGGTAGGCGGTAAGCGGAAGATGTGCGGCATTGTCGGTTACATCGGGCCGAAGAATGTGACCAATGTGGTTCTGGTCGGACTGGAGCGGCTGGAGTACCGGGGCTACGACTCCTGCGGCATCGCCACGATTGACGGCGGGCTGAAGATTCGGAAGACCGCGGGCCGGCTGGCGCAGCTCAAGGAGCTGCTCGCCCGGGACCCGATTGAGGGAAATATCGGCCTGGGCCATACCCGCTGGGCAACGCACGGGCAGGTGAGCGATGAGAATGCCCATCCCTTCACCGACTGCACCCGAACCATCGCCTTGGTCCATAACGGCATCATTGAGAACTACCGGGAGTTGCGGAGGCGGCTTGAGGCGGCGGGCCACAGGTTTGTCTCGACCACCGACACCGAGGTGATTGTTCACCTTATCGAGTCCTATTACCGCCGGGACCTGGTGACCGCCCTGCGTCGGACGGCCCGGGAGCTGAAAGGCGCCTATGCCCTTGCCCTGGTCTCGGCCAAGGAGCCGGACAAACTCTTCGCGGTGAAGACGGCAAGCCCGTTGGTGATTGGCAAGGGCAGGGGTGAGTTCATCCTGGCATCGGATGCACCGGCACTCGTCGGCATCGCCAAGAAGATGCTGCCGCTGCAGGACGGCGAGATTGCGGTCATCAGCCGCGAGCGAGTTGAGCTGATGGATTTGTCCGGTCGGCCGGTTGAGCGGCAGTTTCTCCCCTTGGAGCTCAAGGCCCGGGCCGTGACCAAGGGACGCTATCCCCACTTCATGCGCAAGGAGATATTTGAGCAGCCCCAGGTGATTGAGGAGAACATCGCGCGGCGGTTCCGCGACCGGGAGATTCTCCTTGACCCGGAGTTTCTCTTCTATCCGGACATGATTGAGAAGGTCGAGCGGATTGTGATTCAGGCCTGCGGGACCTCCTATCATGCCGGGCTCATCGGCCGGCTCTATTTCGAGCGGCTCTGCCGGATTCCGGTGGCGGTGGAGATAAGCTCGGAGCTGAGGACCTCGGAGTTCATCTACGACGGGAACACCCTGATGGTGCCCATCAGCCAGTCGGGCGAGACCGCCGACACCCTAGCGGCACTGCGCGAGGCACGGGCCCGGGAGATAAGGTCCCTGGCAGTCCTGAACGTCCGGCGGAGCTCGATTGACCGTGAGGCCGACTCGACCGTATTCATCCACGCCGGGCCGGAGATTGGCGTCGCCTCGACCAAGGCCTACACCGCGCAGATATTCACCCTGCTGACCCTGGCGCTCTACTTTGCCCGAGTCCGGGGCACGATGCCCGACCCAATCTATGACGAGATTGTCAGAAATGTCCGGCGCCTCCCCGGGCAGTTGCGCACAGCCCTCAGCCTCGACAGTCGCATACGCCAGGTGGCGAGCCGGCTCACGTTCGCTCACGATTTTGTGTTCCTCGGCCGGGGCTTCAATTACCCCTCAGCCCTCGAAGGGGCGCTCAAGCTCAAGGAGATTGCCTATGTCCATGCCACCGGCTATCCGGCGGGCGAGATGAAGCACGGCCCGATATCGCTCATCAATGAGGATGTTCCGGTGATTGGGATTGCCCCGCGCGACTCGGTCTATGACAAGATGGTCGCCAACCTGGCCGAGGCCAAGGCGCGCAAGGGCCGAATCATCGCCATCGGCACCGAAGGCGACAAGGCACTCGCCGAGATTGCTGACACCGTCTTCTATATTCCCGAGACACCAGAGTACCTCTCGCCGATTGTCGTTGCCCTGCCTTTGCAGCTCCTTGCCTATCACATTGCCGTCCTGCGGGGCTGCGATGTTGACAAGCCCCGCAACCTGGCAAAGTCAGTGACGGTGGAGTAACCGGACGATTTGACCTTCAGCCAAATCTCAATGATTGCCGGCTGCGATGTTGCCTATGATGAACAGTTCGCCTATGCCGCCTGGGTGGTTCTTTCATTCCCGGAGCTGACAGAGGTTGATATTGCCCATGCCCGCACGCCCATCAGCGCCGAATACCGGCCCGGGTTCTTTGCCGAGCGGGAGCTGCCGCCGCTCCTAGCCGCATTTGCCGAACTCAGGACAGTGCCCGATGTGGTGCTCTGTGAGGGTGCGGGTATCGCCCATCCCAGAAGGTTCGGCCTCGCCTGTGCCCTTGGTCAGACGGTTGACCTGCCGACGATTGGCTGTGCCAAGAGCCGGCTTACCGGTGTTGCGCTCGAACCCGGGCCCTTCCGCGGCGACTGGGCTCCATTGCTGATTGAGGGCGAAAGGGTCGGCACAGTCTTGAGAACCCGCAGCCATGTCCGACCGCTCTATGTCTCGCCCGGTTACAAGATAACGCTTATTGACTCCTGGCGGATTGTCCTGGCCGCCTGTCGCAACTACCGCCTCCCCGAACCGTTGCGCCTTGCCCACTCCGAATCGCGCCGTCTGCGGTTGACTTCGGGGTTGCCCGGAAGGCTTGAGCGGTGAGGAGTGTGACTTACATCCTCTCGGCCACCTCAATGCCGAGAAGACCAAGACCCAGTCGGAGCACCGTTCCGACCATCTCAACCAGATAGAGCCGGGCCGAGCGGAGCTGGGGTGTTTCGGCCCGGAGGACCGGGACCCGGTCGTAGAAGAGGGAGAAGTCCTGAGCCAGCCTGTAGAGCCGGTTGGCGATGCGGTGGGGCTCGTAGCTCTCGGCGGCAGCGACTATTGAGTCGGGAAAGGCGGCGATATGTTTGAGGAGGGGAAGTTCTTCCGAAGTGAGTTGGGGCCAGGCGGTCGGTGGGGCGGGGGGCTGTGTTGTGCCGGCCTTGCGCAGGATGGCGCGGGTGCGGGTGTAGGCATACTGAAGATAGGGGGCGGAGTCGCCGTCGAGAGAAAGCATCCGGTCCCAGTCAAAGACCACCTCCTTGATGCGGCTCTGGGAGAGGTCGGCGTACTTTATCGCGCCGATGCCGACCTTGCGACTGATTTCGGCCTTCTCCTCGGCTGAGAGCTCCCGGTCGGTGACCACCGCCGCGGCACGGCTGATGGCCTCATTGATGACATCCTCCAGAAGGATGACCCGGCCCTGCCGGGTGGAGATGCGGCCCTGGGGCAGGCGGATAAGACCGAAACTGACGTGGATACAGGGCACATCGTGGCCCAGAAGCTTCATCGCGGCCGAGAACTGCCGGAAGTAGAACTCCTGCTCCTTGCCGACAACATAGAGAATCCTTTCCGGGTGCCAGGTCTCAATCCGGTACTCGGCGGTGGCCAGCTCCCTTGTGGCATAGAGGCTGGTGCCGTCCGACTTCTGCAAAATGAGCGGGACGGCGATGCCCTGCTCATCAAGCGGGATGAGGACGACGGTTTCGTCGGGCCGGACATCCTCATCACTGCCCCGGGCCGCGGCCAGCGGCTTCTCCCGTCGGGCAACGCCCCTTTCCAGGGCGCGGCGGACAACACCCTCCAGCCGGTCGGAGTAGAAACTCTCGCCCAGCGTGACATCAAACCGGACGCCGAGCAGCTCATAGATTCGGTTGAACTCCCGGGTGGAAAGCGCGACGAACTGCTCCCAGCGGCTGCGTGCTGCGGGGTCGCCCTGCTCCAGGCGCCGGAACCACTCCCGTGCCCGGGCCTCAAGGCTCATTCCGCCTTCCGCCTTCCGCGTTCCGCCTTCCGCGTCCGCCTCCTGGTGGAACCGGACATAGAGCTCAAGCAGATGGCTGGTTGGATTCCGGTTGAGCTCCGCTTCGCTGCCCCAGAGCTCATAGGCGCAGAGCAGCTTCCCGAATTGGGTTCCCCAGTCGCCCAGATGATTGTCGCCAATCACCCGGTAGCCGAGCCAGGAGAAGATGTTGTGCAGTGCCTGGCCGATGATGGTCGAGCGCAGATGGCCCACCGAGAACGGCTTCGCGATGTTCGGAGACGAGAAGTCAATTACGATGGTGCGGCCCCGGCCGACCTCGGACCGGCCATAGCCCTCAGGATTCCGGCTGAAATCGCTCACCACCTCCTGGCAGAGTGCCTCGGGCCTGAACCGGAAATTGAGATAGCCGCCCTCAGCCCGGACTGAGGCAAACATCGTGCCCTCAAGAGAAAGCTGAGAGACAATTGACCGGGCGAGGAGAGCCGGGTCCTGGCTCAGCTCCCTGGCGAGCCGGAACAGGGGAACGGCGAGGTCGGCCTCATGGCCGGGCGCAGCCTCCCGGATTTCGCTCTCGGCCAGCTCCAGGTTCTGGGAGGTGAGGAGCGAGAGAATCTGGCCCCGGGCCCGGGCTAAGGCATAGCTCATTTCGGTCGGTCGTGCTGTTCGAGGACCGCATAGACCTCATCGGCGGTCCTGGCCCGGTTCAGGCCGATGCGGACCTCCTCACGGCGCAGGAGGGAGCTGAGCCGGGCGAGGACCGAGATGTACTCCCGCTTGTTGTTCTCGGGTGCGGCGATGAGGAATATGATATGGGAGGGCTTGCCGTCGAGGCTGGCAAAGTCAACTCCGCTGTCGGAGCGGCCAAACGCCAGGGTGATGCTCTTGGCGGCATTGGTCCGGGCATGGGGTATGGCAACTCCCAGACCGATGCCGGTGCTCTCTAGGTTCTCGCGGCGCAGGATGGCGGCAATGAAGTCGGCTTCGTTGGTGACAACGCCGTCAGCAACCAGGGGCTTTACCAGCTCCTGGATGACCGCTTCCTTTGTCCGCGCCGCAAGCTCCAGAATGATTGCCGAACGGGGAAGGAGTGCTGCCAGTGAAGGAGTCATGTTTACATCCATTGACTTCATGATTTCTCAATCCTCCTTGGGTGGTTTGACGAACACGACCGGGCTGGGTGTCCGGCGAATGAGCTCCAGGGCCGGGACCCGGGAGTCGGTGCTGACAACAATCAGTTCAATCTTATAGCTCCGGCACAGCTCTCCAAGACGCTGCAGCGGGTCGCCGGTCTCCAGCAGAAGTGAGGCCGGAACATTCTCGGCAAAGGCGGCGTCCTCCACTTCATAGAGGAGGCGCCAGGCCTTCTCCTCGGCATCGAGGACCGGGCTGCGGGCGTTGAGCAGGGGCCGGGCCGGAATCACCGATAGGGCGAAAAGTCGGGCCGACAGCCGCCGGCAGAGTCTCACTGCCCAGTCGCCCACATGGCCTGCGCCCGGGGTTTCTTCAACGAGCAGCAGAATTCGTTCCATTCACTTCCCTATGCAGAACCGGGCAAAGATGCTGTCAAGGAGTGCGGTGCTGGTGATGGGGGCATCAATAACCGCCAGGGCGTCGAGCGCCGCACGGATGTCGAATGCGGCGGTCTCAAGGTCCGGTGCCGAGAGGCTGCGCTGCAGCGCCGCTCTGGCCTCCTTGAAGGCTTGAAGCGCACGCTGATTGGCGAGCGGAAGGCGGGAGGCGGAAGGCGGAACGCGGAACCTTCGTGCCAGAAGCATTCGGAGCCGGGCCAGATTGGCACCGGTCCGGCAGGATATGGCAAGTGTGGGGCCACGGAGTGGTATTCGGAATCTTCGCGGTCGGTCGCTTTTGTTGACAACATATATTGTAGCCCGATTTTTCAGTTTTTCAAGCAGGACGCGGTCGGCGGCTCGGGCCGGTTCGGAGCCATCAAAGACCGCAAGAATCAAATCGGCCGATTCGATTGCCCTTTCGGTCTGAGCAACGGCGAGGCGGGTAATGGCTGAGGTGGTGCTGGCCGGAACACCGCAGGTATCGGAGAGATGCACCAGAGAACCGTTGATGACTATCCGGGCCTCGACCCGGTCGCGCGTCGTGCCCGGCAGGGGGCTCACCAGGGCCCGGTCCTGCTCCAGGAGCCGGTTGAAGAGCGAAGATTTGCCGACATTGGGCCGGCCGACAATCGCCACATGGGCACCGTCGCTCGCAAACCGGTGCCGCTCGCCCGCCGCAATCGCCCGGTCGAGCTCGGCAATTATGGAACGGACTCTTTTCTTCCGGCCGGGAAGCGGGTCTCTGCCATCGGGCTCGAACCCAAGCTCAAACTCTACCTCAGCATATAGGTCGCGCAGCCGCCGGGAGAGCCCGGCGACATAGCTGCTCAGTTCTCCCTGATAGCGGTTCAGGGCCGCGGCCTGCGCCAGAGCTGTCCGGGCATTCACCAGGTCAAGAACCGCCTCGGCTTGGGATAGGGTCAGCTTGCCATTGAGGACCGCGCGCCGGGTGAATTCGCCAGGTTCGGCCAGCCGGCAGCCGTTTTCCAAGAGCAATTGCATGATGCGGTCGGCGGTGACAATTCCACCATGGCAGGATATTTCAACCATGTCCTCGCCGGTATAGGAGTGGGGCTTACGGAAGACTGTGAGCAGGACCTGGTCAACCGGTCGGCCGTTGTTGTCAAGAAGCCAGTCGAGCCTGACGGTCCAGCCCGGCTGACGGGAAGGACGGGCTCGGCGACAGAGCCGGTCAAGAATTGAAAATGAGTCTGGTCCCGAGACCCGGATGACCGCAATCGAGCCGAAGCCCGGAGGCGTTGCCAAGGCGCAGATGGTCGACTTGCGCACCTTGACTCCGGACTTTAGAGCTTGGACTTTAGACCTTGGACTTGCCACTTTCCTCGGGCTGGGCCGGTGCGATTATTGTGTTGCGCCGCGAACCGGTTCCCACCGTATAGACCCGGACCCCAGGCTGAGATGCCAGTGCCTCCTGAACCACCGCCAGCTCCTTTTCGGTAAGCAGGTCCAAAGCCATTTCCCGTTTCGTTTCCATGACAATCTTCGCCACCGCAGTCGCCTTACGGCGCAAAAAGTTCTCCCGACGCTGCCGGTAGCCACCGATGTCAAGGGTAATCGCCGGGACATCGGGATAGACCTTGTGGACGATGCTGCGGGTCAGATGCTGGAGGGCGCGGAGGGTTGAGCCGCGGTGGCCGATAAGGAGCGCCCGCGAATATCTTGTCCGGATATTGACCAGATAGCCCTCTTTTTCCTTCGCGACATCCACCCGGGCACGGATTCCGAGAAAGCCGATAAGGGTCTGAACCACCTTGGCAATAAGGTCAGGTTCTGCCAGAGGAGTGCCAGGCTCCGCATCTGTCTGAGGAGTGGCAGACCCTACTTCAACGTCTGGGTTGGCGGGGATGTCGTGCTGGTCTGGGGTTTTGTTCTCCGCCATAGCGAACCTCCTTTGATTGCGACAACACTCTCCAGAATCGAGAGAATATTATAGATGAACCAGTAGAGCTGCAATCCGCTGGAAAGATTGAGAAAGATTGCAGTGATAAAGATGGGAAAGAGAATCGTCAGCGCCCAGTTTTTCTTGTCGGTCGAGGTCATAAGGTTCTGGGCAATGAAGGAAACGCCCATGAGGATAGGCAGAAGGCCGATTGCCGAGCCGCCGAGCATGGGCAGGCCCCGCGGCAGGTGGCCGAAGAGGGTGTCGGGCTGGGACAGGTCTTTGAGCCAGAGGATGAAGCGCGCCCCGCGGAGTTCAATGAAGGTTCTGAGGACCGCATAGAGGGCAAAGAAGATCGGCATCTGAACAAGCAGTGGCAAACAGCCGGACAAGGGGTTGATGCGGTAGAGCCGGTAAAGCCGCATCGTCTCTTCATTCAACATCTTGGGGTCGTCTTGGAACTTACGCTTCAGCTCCTCGAGCTTGGGCTGCAGCAACTGCATCTGACGCATCTGCCGGGTCTGTGTGCGGGTAAGGGGATAGAAGGCGGCCTTCATCAGGACCGAGAAGAAGAGAATGGCGACACCCCAGTTACGGAACAGGGAGTAGAAGAGCCGCAGGAGCCAGAGGATGCCGAGGGCAACCGGCTTGAGCCAGCCGAGGCTGACAACATTCTCAAATCCGAGCCGGAAGGAGCGGAGCCGGTTGTACTCAATCGGGCCGAGATAGATGAGGAACTGGGCGCGTGAACCTGCGATTTCGTCGTCAAAGCCGGTCCGGGCCCAGAACCCGATACGGCCATCATCCAGGGCGAGGGCCTGGGTCGAGTCAAACTCGGCGTGCTCGTTGACCAGGGCGAGAAAGAAGTACTTGGACTTGATGCCGACCCAGTCGGCCGGGCCACCGAATTGCCGCTTCCGGAGATTGGCATGGGAGAGCTGATGAACCTTGCCGTTCCTCCGGGCATAGAAGTGGAAGTTCGCCAGGTCCTCCCTGAGGTTCTGCTCGGTTGTGGCGATGCCAGCTTGACAGTCCAAGGTCAAGGCGGCAACCGGCCCGGTTGAGGCAACGGACAGCGCCAGTGTGTAGTCCCTGCCCAGTCGCCAGGTCTTGGTAATGGTCATGCCCTCAATCTCATAGCTGAAGGTTACCGAGCTGTCAGCGAAGCCGATTGTGACGGGAAGGCACGCCAAATCATAGCTTCGGTCCTGAATCTGCACTTGGGAGCCGAAAAGAATGGAATCAGCCGGGACCAATTCCGCCCCGAACTTGATAAGCCGGGTCTGTTTCAGCCCGCCACCCCGGCTGGTAAGCTCCAGGCTCAGAAAGTCGTTCTGTAGAGTAATGGTTGTCTCAGGAAGTGGGCTCTGGGAGGCTGGAAGTTGTTTCTGAGGGCCGGCTGGCGTCGGTGGTGTCGGCTGGGCTGGTGCCGGAGCTGCAGCAACAGTCTGATTCTGGGGTTGCCGCCGCAGGAAGAGGAACTGCCAGATGAAGAGAATGACCACAACCAAAACAAAGGCGATGACCATCTGAAGATTTTCGGACTTCATGAGTTTCTCATCCGGAGGTGCGGCGCCGGACGTGCGACGCCGGATGCCGATTCCTTCGCCCCTTGCGGGAGAGGATCAGGGTGAGGAGTGTCAAATCTCGGGACCGGGTCGTAGCCACCGGCAGAGAAGGGGTGGCAGCGGAGGATGCGCCTGAGCGCCAGCCAGGTGCCCAAGACCGGGCCGTGTTCAGCCAGTGCGCAAAGTGCATATTCGGAACAGGTGGGATGAAACCGGCAGGAGTTGGGCAGAACCGTGCCCAACGAAAGCTGGTAAAACCGGATAAGCATTCTAAGCAACCGGACCATCATCCTGCACCCTCCGTGCGAGCATTTCGGTTTCGTCAGACAGGGCGGCAAAGCTCAGGTTTGCGGCTTGGCCCCTTGCCAAGAGGAGATAATCAAACCCTGCTGGAAACCAGTCCTTGTTCCGGCGATAGATTTCCCTGAGCCGGCGCTTGAGCCGGTTTCTCGCGACCGCGCCCCGGACCTCACGGGTAAGGAGAAAGGCTATCCGCCGGGGTGGAATGGCTCCGGAGCGGTCGGTCTCTGGTTGCGAGATATAGCGGAGATGAAGGTTCACACCCGACACCTTCCGCCCCAGCCTCATCACCCGGTCGAGGTCTCGTTTGCGCCGCAAGATTTCGCTCCGTCTCAGGTTCTCGGCCACTGTGCGCCCTGAAGCGGCCCGGGCTCATACCGTCAGGCGCCTGCGACCCTTGGCCCGGCGTCGGGAGAGAACCTTGCGACCGCCGGCCGAACGCATCCGGGCGCGGAAGCCGTGAGCGCGCTTGCGGACAATCTTAGATGGCTGATATGTTCTCTTTGGCATGATAGGTCCTCAGTCCAATTATAGGCAGCGGTTGGTGCGAGTCAAGCCAACCGCTGTCCGCTGACCGCGCTTCCCGAAGTCATTCCCGCGCAAGCGGGAATCCATCACTCTTACGGGTCTGGACTCCTGCTTTCGCAGGAGTGACAGAAGCGGCGGGATGCGGAAGAATGTCATTGACTGATCCACCTCAAACAATAGAATGGCGTATGCGGAAGCTAAGAGTGTCGGAGCGCGACCTGATGTTTGCCCTTACCAACCGGCAGCCGGAGACACCCCACTTTCTTGACCTTGAGTCGGGCAGCGTCATTCCGGTCTTTGCCTATAACCGGGAGACGGTTCTTGAGCAGTTCAAACAGAATCCCCATCGCTATCTCCGGCTGGCTCCGCTCAGCGGCCACCAGAGTTTTGTGATAATGGAAAGGTTTACCAGGACAGTGAGCCGGCCCCAGTTGCGGTCAAGGCTGGTTGCGGTGCTGGATGGTGACCATGCCTTCAGCCGGTTCCGGGCGGTGCTCAGAGAGTTTCCGGCAGAGTTGAAGCGGTGGCGGCAGTTCCGGACGGTTATGACGGTTCAGGGTCTGCGCGAGCGGCTGCTTGCGCTGGGGATTGAGCTTGAGCTGGTGGCTGATGAGAAGCAGCCGGTGCGGGGCGATGAGGAGGATTAGACCGCCGGTTCTGGAGGCTGGGGGCAGACTTGTGCGCCGACTGCCGGTCAAGACCTGCGTGATGAACAAGGGCGACGACCTGGTGGCGCTGGTGCGGCACTATGCCGGGCCGGTGCTGAAGCCCGGTGACATCTTGACTATTGCCGAAAGTCCGGTCGCCGCAACTCAGGGTCGGGCAATCCCCGTGAGTCAAATCCGGCCGGGTTTCTGGGCAAGGCTGCTCTGGCGGTTTGTGAAGAAGGTGCCCTATGGAATCGGTTTGCGGAGCCCCTGGTCAATGCAGTGTGCGATTGATGAGGTGGGACTGCCGAGGATTCTTTTGGCGGCAGTTGCCGGTGCCTGGGGCAAGCTCTTGGGACGGAGCGGTGACTTCTATCGGGTTGCCGGGCCGCAGGCGGCGATGATTGATGCAGCCCACACCTCAGGGGTGAAGGAGTTTTATGAATGTGTGATTCTCGGTCCGAAGGAGCCGGACAAGGTTGCCCAGGTGCTGGCAAAGGAGCTGGGCTGTCCGGTGGCGGTGGTTGATGCGAATGACATCTTCGGCTGCAGGGTAGTGGGCGCCTCCGATGGACTGGATGTGAGGCTGGTTGAGGAGGCGCTGCGGGACAATCCGGCAGGCCAGGGCGATGAGTTGACGCCGATTGTTGTCCTGAGGCCCGAGGGAGAAAACTGAAAGCTGGCAGGTAGGCCGTGCGAAGAGACCGAGACGGGACTTGACAGTCGGCCCTTCTGGTGCCATGATTTACCAGGAAGCCAACCGACGCCCGAGGCGGTGCAATGACCTATAACTACACCTGTCCTGAGTGCCACCAGCCGGTCAGGATTGACTGGGCCTGGCTGAAGGAGGAAATCCTCTGCCCGAACTGCAACGCCGCCCACTATCCGCCGACCCCCGGTGAAGACCCCCTTGCCTATGTTGACGGTGACAAATGGCCCAAGGAGATGGAGACAATTGTCATCGCCCGGCACGGCACCACCTGCGCTGCACCCGGCTGCTACCAGCCCTACACCACCCTGGTCCACCGCCAGCCCCTGACCAAAGGTGGCCGCACCTGCGTCAGCAATCTCCTGCCGATGTGTGCCGAGCACGCCCTAGACAAGGGCGAGCAGGAGTTCGACGAATGGGCAGCCAGTCTGAAAGTCCCTCAGGCTGCAGCGCCGGTCGGCCCACCCAGCTTCCTTGAGACCACTTACCAGCCTTCGGCCCAAGCCCAGCCGGTGACACCGTCACCGGAGCCGGGCTATGTCCAGCCTCTGGCCAGTGGCGCCAGCGTTGCCATAACACCCGGAGCCCAGCCGGTGCTCGTGGTTCCGTTTCTCCGTGGGAATGTCCATAGGCTGGTGTTTGACTACGACTGGTCACTTGTCGCCGGGACCGGCTGCCGCGTCTTCCTTGTCGCCTGGTCCCATGGTCAGCGGCCGAATTTGGCAGAGCTCGACTCCCCACAATTTGATGGTCTTACCGCAAGCCTGGTTCACAGCGGCCGGCAGGACGAAAGTGGTACCAGCCGGCTGGAGCTGCTGCTCCCTTCAGCACCTTTGGGCCGCTGGACCGCCGCCGTGCTTCTTTCAGGTGACAGTCCCAGCCTGACGATTACCGAGTTTGTTCTGGCCGGAGCCGAGTAGCCTTCGCAACTCTTCAACAATCGAACCGGCCGGAACGGTCACCTGCTCGCCAGTCATAAGATTCTTTAGGGAATAGCAACCCCGGGCAAGCTCCTCGCTGCCAACAATGACACAGTAGCTGGCCTGAGCCGAATCGGCCACCTTGAACTGCCGGGCAACCTTCCCACTGTCGAAGTCAATCCGGCAGGGGATGCCGGCGGCTCGGAGCCGCTCGGCCAGCTCCTGGGTCGGGCCGAGCTCCGCCTGGCTCAGCCAGACAACGAAGACCAGGGGCTGGCGCCGCTCCTGTCCCGGCTGAGGCATAGCGAGCATTGTCCGCTCCAGCCCCAGGGCAAAGCCCACCGCCGGTGTTGCCGGCCCGCCCAGCTCTTCAACAAGGTAGTCGTAGCGGCCGCCACCGCCCAAACTGTTCTGAGCACCCAGTGTCGCTGACACATATTCAAAGGTCGTCCGGTTGTAGTAATCGAGTCCGCGGACCAGTCGCTCGTCAACCTCCAGCCGCACACCCCGGCGCTTCAAATCATCCACCACCGAACGGAAATGCTCGGCACACTCCGGACAGAGATGCTGGCTGGGCTTTGGTGCCTCGGCAAGTGCTGCCTGACAAGCCGGGTTCTTGCAGTCGAAGACCCGGAGCGGAGAACGGAGGGCCCGCTCCGAACAGTCGGAACAGAGGGCCGGCCCCTGCTCTTTGAGAAACTTCAGAAGGTCCTGCCGGTATCCGGGCCGGCACCGCTGGCAGCCGATTGAGTTGATATGGGTGACGCAGTCGGCTATCCCCAGCCGGGAAAAGAACTGCTCACCCAGGAAAATCAGCTCGGCATCGGCAAGCGGGCTCGCCTCACCCAGCGCCTCAACTCCCAGCTGGTGGAACTGCCGCAGCCTTCCCTTTTGGGGCCGGCCATAGCGGAAGAACGGCCCGATGTAGAACAGCCGGCAGCGAACCGGGCCCGCCTTGCTCTCCAGAACCGCCCGCACCACACCGGGCGTTCCCTCCGGTCTCAGGGTCAGCTGCCGCTCGGAACGGTCGAGAAAGTTGTACATCTCCTTGGTCACGATGTCCGACTCCATCCCGGCCGAGCGGAGAAAGATTTCGGTGTGCTCAAAGATTGGCGTCTCAACCTCCCGGTAGCCGTAAAGTGTCACCAGCTCCCGGAACAGCCGCTCAACCTCCCGCTTCCGCTCCGAATCGGGCGGCAGGAAGTCCTGGGTGCCTCTCGGTCGGGACCAGCGAATCATCGCTTCAGTCTGATTGAGAGCTCAAACACCCCTATCCCCACCAAAAGTCCGAGAAAGTTGGCGGCAAGGTCAACAGTGCTGTAGTAGCGGCCCGGGAGCTTCCGCTGCAGCCACTCAACCCCGAATGCCACCGGTCCGGTCAGGAACAGATGGCCGAGTGGCGCTGCCGCCTGACCCAGAACCCCCATCACCACGAACAGCGCGGTGTGCAGCGCCTTGTCCAGCCCCCGCTCAACAATCTTCGGAACCTTGGGAATCGGCACCGAAAGCGCGGTCACCGTGACCACAATCCATACCAGAAGCAAAAGCCAGGCGCGCAGCCTAGGACTCTTTCGTTTCACCCCGGATAATCTCCTTCACCCGCATCAGCCGGACCAGCTCGCCCCGCTCCGTCTCGGCAAGCTTCAGGTTGATGGCCTTGATGGTCTCTTCAATTGCCGGAATCAGCACAAACTCCAGGGCGTTCACCCGGCGCCTGGTCCGGCCCAGCTCGCCGGCCAGAAGCTCCAGTGCCTTCTCCTTTTCCGCCAGGACCAGGAGCGAATCCAGAAGCTCGTCAAAGGCAACCAGTGCCAGGTCGAGCTCGCCGGAGGTGGTGGCGAAGCCGTAGCAGCGCATCCGGCCCGAAATCTCCTTCTGGAACACCGGCACCCGGACATTCATCACATTCCGGAAAGAGACCGAGACCGAGACCCGCTTCGTCGGCACGAGCACCGCCTCATCCAGAAACTTCGGGTCAAAGCTGTTGCGGGCAATTGCGAACCGGCCCAGGATTTTGCCCATCTCCTGCTCCACCCTTGCCCGGTGGCGCCGAATTTCCTCAATCAGCTCCAGAATCCGGCGCATCAGCTCCTCCTGCTTGTCCTTCAGGAGCTTGTGCCCGCGCCGGGCAATCACCAGGCGGCGCTTCAGCCGCAAAAGCTCCATCCGGGTTGCGCCGACCGCCAGTTTCATCAAATCTCCAACCTGTAGTCCGACCTGTCGGACCTGGCTGACCGGTTATTACTCATGCCCGATTGTAGCCATGGCAAGCGGCTAAGTCAAAGGAGACTTGACCTTATGTCCGGGGCTTCGTCGGCCGGCTGAAGCGGACCACTGCGATGTCCGAGTTCTTGCGCCGCACCGTTGCCGCCACAAACACATCGCCCCTGACCACCAGGTCAACACCGGTCCCTTCGGTTCCAATCTGAGAGTGTCTTTCCCAGACCGAGACCGCATCGGGCAGGAACTGAAAGGCGAGAACCGCACTCCGGCCCGGGCGCAATAGCCTGCCGGTCACAAAGTTATCTCCTTCAGGGGTGACAAAGATGCCGTGCCCCTCGGCCTGCGCCTCGGCGCCATAGGCAAGGCGGTTTGCCACCCCGCCGGTCGAGTCGTAACTCAGCACAACACAGCGGACCGAATCGCCAACCCGTGCCGTGCCGGTTGCCAGGATATAGCCCTGGACTCCGAAGGCGATGTCCCCGGGTTCATCAACGCCGCCCGAGTCGTAGCGCCTTGTCCAGAGGGTGTCGCCGTTCGGCCCGAGCCTCAGCACCACGATGTCCGGACAGCCGGCTCCAACCTCACCGAGAACCGCCAGACCGTTGTCCGGCCCGGCCGCAATCTTCACCGCATCCTCGGCCGGGCCTAAATCATAGGCCCTGGTCCAGATTGTCTTGCCCTCCGGGTCCAACAGGGCGACAAACATGTCGCTCCTCTCGCCATTGACTACTGCGCCGCATACCGCGACATTGCCGTCGGGCCGGACACAGATACCGTTGCCCCAGCACCGCTCGCCAAGGACCAGCCCCCGCTTCCAGATGGCACTCACCCTGGGTCGGGTCTTCACGATAAGACAGAGGGTTGTGTCATGGGGATTGCTCCGGCCGCAGATATAGAGGTCGCCATTGTCCGCAAGGGCCGCGTCCTGCGCTACATTCACCAGCCCCTCGGCAAAGCTCTGCCGGTTCGCCAGCTGACCGTTCTTGCCCAGAACCTGCACCAGCCAGACGCTCCGGCCGGTCGTGGGATTGCTCTGGGTCCCCACCACAAACAGCTCGTCGCCTTGGAGGGCAAGGGCACAGGCCGCCTCATCAACGCCCGTGTCAATAAAGGTTGTCCATTTCACTGGCCGCTCACTGCAGCCCATGAAGGCAACTGTTGCGACAATAATGATAATAGCGAAGAAACGGCTCATAAAACTCCCTTCGGAATAACCACCTGCTACTTTAGCCCGATGCCGGCCAATGTCAACTGTTATGACAGCTCTGACTGCCTCAGCGCCTACCTTCCGTGCGCACCGTTATCTTGTTAGGACTATCTTGCGGACGCTGCCTGCCGGGTCCCTCGCCCCTTGCGGGAGAGCACTGAGCCAGACAGCGCGGAGCACTGAGCCAGTTCTTCTTTTCTGCTCAACGCTCCATGCTCAATGCTGCTCAGGGTGGGGGTGACAAAATAAACGCCTGGGGCGAGGTGCCGATGGCAGAAGATGCACCCCCCGCACGAGACTGGCTTCAAGCTTTGGACGCAATGGCGCAGAGTCGGACCGCGGACCTTCCGCTAGGCCGACGTTGCCGTTGCTATTGCGCCGGTAGTAGAGCTCCCGGTTGTCGATTAACCCACGGAACAGCCAGGCATTATATCCGACGCGGGCCGTATTGCGGCTGGTCGTCACGCGACAGTGATACGTATGAATCGTCGAATCGTCGGACACGATGAGGTCCGGTTCCCAAGTCAGCTCTATTTTTAGCAAAGATGTCGATGGCTAATGCACAATTACAATCTTTATGACCGGCCGGCTCTCTTTCGCGTTTTTTATGACAAAAAACACACCCGGCCCAACTCTTTGGGGGTGGACTTTCCGTCCTTGAGCGTCAAACACGGTCGCCGTCAAATCGGGCATGCGCCGGCACACCCTTGGGTTTAAACATGCCCGGGAAGGTCGCACTGACTCCTCAGCGCCGACCGGCAGATTGTCCAGCACGGTAATTGATGAGCTGTTCCGGTTAGCCACGAACACTTCATGCCCTGCCTGCTCAAGGGCGCACGGATACTCGCCTACCGGCAGGGTGGCGATGACCGAGTCGGTCACGCCGTCAATCACCGATATTGTCTGGACACTGCCATTCACGCAGAAGACCAGGCTGCTGGGATATTCAGTCCACATGAGAACCTGGGGGCCGCCGCCAACGGTAATGTCGCGCAGTCGCTGATTGGTCTCACAGTCAATCACTGTGACCGTCGCCTGCATCAGATTGGCAACATAGACCTTCCCCTCTTTTTCATTGCAGCAGATGGCCCAGGGAAACATGCCTACCGGCACGGTGGCAATCACACTGTCGGCACGGGTGTCAATCACCGTCACGTCGTTAGAGAGGTCGTTCACAACATAAACCTTGTCATACCCCGGGGCGGCAACAATATCCCGGGGCCGCAACCCCACGGTGACCTGTGCCCGCACCGAATCGCCATTACCGTCAAGGACGCTTACCGTTCCCGGTGCATCACCTCGATTCACCACATAAACCTTGTCCGATTGGTCAAGTGCCACCATCGGTTCGGGGTTATGTCCGACCCGGACGGTTTTGATAACTGAATCGCATTCCGGGTCAATGATGGCGACGCTATGCTCACCGGCGTTGGCGCAATAGACTTTGTTGCGGGACCTGAGCCAACAGAGAAATACCGGGTCAGCGCCCACCGCAAATGTCTTCAGCAGGGAATCGCCCAAGGCATCAATCACCCCGATGCGGCCCGCAGTCCGCAGATTAGTATAGAGTCTGTGTCCGGTTACTGGCAACAGTCGCCCAGGGCTGCCACCTACCCTGATGAGTCGCGTCTGGTCCGGTTCCCAGTCGGGAACGGCAGCAATCACATCGCTCTGTGGGCAGGCGCAGTAAAGCCGGCTAACGGCCTCAAGCCAGCGCAGATGAAACGGGGCAAGTCCGACATAGGCTTCCCCGACGACCTCATTGGTGCCGCAGTCAATTAAGACCAGTCGGTTGTCAACCTCGCCCAGCGAGGCAACCTGATTGTGTCCGGCAATCAGAGTTAGGGCGAGCGGGTTTATTCCCACCGGCACCGTGGCCGTCACCTGATGGGTGCGGCAGTCAATCACGCTGACGGTGTTGGAGCTCCGGTGCAATAGACTGAACTCACCGAAGGCGCCAGCACCAGCGTTAGCGGATTGGTGCCGACCGGGATGTTGGTCACAAGACGGTTCTGGACCCCGTCAATCACCGTGACCGAGCCTCCCTGCCAGTTGGCGACATAGATACAGCCGTTGTCCGGATTCCAGACCATCTGCTGGGGCGTATCCCCTGTCACAATCCGGGCTATCACCGAGTCGCTGCTGCCATCAATCACCAATACCTCGTCACTTCCCCGGCAGGCGCAGAAGACCTTGTTCAGCTCGGGCGCCGCCAAGAGAAAACAGGGATTGTCCGCTACCGGAATGACCCGCAGCAGACCACCGGTGCTGTCGTCAATCACCCACACCGAGTCATGCGAGACGCTTGACACATAGACCTTGCGGCCGACGGGATTCACCGCCACCGCATCCAGCCCCCGTATCAGCCGCAGATAGCCGTGCACAGCCATCGTGGCGGCGTCAATCACCGTCAAGCTGTCAGAAAACTGGCAGGTTACATACAGCCGACCGGTTCGGGGACTGAAGGCAATCGCTGAGGGTGCCCAGGCGGTCTGCAGCCGACGAGCGATGCTGTCGGCAGCCGCATCCACCACCAGCACCAGACTGGAATCAAAAACCGGAACATAAATTCGACCCCGAGCCGGGTCAAGTGCCATAGTGCGGACACCGGAGGGTATTGCCAACCTCTTTATTCCCGCCAGGTTGGCGGCGTTCAGCACCATCAGGCATTTCCCCAGATTGCCGGCGACAAAAAGCTTATCGTGAGTCGGTTCGTAAAGCACTGCCTGGGGGTTGACGACCCCGGAAAGGCTGTCGGGAATCAATACCGTCCGGGTACGAATCTGTGCCTGAGCAGTTGCTCCGATGACGACAACCAGAGCAACGGCCAGCATCGATTTGCGCATCGTTACTCCTTATCTTACTATGACCACCCGTTCAGCGGCCAATGCCCCACGGCCCGCAGGAAAAGCTGCCTGAATAAAATATACCCCGGGTGCAAGGTGCCGGACGTCGTTCGGGCCGGGCACAAGCTCCATCACCTTGCGGCCAGATGCGTCGAGCAGGCTTGACGCTCCACGTGCGACGCCCGATGCCGGCAGGAGCAAAACCCCGCGCACAATCGTGGCGTGAGGCGTTTGGCGTCCAGCGTCTGGCGTCCAGCGTTCCTCGCCGATTGCCGGTGCCGGATTCAACTTGCCCCAGATGCGCTGGGTGTTGTAGGTCTTGCCACCGACCGTGCCGGTCCAGCCCTCATAGACCAGAAAGAGATGGCTGCCTGTTCCGCGTGCCAGCGCCGGATACAACTGACTTCCTTCCTGCCTGACAATGGGACCTTCGTCATAAACAGTGCCGTCAGGTCTCACCCGCGCACCGTAGATGTCGGATGTATCCGGGTTATTGCGGTAGTCCTGCCAGACCACGAGGAAGTT
>JBDRUJ010000005.1:0-31439 GCA_039801285.1 Caldifarciminota bacterium
TGCCGGATTTCCGAAGGGGCTTGAGGAGATGCTGGGCGAGCATGGGACAGGGCTTTCGGGCGGGCAGCGGGAACGGGTGGCGATAGCCCGGGCGCTGGTGGGCCGGCCCAAGATTCTGGTGGTTGATGACGCCACCTCAGCCCTGGATGCCGAGACGGAGAAGGAGCTCATCGGCCGGCTGGTCTCCGAGATGGCTGGTGATTCGCGGACGGTTATCATTGTGTCGCACCGGCTGGCGGTGCTTTCGACCTGCGATTACATCTATGTCCTGGATGGGGGCGAGGTGAAGGAGGCGGGCAGGCATGAGGAGCTTCTGGCCCGGCGCGGCCTTTACTGGAAGCTCTATCAGCGGCAGCTCATCCAGCAGGAGCTGGAAAGGCTGTAAGCGCAGTTACAGCCTTGAGTGGGCGAAGAACTCCAAGGTCAGCCGGCGCATAAGCTCGGGCCGCTGGTCGTAGAGCCGGCGCAGCTTGCGCCGCTTGTGCCGGGCAAGGGCGTAGTGGGTGAGGAGCGGGAGCGCTACCGTCGCATCCAGATAGCAGACAATCGCATCGGGCAGTCGGGCCGGGTCAACCTTGCCCCAGGAAACCGCTTCATGGGGTGTCGCACCGGAGAGGCCGCCGGTGTCGGGCCGGGCATCGGTTATCTGGAGGAAGTAGTCCTGGCCGAATTCCCTTATCATCAGGACCTCCTGAATCTGGGGCTCGGTCTGGAGCATGAAGTTCTTGGGCGAGCCGCCGCCAATCAGAACCACCGCTGACTTGCCGCCGGTGCGTTTCGCAGCCAGAACATAGGAGGTGGTCTCATTGACATCAATCGAGGGGTTGATGCGCAGCTTCAGGCCCTTGAGCTCCAGGCCGGCGATGTTCATGCCAATCGTCGAATCGCCCGGTGAGCTGGTGTGAATCGGAACACCACAGCGGTAGGCGGCGGCGAGGACCGAGACATCACGGTTGCCGCTCTTCCGCTCCCATTCGGCGGCATAGCGGCCCAGAAGATGATAGAATTCGGCCGTCCCCATCTCCTTCTGAAACTCGGGCTGAAGGAGAATTTGGCGCAGGATGTCGTCGGTGGCGCAGAGGCAGTCGGTATAGCCTAAAAAGATGTCGTAGATGCGGACCACATCGTTTTTTCTCAGGTCGGTGTCGTCAACAAGGTGGGTCCCGACATGGAGCGGAAGGTTGAAGGCGAAGTGCAGGTCGTGGTACATGTTGGCGCCGGTTGCGACAATCCAGTCAACAAAGCCGGCCTTGATGAGCGGGATGATGCAGGAGCAGCCGAGGCCGGCCGGTGTCAGGGCTCCGGCCAGGGACATCCCTACGGTCACATCCGGCTGGAGCATCTTCTGGACAAAGAGTTCGCATCCCTGGCGGAGCCGGGCCGCATTGTAGGCAAGAAAGGTCTCCTCAATAAGCCCGGTCAGGGACTCCCGGCCGGTGATGCCTTTGGGCATAATCCGTTTGCCGCTCAGGTAGCGGGCCTTGTGCGGGCACTTCCGTTTGCGGAGCCAGTCGGGAAGGTCACTCAGGTCCTCGCGTAGGCGCGGCGCTGCCTGAGTTCCCGATTCTGGCTTCCGGGTTTTCTTCATTCTTTTCTTCACAGAACCTCCTCAGGGGACAAGAACTGCCTTGGCCGGTGGAATGCCGTTGAAACTGGTGGCGTGGGCAATGGAGTAGGCGCCGATGTTGCGGCAGAAGACCAGGTCGCCAAAGTCCAACTCCGGCAGCTCCTCACTGTTAGAGATGATGTCCAGGGAGTCGCAGGTCGGGCCGGCCAGGGTCGTCAAAAGGGGCGGTCCTTTTTTCAATGCCTCAAACTGATACTTGCAGTGGTCAAAGACAATTCCGGACAGGGCGCCATAGACGCCGTCGTCCAGATAGTACCAGTGCTTATTGTTTCTGATTGACTTGCCAATCACCGACATCACCAGGATGCAGGCCGGGCCGACAATCGCCCTTCCCGGTTCGGCAATGACGCGGACGGACGATGGAATCAGTCGGTCGAGCTCCAAGTTGATTGCCGGTGCCATACTGGCAAACCAGTCCTCATCGGTGTCAAAGTAACGAATCGGAAAACCGCCGCCGATGTCAATCATCTCCAGGGGGAGTTGCTTCAGGGCGGCATCGTTGATGATAATCTTTACCATCTCCAGGGCATCAAGGTAGTTGTCGCCGTGGAGGCACTGGGAGCCGACATGGAACGAGACGCCAACTGGCACCAGTCCCATGCGCCGGGCCTTGAGCAACAGCGGCACCGCATCGCCGGGGTCGGCTCCGAACTTCAGGGAGAGCTCGACGATTGAGCCGACATTGGGCACCTTGATGCGCACCAGAACACTAGTGCCCGGAGCATAACGGGCAATCTTCTGCAGCTCGTATTCCGAGTCGAAGGTCATCAGCCGGACCCCGTGCTGGTAGGCAAATCGAATCGCCTCGGATGACTTCATGGTGTTGGCAAAGACCAGCCGGTCGGGGGAGGCGCCGGCTTCAAGTGTCCACTTTATCTCAGGCGCCGAGGCGACATCGAAGCCCAGACCGGCCCGGACCAGAAGCTTCAGGATACTTGGGTTGGGGTTGGCCTTGACGGCATAGAACGGCTCAACCCTGGGAAGTAGTTTGCGGAAGCGACCAAGCTGCTCCAGCAGCAGTGTCCTGGAGATGATAAAGAGCGGGGTGCCGTGCCGCCGGACAAGCGCGGGAAGTGATTTCTGCAGTCTGCGCCAGTACCCGGAGTTTGCATTCATCAAACTATTTTCGGCATCAAGTGTCTAAAGTCAATATCGGGGGAGACCACCACGGGCTTCGCCCTCGCGGTGACAGACAAGGGGAAATGTCATTGCGAGGTGCGGCACCCCTTCTTTCATTGCGAGGAGCGTAGCGACGAAGCAATCCACCCCTCACCCTGGCCCTCTCCCGCAAGGGGCGAGGGAATCGGAGTTTGGCATCGCACGTCCCTCGTCGAGCGTCGATAAAGGTTGAGAATCCGGTTTTCTCAGTTGCGGGACTCCGGCTGTCGGCCCATGCCACCGAAGATGATGTGTAAGGAGAGAAATGGATAGCCCTGAGCAACCCTGGGCCCCCGGTTGAGACTGCCACCATCGGAGAGCTCCCAGGTGGGTGCGCCGGGCATGAAGTTGTATCCGGCTTTGAGCTGGGCACCAACAAATGAGACCGGAACGGTAATCATCAGCTCGGGCACAAGCGCAATCTGGGAGCAGGTGACTTCGGACTTGCGGCCCGGATGGGATAGCAGCGAGTCGAAGTTCGGGACATCACCACGGGTCGGCTCAATGGTGATGGAATAGCCGGCACCACCAATTCCGAGCACCGGTGCGACAATCAGATGCTTGTTTCCGAAGAGGACATAGCCGGCTTCGAACTGGCCACCACCAAACTCGACCTTGCACCGGACTGAATCGTTGGCCACGATCTGGACTCCGCCCGAGCCGCTGCCGCCGATTACCACATTACGGACAAACGCATAGCCGGCTCCTCCCATGCCCCAGTTCATTGAGCCGAGCCTGTCGAATCCCTGGTGGCTGAGCGCATCGTTCAGTCCTGAGAAGTCAATCATGCTGATGGTCGGGCCAAAGCCGCCGAAACCGCCGGTTCCGCTTTTGGCCAGTGCGACTCCGAGAGCGAGAGAGGCGGCCAGAACCGCCATGACGTTTTTTTTCATTTCAACTCCCTTCTTGATTAGAACCCTACAGTCTTTCATTGTCGGAGACATCCATGAACACCAGACCGGAGACGAGCTTAGGATAGAAGTCGGTGGACTTCTGGGGCATCCGTTCGCCCTTTTCGGCAAGGGCCTGCACCTGCTCCACTCGGGTGGGGTTCATGAGGAATGCGAGCTGGGCCTCACCTGAGTCCACCCGCCTGACAGTCTCGTCCCAGTCCCGTTCGTAACGGACATACCCCTCAATCTGCTCTCTCGAAATACCCAGAAGTCCCTCAATGATGACCGAGTGGAGCACCGCAACATCGAGTGCCCGGTATTCCGGGCTGCGGCCCTGAGGGAAGAACCGCAGAATGGCATCTTGTTTCCTGAGCTGAACAAGAAAGCTCCGGTATTTGCCGGCATAGAGGATATAGGCATTGCTCTTTTCTCCCTTGCCGGCACTTTCCAATTCGGCCCGGGCCTTTTCGTCAGGAACCGGTGTTACCGTAAAGAACTCCAGAAGCCGGTCCATGAGCATTCCGAGATTGAAATCGGCCAGGTTGGTCAGGAGCCGATGAGTGGGCAGAATCACCAGCCCGGGGTCGGAGATGTTGAAGAAGGCAGCGGTCTTGAACCTGAGCGCGGCATCTGGTGGCACCGGCTGCTCTTTTTCCTTTTCATAGCGGTAAGTAAGTGCGGTCTCATACCGGTGATGGCCGTCGGCAATCAAAAGCTTCCGGTCGGCCAGAAACTCGCGGAGCCTGGCAAGTTTCGCCTTGTCGGTAAGGACCCAAACCCGGTGGAGAACCTGATAATCATCCCGCGCTTCCATCAGGGGTCTGCCGGAAGCCTCAAGGACTTGGTCAAGCTCGTGATTCGGGTCGGGGTAGAGCATGAAAATCTGCTCGTAGTCCTGTCGGGTGGCGCGAAGGAGATTGAGCCGGTCGGCCTTGGGTTTGGAGAGGGTGAACTCGTGAGGCAGGACGACTCCTTTCTCAAACTCCTCAACCCGGATTGCGGCAATGAAGCCTTTGCGGGTCAGGGTGCGACCAGCAACCTGGAACTTCTCCTCCAAGAGGTAGACCGCCGGTTCCGGGTCACGTTTCAGAATACCCTGAGCAAACCAGGAATGGCAGGAGCGGGCTGAGCTGGCATAGGGGTCGGACTCCTTGGGTAATATCAGACGGATGAAGTTGAACTGATGCCTCTGATAGTACTCGGCCTGAAGCTTCGTCGTCACCTTGTCATAGGGCTGGGTTATGACCTTGCTCAGGTCAGGAATGAGTGCCGGATTATAGCGAATCCCGGGAAATGGTTTGATATCAGCCAATTCAGCCTCCCAATCCTGCAATGACAAAAATGCCCTCCGGCTTCCGCCGAGTCACTGCGAGGGCCGCAGGCCCGTGGCAGTCTGTGGAATTGCTTCGTCGCTTCGCTCCTCGCAATGACAAAAAGTCCTCCTTTCAACCCTAACTGCCGAGCAGAACCTTACGCACCTCTTCAGCGACTCCGATACCGGCCCGCTCCTGACCCTCTTTCGTCTGGGCACCGATATGCGGTGTGCCAATCACATTGGGGAGGGTGAAGAGACGCCAGTTCTTGGGCGGCTCGGTTTCAAAGACATCGAGGCAGACCATCGCCACCTTGCCGCTCCTGCAGGCATCATAAAGTGCCGTTTCGTCCACAACCCCGCCCCGGGCACAGTTGATCATAATCACACCTGGTTTCATCTTGGCAAACGCCTCGGCATTGATGAGATGGGTGGTTTCAGTGGTCTTGGGTACATGGAGCGAGATGAAGTCGGACTGGGCAAGGAGTTCATCAAGCGTGGTGAGTTTGCCAAACAGGGGCTTCTCAGTCGAGCGCCGGGCAACGAGAACCCTCATGCCCAGTGCCAGCGCACGCTTCGCCAGTTCGGTGCCAATCCGACCGGAGCCAATGATGCCCAGGGTTTTGCCGTAAAGTTCGGTGCCTTTGAAAGCCTTTTTCTCCCACTTCTGCTCACGGAGGGAGATGGTTGCCTGAGGAATCTGGCGGGCGGCAGCAAACATGAAACCCAAGGCAAGCTCAGCGACAGAGATTGATGTCGCAGCCGGTGTGTTGACAACCTTGATACCCCTGGCGTCGGCCGCCTTCTTGTCAACATTGTCCAGGCCCACTCCGGCCCGGCCAATCACCTTGAGCCTTTTGCCAGCGTTGATGACATCGGCGGTTACCTTGGTGGCACTGCGGACGATAATGGCATCGTAATCCGGAATCACCCTGACAAGCTCGTCCTGAGGGATGCCGGGCCGCTCGTCAACCTCAAGGCCGGCTGCGCGCAAGAGCTTCACACCTTCGGTTGCAATCGGGTCGGTGATAATGACCTTCAACTTTCGCTCCTTTGGTTAGTTTTCGACTGAAATACTAACCTTGAGTCGGAGAAAGTCAATTTCGGCTTCCGCATGAGTTGACCCAAGACCGGTTTTCTGGTATTATTATAGGGGGTGGATATGAGGGGTGAAACAAAGCACCATGATTCGGAGCGGAAGCGTCAGGAAAAGGAAAGGACGCTGCGCAAAAGCATCGGCCTTTTGTGGCCGGGACATTCCGAAGATCTGCGTGGTCTGGTGCCGGTCAAGTTACTGACCCTGCCGCGTTGGTACCCGGCAGTAAGGGACCGGTAGCCGACCAGAGTTGGTCGACAGAAGCACAGCACTAGTTACAAACAGACGGTTTTCGGTTTTGAGAAAGGAGTTTTCCGTGATAACTAATGAACATATCAGACTGGCTGAAGAGTATTCGGCACATAACTACCTGCCGCTACCCGTAGTTCTATGTCGTGGCGAAGGGCCATGGGTATGGGATGTTGAAGGCAGGAAGTTCCTAGATATGCTCTCCGCCTATTCGGCGTTGAACCAGGGCCACCGCCATCCGAAGATTGTGGCGGCGATGGAGGCCCAGTTGGGCCGGCTGACTTTGACATCAAGGGCATTCCATAATGACACCTTCGGCCCATTCTGCCAGACACTGACTCAACTGACCGGCTTTGAACAGGTGTTGCTCATGAACACCGGGGCTGAGGCGGTTGAGACGGCCATCAAGTGCGCAAGGCGCTGGGGCTACACGAAGAAAAAGATCCCCCAGGACCGGGCCGAAATCATTGTCTGCGAGAATAACTTCCACGGCCGGACAACAACGATTGTCGGTTTTTCATCGGAGGAGCTCTATCGGGACGGGTTCGGGCCGTTCACCCCCGGATTCCGGCTCATCCCGTTCAATGACATCGGTGCACTCAAGAGAGCAATTACCAGGAATACCGTCGCCTTTCTGGTTGAGCCGATTCAGGGCGAGGGAGGAGTGATTGTTCCCTCAAAAGGCTATCTCCGGGAGGTAAGGAAGATTTGCACCGAGGCCGAGATTCTCCTGGTGCTTGATGAGATTCAGACCGGACTGGGCCGGACCGGCCGGCTCTTCTGCTATGAGCACGAATCGGCCCGGCCCGACATCCTGATTGTGGGCAAGGCGCTGGGCGGCGGCTGCTATCCGGTTTCAGGGATACTCGCATCCAGAGAGATAATGTCGGTGTTTGTGCCGGGAAACCACGGCTCGACGTTCGGCGGCAATCCGCTGGCCTGCGCCGTAGCCAAGGCAGCAGTTGAGGTGGTTGTTGAGGAGCGGCTGGCAGAGCGGGCAAGTGAGCTGGGCAGCTATTTCCTTGCCGGTTTGCAGATGCTCAATTCGCCTCATGTCCGTGAGGTTCGGGGCAAGGGCCTCCTCATTGGGGTCGAAATCAGGTCCGAATCGGGAAGCGCCCGGCAGTTCTGTGAAAAGCTGATGGAGCTTGGGATTCTTGCGAAGGAGACCCATAACACCGTCATCCGGTTTGCCCCGCCGCTGGTAATTACCAAAGAAGAGATTGACTGGACTCTGGAGCGAATTGGCCGGGTTCTAAGGTAGAGTCGCTTTCTGCGTTAGCGGATTCCGAAGGCGAGGCCGCCGTTGATGACCGGATACTTTGCATAGCTGTAATCCAGGTTGAACAGGAAAAGTGCCAGGCGCAATGTTGCACCGAGGGTGAAACGGAAATTGGGGCCGGATGAGTAGCCAAGTGCAATGTGCCGGGTAAAGGACTGGGTGATGATGCGGTTATTGGCAGCGTCGTATCCCACCGGTGCATCAAACCTGAAGTCGTAGTCAAATTTCATGTCGGTTTTCTCAACACCGATACCGGCATAGGGCGTGAGAATCACGAACCCGCGGGAGAGATGGAGATTGCCGCCATAGGAGAGGGCATTGACCGCTGTCCCGATGGTGAGCTTCTGGAAAAACGCCTGAGCCGCAATATTGAACGGCAGTTTGAGCCCGGGTAGGGCGGTCAGCTCCTGTTTGAGCGCGCCGCCGAGGAACTGCACCGTTGTCCCCTGAAACGGCCAGGGGATGTAGCGGATGGTGAGCTCGGAACCGGGAATGGGCAGCCCCACTGAGGCCTGAGGTACAAGAAACGGTATTCCGGGCAGGCCGAGGCCGCCGGGCAATGCCGGCGGGATGGTGATGCCATTCTCCGGGACAAAACTGGTGTCAATCCCAGGCCTGCCGAAGATGGTCGCGGCATTCTCGACCGTGACCCAGAAGGTGTCAATCCGGGCGAATTTGGTGTTGGCCGAACAGGCGAGGACCCGGGCGGTGAAGGTCTTGGCTGCAGCCGGAATCTTCACGAACATCAGCCGGGCGCCAAGGTCAAACCCCAAGAAGCTGTGGCTTTTGGCCGAGTGATAAAGGCCGGTGGCCATGGCCGTGCTGTAGGATTCCAGAAGCGGTCGGCAGTAGTCCAGAAGCAGGCTGTCATTCACCTGCGTAAGGAGCTCAATCGGATTTGGGCTGGCTCCCCGGCCAATGGCGATGGCGGCAAGGAGCAGAACAGTAGCGAGTCCAGTCCTGCAGAAACTTTTCTTCATAGAACCTCCATGATTGATTCAGTCTAAGCCGTTCTCAAAGCAAGTCAAACTCGACCGCAATCGGGTCGAGTGGCGTTGAGATTCAGCGGGGGGTGAGGAGCCCGACCGGGACAATCATCTCTTCCAGCGATATGCCGCCGTGCTGGAAGGTGTGCTTGTAGGTCTTTTCGTACTCCTTGGGCTTGGTCGGATAGATGAAGTAGTAGTCGGACTTGGCAATGGCGAACTTCACGGTTCCGTGCTCCACCGGCAGCATGAACTCTTCGGGCCGGTTGAGGAGGAGTGCCTGCCGCTCATCAACCCTAATTGCGGCACCGTGCTTGTATCTCAGGTTGGCCGAGATTTCGCGGGAGCCGTAGATGAGGGTGGGTCTCTTGACGCGCAAGAATCCGTGGTCGCTCGTTATCACGACCCGGCAGGGACGGCGCGCCAGGCCCTTGAGGAACTCAAAGACCGGAGAAGAGGCAAACCAAACCCGGGTGGTCTCGACCAGAGCAGTATCGTCCGGGATAATCTCGTCCAGGAGCCGGGAGGATTTGACCGAATGAATCAGCAGGTCAAGAAAGTTGATGACCACCGCAACAAAGCGGAGGTTGCTATCAAGGAGCAGGGGCCGGGCAGCGGCGAGTTCATCGCCATGCGACACCTTGAGAAATGCATGCCGGGCCGGGAGTTTCAGACGGCGGAGAAGCTCTTGGAGCAGTTCCTCTTCAAAGCGATTCTGGCCAGTGTCGTCGAATGTCCAGTATCTGGGAAAGCGGCGATAGATTTCCAAGGGCAGCAGGCCACTGAAGATGGCATTACGGGCATAGGGTGTTGCCGAAGGCAGGATGGAGTAGTAGTAGTCGGTAACAATCTCGTAGTAGTCCTGCAAAAGGGTAAGAATCGCATCCCACTGGTCGGCACGTAGCGAATCAAGGAGAATGAGATAGGTCTGACGTTCCTCCCAGCGCGGCCGGACCACTCTTTCAATCAGCCGGTGGCTCAGCAGCGGGCCATCATCGGCAGTCAGCCAGCGGCGATAGTTCTCCTCGACGAATCTGGAGAAGTTGTCGTCCGCGGCCCGGCGGTGCTCGGCCTGAACATCGGCCAGCCCGGAATCGGGATAACGACCGAGGAGCATCTGCCACTGAGTCAGAGCTCGGTAATAGTCAATCCAGTCCTGCCAGGTGCCGGGTTCCTTCTGCCGGGCCTGTGCCGCCAGATACTCACCGGCAATCTGGCCGGCAACGAGCCGTTTCTTCTCGAGAAGGCGTTTGAGGACTGCCAGGAGCTGAGTGGGCGTGAAGGGTTTGATAATAAAGTCGTCAACCAGCTTGCCAAAGGCTTCGTTGATGAGGGGCTCGCTGTCCGACTTCGTGACCATCGCCACCAGGATATTCGGGTCGGTCTCCCTGATGCGGCGCAGGACCTCAAGACCGTCCATACCCGCCATGATTTGGTCCAAAAGCACCAGGTCGAACTGTTGGCTTTTCAGCAGGGCCAGTCCGTCCGGGCCGTTGGTGGCGGTTGTCACCTCATAGCCACGATTGCGGAGGCCATAGATGAAGGGCCGCAAGAGGTCAATCTCGTCGTCAATCCAGAGAATTTTCATAAGCCTAGGTCAGCACGCTCCGACGGGTCCGGTTGCCCGCGACCGGCAGATAGATGGAAAAGACCGTTCGACCCGGTTTCGATTCCTTCAGGACCAGCCGGCCACCGTGATAGTTCTCGACAATCCTTTTGGCCAGGGTGAGCCCGACACCCCAGCCATATTTCTTGGTGGTTGTTCCGGGCTCAAAGAGTTTGTCAACCTTCACCCCTTCGCCGGTATCCGAGACCTCAATCTCGAGGAGGCGGTTATCAGCGGTAGTTCGAACCCGGATGCCAATCTCGCCTTCCTTGGCGCCAATCGCATCGACGCTGTTCTTGAGCAGGTTCTCCAGCATCCAGGAGAAGAGGACCTCATCAACCATCACCGGCAGGTCACTGATAATCTCAGTAACAAACCTTATTGTCTGAGGGGCGCGGCGCTGGACAAACCGGACCGAGTGGCGAATCAGCTCGGCAACCGGACGTTCCGTCAGCTTCGGGGGCAGACCGATGCGACTGAACCGGTCCAGAACCTCACGCATCCGTGCCAAATCTTCTTCCATCTCGGCCAGGACTTCAGGCTGAGCCCCGGAGCGGAGCATCTCAAGCCAGGCGGAAAATGACGAGAGGGGTGTGGCGAGCTGATGGGCCGTCTCCTTTGCCAGGGCGGTCCAGATGTGCTCCTGCTCCCGGCGCTTATAAACCAGGATACCCCAGAGACCAACGACGATGAATCCGAAGAGGAGCAGGAGCTGAAACAGAGAAAAGAGGCGCAGTGCCCGGACCGAACCGGCCAGACTGGCGTTGATGTTACGCAGGGTCACGGTGGAAGGGGAAAGGCCGTAGTGAATAACATTCAGCGGCCGCAACGAGTCGGCCTCCCTGAGCACAACCGGTATCGGCTCATGCTCTTTGTCCAAAAGCTCAATCATTTGCGCAAGACCGGCCTCGGTCGTGTCGGTTCCCTCCAGGTTGCGATAGGAGACCGGACGGCCCGAGGCATCGGTGATAATCACCGGAAAGTCGAGTTTCTCGATCACCTCGTCGAAGATGATGTCCAGCTCCGGTGAACTACCCACCGATGGTTCCGCGGCCCGTCTCATGAACTTGGCATAGATTCTTGTCCGGAGCTGGGTCTCCGACTCCAGTTGACCAGAGAGGGTTGTCGCGTAAGCATTCCATAGCCGGGAAAGCCGCAATAGCATGAACTGGGAGTAGAAGAACCAGACTCCGGCCAAAGCGATGAGACCGAATATGAAGTAGAGCTGGAGCAGCCGAATCCCGAAGCGAAACCGCAGCGCCATGGCTCGCCTCACCAGGCCGGGGTTGGGCACCTGATAGTAAACATGCAGTTCTATCATAGACACCAACCCAGCGCTGTCAAACCGGGACAGCAGCGGTTGACAGTCGGGCAGGAGAGGCTAAGCTAGAGAGAAGCGGTGACGGCCTTATTGCAGCTTCTCTTTTTTATAGCGGCCCTAGTGCCACCCGATTCGGTCACGGTCTCGGATAATCCCAACGACCAGGGCGGCGCAATCCTGATTAGTTGGCGGGCACCAACCAAGGAGTCAATTCCGGTAGTCAGCTATCACATCTTCCGTTCCACCAGCCCCGATTCAGGCTTTCAGGAAATTGGCAGTGAGCCGGGGACCAGAACAGAGCATCTTGATAACGAGGTTCAGGACGGCAAAGCTTACTACTATTATGTCCAAGCTCGAACCGAAAACGACTCCAGCACATCGGACGTTGCCGGACCGGTCGTGTCCCGTGCCCAGTGGTTCAATACCGGCAGGACCAATGTCCTGGTTCTTGCGACGGTCATCTGTGCGATTTTCCTCTATTACATCGGCCGGGCAAGGCGCGGGGTGAAGATGTTTGTCCGCCGGATTGCCGGCCTTGATGCGATTGACGATGCCCTGGGCCGGGCAACCGAGATGGGCCGGCCGATTCTCTTCAGCTTCGGGCTGGGCTATATCACCGATATGGTGGTGATTGCCGCCCTGCCACTATTGCGCAAGATTGCCATGAAGTCTGCCGAATATGCAGTCCGGCTGCTCGTGCCCAATGCCGACCCGATTGTCATGACCGCGGCTCAGGAAACGGTCAAGGAGGCCTACACCGAGAGCGGCCGGCCCGACCTCTACAACGCCGACAATGTCAACTTTCTCACCTCGGACCAGTTCGGTTATGCCGCCGGTGTTGACGGTCTCATCCTGCGGGAGCGGCCCGGGGCAATATTCTGGCTTGGCTATTTCTATGCCGAGTCGCTCATCATGGCCGAGACGGGCCACGCGGTCGGCGCCATCCAGCTTGCCGGCACCACCGAGACAACCCAGCTGCCTTTCTTTGTCGCCGCCTGCGACTATACGATGATTGGCGAGGAGATCTACGCCGCCTCCTGCTATCTGAAGCCGGAGCCGGTAATGCTCGGGACGCTCAAGGGCGAGGACTTCATCAAGATGCTGCTCATCATTTTCATAACCGGACTCGTGCTCTTCGGCACCATCGGTTTTCTGGTCAGGGAACCGGTGCCCATCGTTGCAAGGATTTTCGATACCATCACTGCCTGGCTTCTTCCCGCCGGTTAGCGAATGCTGCAACGGAACATCCCGCTCATCATCGTCTTCGGCACCGCAGTGCTGCTCATCGTCGCCTTCTTCATACCGCACCGGCCGTTCGGCGACCTTGAATCGAGGTTTCTGAACTGGTATGCAATCGTCGCCGGCTTCACATTCCTTTTGGGGCTCGACTCTCTGACCCGGCATCACCTGCTTAGGGTCCTCCGCCGCTCTCCGGGCTGGTTCTACAGCCTGATGCTGGTCCTGGCGCTCTTTGCAACCCTCGGGCTCGGGCTCTACTCCTGGGTCAGGTTCCGCAGCCCATTCGCCCTGAACGCTCCGTTCATGTGGCTCTACACCTATATGATTATCCCTCTCCAGTCCACGATGTTTGCCACCCTTGCCTTTTTCATCGTCTCGGCCGCCTATCGGGCATTCCGGATTAGGAACTTTGCCGCTACCCTTCTGCTCCTTGCCGCCTGCCTGGTGATGGTCGGCAATGTCCCGCTGGGTGGGCCGGTCTGGTCGGCCCTTGCTCAGGTTCTGCCGCTTTGGGTAAAAACTGCCATCTGGTTCTCGGCCCGGCTTTTGAATATCGCCATCCCCGACCCGAAGAGCACTGAGTTCATCACCTTCGACCTACCCGCGGCGTTCAAAACCTGGCTGATGTCCAGCCCTCAGGCTGCGGCCGGCCGCGGCATCAACATCGGCCTGGCCCTGGGCGGCATTGCCATGTCGCTGCGCATCATCCTAGGAATTGAACGGACATACATGTCATCATAGCCGATGAGACTCTGGGAACGGCTCGCCACCATTGACCGGCGCATCCTCTACGGGCTTCTGGCCCTGACGGTTCTCCTCCCGCTGATTCTCAGGCCCAGGACCCGCATCCAGGTCTCCGAACCGGTGCAGAACGCCTTCAATGCGGTTGACCGGCTTCCGGCAGGCTCGGTGGTCATGATTTCGATTGACTTCGACCCGTCGTCGGCGCCAGAGGTCCAGCCGATGCTTCTCGCGATTCTCCGCCACTGCTTCAAGAAGGACCTGAAGGTGATTGTCACCGGCCATCTTGCGCTCGGGCTGCCGCTGGCCGAGATTGCCCTGAGCCAGGTTCCTCCCGAGTTCAACAAGGTCTATGGCCGCGACTATGTCAACATCGGGTACCGGCCCGGGTATGTGGCGGTGATGGTGGGCATCGGCCGGGAGCTGCGCGACTTCTTCAAGACCGACTATAAGGGTGTGCCGATTGACAGCTATCCCTTTATGCGCTCGGTCCGGACCTATCGCGACATCGGGCTTTTGGTAGACCTCGCACACGGTGCAACCGCCGACGCCTGGATTCAGTACGCCGGCGGCCGTTTCAATGTCCCAATCATCGTCGGCTGCACCGGTGTCAATGCACCCGGCCTATTCCAGTACTATCATGCCCATCAGATTGAAGGCATCATCGGCGGGCTCCAGGCTGCGGCCGAATACGAGTCGCTGATTGAGAAGCCAGGTTCGGCAACCCTCGGTATGCCTGCCCAGTCAGCCGCCCATGGTCTGGTGATTCTCTTGCTCATCATCGGCAATATCGGCTTTATTCTGGGCCGGCGGCGCAAGGGCGGGGGAGGCTAAATGCTAGTGAACATCATCGGCACCTGGGTTGCCGCCACCCTGACGATTGCGATTCTCTCGTTTCTCTATCGTGACAACCCGCTCTACAAGGTTGCGGAACACCTCTATGTCGGCATCTCGGCAGGGTTTGCCGTCATCTACACCTGGAGCTTTGACGTCTATCCGATGCTGGTTGAGGCCTTCAGGACCAATCTGGCCCAGCGCAACTATGTTGAGGCCTGGATTCTCCTCCTTCCGGCCCTGCTGGGGATTGCGATGCTCTGCCGCTCAATCCCGAAGATTGCCTGGATTTCCCGCTGGCCGCTCGCCTTTACGATTGGCATCGGCTCCGGGCTCGGCCTGATTGCTGCAGTTCAGGGGTATCTCCTGCCTCAGCTCTCCGATACCCTTAGGCCGCTCGTCACCGTCAACAATGCCATCATGTTCATCGGCGTCATCTCGTCGCTGGTCTACTTCTACTTCTCGAAGGAACACAAGGGTGCGCTCGGCGCAATCTCAAGGCTGGGCATCGTCTTCATCATGGTGGCATTTGGCGCCTCCTTCGGCTATACGGTTATGGCCCGGGTCTCCTTATTGATTGGCCGGTTCTACTTCCTGTTCCACGACTGGTTGCCAATCATTCGCTGAGACGGTAAGACTAGGTCGGCTGCGGCTGGCACGGCCCGATACCGAGCTGCCGGCCGCACTCCGGGCAGAACCGGAAAGAGAAGAGTCGCAAGAGCAGCTCGTGATGGAATGGCCCGCACCTTGCCCTGGTGACCAGGCGGCGCTCCCGCTTCCAGTATTTCGGCAGCTTCGCTTCTGCGACCGGCAGAGAGCTCGGCCGGCGAGCGCCACAATAAGGGCAGAACCTTCCGGAACGGGTGATTGGTTTCTGACAGACCGGACAGGGGAGATTTGTTCCGTTCCTTCCCTTCACACTAAATTATAACAGTTTTCTCGAAGGTGGTCAACCATGACCTTGACCCGGTTCTGCCTCCGGGAGACCTCCAGAACCGGCCTGGTTGCGGAATGCGGGGCGGGTTGTCCCGCTTACCCGAAAGCCGAAAGGAGGGGAGATTCTGAGGCTGGTTGTGAGATGACCCGGGTTGCTGGGTTCTGAGCCGGTCTGGATGCTCAGCCATTGGCACCAGGGAAGATTACCAGAGCGACAAATATTGCGACGGGTTCCATAACAGCTGCGGTGATTGCAACCGAAGCCTGGGCCAAAACAGCCCTGATGACTCCTTCAGAAACTGTTATCATGACTCAGTCCGGAACCTGTTTCGATTCTGCCTGGGGGACTGTCTCCCGGAAAATTTGCAATTCCGGCTAAGTTTCGCAGGTAGAGGACATAGGCACCAAAAAGCTGTTGCCAGCAGGTATAAATATATTTATACTTAGCCGATGGCAGAATTGGCCGAGCTTCTCAAGAACCTCCGTCCAATCCGGCTCAGGGCCGGGCTAACTCAGGCACAGGTTGCCCAAGCCTTGGGTCTTATTGGTAAGCCCGGGGAAACGGTCATCTCCCGGCTCGAACTCGGCAAGTTCCAAAACCCTTCGCTCAAGCTGGTCCTTGACTTTCTGCGGGCCTGCCGGGCAAGCCCTGACGACCTTGCGAGCATCTTCGGCACCTATCTGGCCCAGCCCCTGCCGGTGCCGAGACCAAAGGCACGCGGCCCGCGCCAGACCGCCGAGGACAAGGAGCTATTAGAACTTCGGAAGGAGGCCGCAAAGTGGATTCTGCTTCAGGTGCTCGAGTATATGCTCCATTATGAGCTGAACCTGCTCAAGGCTCCTGGTGGCCATCCGCTCCGCAAGGCCGCGGTGCTGTTTGGCCGGAAGGTGTTCCGAATCCTGCTTAGCACCCGGGGCAAGGACTCATCCGTGCAGGCCAAACGGCTGATGCGGGCAAGGGCATCGGCCGGCAAGCAGGCGCTGCCTGATGATTTGACCGGCTATCTTGAACAGAGGGTCCGAGAGCTTTTCTGTGACATGGAAAAAGAAGGCGAGCTCGACTGGCTGCCGGACATTGAGCGGGCCAAGCGGGTGATGTGGCGCTCGCCGAGCCGGCGCATCATCACCGATGACCGGCTCTGCCGGGATGAGTTCTGGCAGAAACAGAAGGCGGAGCTTGAGGAGCACGAGCGGCTTGCCGGGCCAATCGTTGAGGGTGCCAAGCGGCTCTTGGCATCCGCCGGAATCACCGGCAACCGGCTGGGCAACTACCTAGCCTTCGTCAACAGCTTCATCAACATTGCCCGGACAACAAAGCCGGACTCAACCGAGCGGACAAAAAGACTCGAGTTCCTCCTTGCGACCTGCACCCGCAAGTGCCACGACCCTAGCCTCCTCCGCCGCCTCGCCGAGTTTGTCTTTGAGAAGTGGCCGGGTTAGTGGTCGCCTGGCTCTTCCTGAGGGACGTCGTAATCTATGCCGCGCACAAAAATCCTCGGCCCCTGAGGCATCTCCTCGGTCTGCTGGACTGGGGCGCGCCGCAGCCGGAAAAGGTCGGGCCGGCGCTTGTACAAATACCAGACTGCCAAAGCCAGCACCACTATCAGCAGGATGAGAAGGCCGGTGCCTGACCAGCGGCCCCGCACCCGGCGCACCGTCTCGAACTCTACATCATGTTCCGGAATCCTGCGGCTCATCCTGAATCAGGATATAAATCCCGCCCTGCCTGTCAAGCTGAACAACTTGACTGCTATTGCCTGTTGCCTATTCTCATTCCACATGAATTAGCTGAACTTATCAGCCATGGAGTTCGTGACCAAATGGATGAAGTGTAACATAGTATTCACCGATGCCTAGTAAAGCCTTTGCTATCGTCACCAGACAACTCGCTGAAGCCCGTGAAAAACGGAATCGGGGTGATTTTGTCGGTGCGCTGGCAAACTACGAAAAGGCCTTGCGCACAATCACCACCGATGACTCCCAAATTATGGCCGCAATCGAACTGAGAGATGCCATTCCCGTTATTCGAGGAATCAGTGAATATCCGAACATTGACAAACTTGACTCTGCTATTCGCACAGAAATGGTAGAAGTTCTCCGGGAACTCCGCAGGTTTGACGAAGCCTACCACCACGCAAGAATCGCCTACTACCTGGATGATTTGGTCTGGGGTCCGCACCACAACAATACAGCTGCAAGTCTACACGACCTCGGACTAATTGAGTTTGAGCGCCACCGACTGGCAGAAGCAGAGAAGTGGTTCCGGATGTCAGAGAGCGCAGACAAGGAAGTAAGCAGGGACCTCGCGAACTGGCAGTGGAAGTGGCGCAGAATGGTAAGGGCAAACGTCAATGCCAGCTATGGTTATTTCGCTGAGGCCGTTCACGAAATCCTGACCACCTTGCCTGAAATTCGGGACAAATTGACACCCTATCAGGTTGCCCAACAACTGAATGTCGCTGCCCAGCTCCTTCAGAATCTGGGCGAGCACGAACAAGCACGCCCACTTTTAGAGGAAGCTATTGAAGTTCAGAGCAAGAGCGCGCCGGACCATCCCCAACTCGGGAGACTATATTCTAATATGGCTGTCCTTTTTCTTGAGATGCTGAAACGCGACGAGGCAGAGGATTACATGAGGAAAGCCACACAATTTGGCAGATTCGCCGTTGAGGTGGCGCGGCAGCAAGACCTTCCGAAATGGCTAGCTATGGAGTGGGGCGTCGTTGAAAGGTGGATGCAAAAGAGCAGGTGGCACTTTGAGCGCGGTGACAAGCCCAGGTCCTATGATATTTTTATCTCGTTCAACACCCAAGATGAAGCAGTCGTCAGGCGTTTACACGACGCCCTTGAGGCACAAGGGTTGAATGTCTGGTGGTTCAAAGAACAAGCTGACTGGAATCGGCAAAGACCGGAGGGAGAAGTCCGGCAACAGATTTTATCTGCTATTGACAACTCACACCTTGTCTTATTCATCGCATCAAACACTTCTTTTACCTCTGACTGGGTAGCGGAGGAAATCAAGCACTCCATAAATGCCGTCGTCCCGTTTATCTTATGGTACCCTGAAGGGGTCAGGGTTGTTCCAACCGAGGCAAGCACTCGGTCTGTTGCTACGCCGAGTCGTCTCGCTGAAATGATTAGCTATGTGTTTAGACCCGGCGTTCACGCTTTTTATGGATACGGTCTCAGGAAACCCGATATCTCCGAAATCGCCGCAGCGGTCCTAAAAAGATTCATTTCTCTCGTCCCCGGACATCCAATTACCAGAAAGGAACTAGGCGGAGAATGTAAGGGCTCATACCTTACGCCAACGCATCTCATGCCGGTCTTTATCCGGGACGACGGACGCCCCTTCTTCCCAAGGCTCATTCGCTAAGACAATCGGGCAGAAAGAATTTGTAAATTGACTATAAGCTTTGTTGATTAAGAGAAAATAAGCGGATACTGCGCGCACCAGGTATATTGTCTATCCGACGATGTGGTGGAAGAAGTTTTGAAAGAGTCTGGCGCCGTTTTCGCCCGAGCGTTCGGGATGGAACTGAACGCCGTAGAGCGGCAGGCAGGGATGCCGGATTGCCTCTACCAGACAGGAGGCTGACCGGGCACCAACCTGCCAGCCAATCTGCCGCACAGAATCAAGCGTCACAAACTCTCTGTGGCTCTCCCGCATCACAACCAGCCACCGTCCGCTATCCGCTGACCGCTCTCCGTCAAGTCCGTCAAACAGCGGCCAAGGTGCCGAGATTTCTATCGTCTCGTCCCGGTCAATAAACTCTTTGCCCCGGCCGACCTCAGCCCCGAAGGAACGAGCAAGGAGCTGGTGGCCGAAGCAGATGCCGAGCGTTGGGATTTGCAGGCTCCGCACAAACCCAATAAGCTCCTTGGACGGCTCTTTTTCGGAAAGCATCCATTGCGAGCCGGAGAAGACCACCGCATCAAATCCGGTCAGGTCATACCTAGGTCTTAGCTCACTGCCAAGTACCTCCACAACTTCTGAGTACTGAGCCACGAGCCGGCGGTAAGGAGGCATCTTGACCTCTGCATCACGAAGGTAGCAGTTGACGAGGAGCGTCCTCATCCCGGACTAGAAGTTGCTGATATAGGCGTAGACCTCGTGATGGTGGATTGACTCGAAGCTCTCCACCGCAACCTCGTAGCCGGTGATTTGGGGATGGTCGTCCAGCCGGACCGCAACCTTGCGGACGACATCTTCAACAAATGCCGGATTCTCAAGTGCCTGGGTGGTGAGATGCCGCTCATCCTCGCGGCGCAGGAGGGAGAAGACTTCGCTTGAGCCGCAGTCCTCAACCATCTCAATCAGGTCTTCAAGCCAGAGAAAGCCCCGGAACTCAACCGAGACTCGGATTTCAGCCCGCTGATTGTGGCCACCGGTTCCGACCATCTCCTTGGAGCAGGGGCAGAGGGTTGTCACCGGCACCGCGGCGCCGAGCCTGAGTCGGAACCGCTCGGCCAGGGAGGCAACAATCCAGCACCGGTAGTCCATCTGGGCGCGCGCGCCCGAAACCGGTGCCTGTTTCTCAATGAAATAGGGAAACTCCATCTCCAGATGGGCCGAGTTCGCCTCAAGCTCCTTGCGCATCGTCCTGAGAATTGCGCCAATCTTGTGGACATCAATCTCCCGGTGATAACGGTTCAGGATGTCAATGAATCGGCCCATGAAGGTCCCCCGCTGATGATGCGGCAGGTCAACGAACATGTTGATGCTCGCCACCGTGTGCTGGCGGCGGTGGAGCTTGTCGAGAAGGACAATCGGATAGCGCACTCCTTTCACTCCGACCTTGTCAATCGCCTTCTGGCGGTCGGTGGGGCCTCGTCGGATGTCAGCCATACACTACAAAAGCGCGTGCTCGCGGAAGCTGTAGTAGTTAGCGCCGGCAACAATCACATGGTCGAGTAGCCTGATGCCCAGGACCCGGCCCGCCTCGACCAGCCGCCGGGTAAGCCGGATGTCGTCGTCCGACGGCGTTGGGTCGCCAGAGGGATGGTTGTGGACCACGACAATCGCCGCCGCATGGTCATGGACCGCCGCATCAAACACCTCGCGGGGATGGGCAAGCGTTGTGTCTAGGCTGCCCACCGAGACCCGGTCGGTCCGGATGTGCCGGTTGCGGGCGTCAAGAAGCACCGCAAAGAAACACTCCTTCTTCCGCTCGGTTATCATCGGTCGGACATGCCTGGCTATCGCCGCTGCATCGTTCAGGGGCTGCCGCTCATCGGCTATCCCCTCCAGAAACCGCCGGGCGAGCTCAAATGCCGCCTTGATTTGACAGGCCTTGGCCGGGCCGATGCCCGGGACCGAACGCAACTCAGCAACTGTCGCCTCCCCGACTGCGGCCACCGAGCCGAACCGGACGATAAGTTCATGGGCAATGTCCCGAACCGGAATCCCACTTGTTCCCCGGCTGATGATGACCGCGAGCAGCTCCTCGGCCGAGAGCTTGTCAGCACCGTGGCGCAAGAGCCGCTCGCGCGGACGCTCCTCGGGCGGGGTATCGTGCATCGTGTGGCGCCTCAACGGCACTTTGGACTCTTGTCCGGTCATGGAATCTTGAACTCCCAGGCGCACCAGGCGTCTTCCGGATGCTCATCAGGCGGACAGTAGAGGCAGCGGGTTACAATCCGCGGGTCAATTGTTTTGGCAAAGTTCTCATACTCCACAAGTCCGACCGGCTTGCAGGGGAAGTCGGCAAGGCCTTTGCGCCTTCGTGCCGCCTGAACCCGGCATTCTAGCATCCGGAAGACAACCCGCTTATCGGTCTCTTCAATCACCTCCTGTCGGTTGATATAGGCATAAAGCCGGAACGAGAGCGCCTTCACCAGAGCCGGTATTCCGCCGCCCGGTGCAATCCTGTGCCGCTCCATGATGCGCCGCGCCTCAATCACCGTGAAGGAACACCAGGCCTCGGTATCGGCCCTGATTGCCGCATCCAGACCGTGCGCCCTTTCCACCGCCTGAAACCAGAGTCCGTCGTGGGCCAGCCAGTTCTTGGCCGCATCCTCAAGCAGTCCTTCCAGTTCAGCCGGGCCAAGACCGGCAAGCTGGGGAAATCGGGAAATGTCACTCATATAAGGCTGATGATATGTCCCTGAGGTTTGGTGTCAAACCTTAGCGGCCATAGGTTCCCATGAGCTCAGCCTTGGCAAGGGTGTGGCCCAGCGTCGCTTCCTTTATTGCGGTGCCGGAAGAGCCCGGCCTCATTCCAATCACCGTATCCAAAGCGTAGAGGACAAAGAAGTAACGGTGCGGCTTGCCCGGTGGCGGCATCGGCCCACCGTAGCCGATATCGCCAAATCCGTTCCTTCCCTGCCGGATGCCGTTGGGAAACTCCTTTTCCTTGGGAAAGCCCTCGGGCAGCCGGCGCATGGTGTCCGGGATGTTGAAAACCACCCAATGGATAAAGGTTCGAATCGGCGCATCCGGGTCCGAGCAGATAAGGGCAAAGCTCTTTGTTCCCTCAGGCACACTGTCCCAGACCAGCTCCGGCGACACATTCGCACCGTCGCCGGTGAACTTCTTCGGAATTGGCTGTCCATTCTCAAACGCCGGGCTGAAGAGAGCCATCTTCGGCCTAGGCTGAGCCTGGGCTGGGTGCTCCGCCTTCTTATTTGCGCCCGGTGTGCCGCAGGACAGTAGCAGCAGCACAATGCAAAAGATAGAGCTAGCTGGTTTCATCAAACCACCTCCAGATGAAGGTTATTGTCTGCAACCAGCCTTGTCAACACCCAGCAGCCTATCAATGTGAATGCACCGCTTGGGAAAGTTACGATACTTATTCGACATTCTTGGCGGCGAGCGAAGCGTGGCATCTCTCAGACTGCCAAAGCCCTACGAGCTTCGCAGTGACAGGTTGGTTGAAACGGACCTAATGTCGGAAATTTCCTTGAGTTATACGCCAGCTTGACACATGAGATATTTTATTCTAATCTTATCGAAAATGGATGTAGTAGCTAAGAACAAACTAAGAGGTCTCGTAAGGAACAGGTGCTTTTTCTGCGTTTCTGCCCTTATCCTGTCGGCATTATTTATTCCGGCAAGAGCGGGCTATCTGTCATTCTAATCTAGTGCCAGATTCTATCAACGCAGTTATCCTGCTTGAAACCGATACCCTGTTAGCCCCGGTTCCCTCAGGTTTTACTCCCACCACGACAGAAGAGGTCCACGCCAGGTCATATCTAACACCGACTGAGGCAAGGGCACAAGCACAAGACATCAGTGGTTCACCATACGAGCTTTACGGTTCGTTTATTTACTGCTGGACTGGGCCTACCCCGAACATAGCACATGATGTTGGTGTACCGCTGGGACCAATATAGTCAGCACAAGTGGTTGCCATCAGGCAATCAGACAAATAGTGGGACCTCCAGGGTATACTGATTGTGGTTGTCTCCAAACCGCCGATTTCGCTCTCTGGGAGGAGGTGAAGAGGGCTGATTGAGACTATTTTTCTGATAGCGCTCATCGGCCATCTGTCTGGGGCAAATCCTTTGTTTCTGCACTCTCGGTTGGACACTGTGCCGGAGTCTCTCAATGCCCGGTTTGTCGGCAACTGGCCCTTTGGCTTTGGCTACAGGCTGGCGCTGGACTCTAGTCGAAAAATCGCCTTTGTCAGTTCGGGCGGCGGGGTGTTCATTCTTGACATTGCCATCCCTCAAGCGCCAGTGAAACTTGGCGAGATTAGATGCCGGGGGATAGTAGAGGAACTGAGATATCAGGATTCCATCCTTTATCTCATCCACCAGTGGTATAAGGACCGTGTCGAGCTGTGGGATGTGAGAGAACCGTTCCGGCCAGTCCGGCTGGCAAGCATTTCCATCCGGTTTGCCAGGGCATTGGATGTGAAGGGTCGCTATTTGTATGTGGGTGACGCGGAAAACCTTAGGATTTTTGACATTCAGAATCCAGGCAGTCCGGTGAAACTGGGCTCGTGTGGCAGTTATTCTGGGGTCAGTTTTATCACCGTTACCGACTCTTTTGCCTTCATCGCCGTTGGCGACTTTGTGGGAATAGATACCGGCTTCCGAATAATCAACATCCAGAATCCGGCAAACCCTTATGAGATTGGCCGTTGGGATAGGCTGTTTGTGAACGGGCTTGCGGTAGCAAACAGATATGCCTATTGCGCCACCGACAGCGGCCTTCGGGTGATTGACATCTCCAACCCGAGGAACCCCTATCAGGTTGGCTCCTGCCGTACCCATGACATGTCCACCCGAGTTGTGGTGCGCGACAGTTATGCCTATGTGGCAGATGATTATGGCGGTTTGACAATTGTGGATGTGCGCAACCCGGCAAATCCATTTGTGGCGGCAAACTTGCGGCCGGCAATCGGGTACCTAGGGGTAACAGATGTAGCGTTACTCGACTCTTTTGCCTGTCTGGTTGACTGGAGCTCTACCGGGTTATGGATTGTCAACATAAAGAACCCGTTAGCTCCTTTTGAGGCCGGTTCCTATCGGTTCCCAGGTTGGTCATCCGCGGTTGCCATAGCGGGTGATTATGCCTATCTGGCGCAATGGGATGTGGGGCTGAGGATTCTGAATATCGCCGACCCTGCATACCCTCTTGAGATGGGCACCTTCTTCACCGAAGGCGGCTCAAGTGGGATTGCACTGAGCGATACCCTTGCCTATCTCGTTGATATTGGCAACGGGCTGTGGATACTCAATATCAGCCGGCCCAACCGACCGGTGGCACTGGGCTTCTCTCCAACACCGGGTGCGGCTGAGGCGGTGGCGGTGAAGGATTCCTATGCTTTGGTTGCCGATGGGATGTATGGGCTAAGAGTCATCAATGTTGCCAACCCGAGACACCCTTATGAGGTGGGATTTTGCGAAACCCCCGGCTATGCCCGGTTTGTGGAGATTCACGATTCGCTGGCCTATGTTGCGGACGAGGATGGTGGTTTGCGGATAATAAGCATCCAGAATCCGGCAAGCCCTTATGAAGTAGGCGCAACCGTTCTCTCAAACTGTCCGGTGGTGCTGAAGGTCAGGGACTCAATTGCCTTGGTGGGCGGATACAACGGCGATATGGTCCTCGTCAATATCCAAGACCCATCCCAACCTTATCCGATTGGCCGGTATCAGACCGTTGGCCCCTGCTGGGGTGTTGATGTCTCGGACCATTATGCCTATGTTTCCGACTGGTTCTTAGGCCTTCACATTGTTGACATCACCGAGCCCTCTAACCCCTCTCAAGTTGGCTATTACTACACGCCGAACTGTCCCTATGGATTGGTGTTCTCCTGTCCTTATGTTTATGTCACAACCGGTATGTGCGGACTTCAGATTTATGAAAGCCTGCTCGCCGGAGTTGAGGAGAAAGGTCAACCGGAAAGGGTGCAGACCAGACCTTTGGCGCTGGCAATCTACCCAAATCCCGCGACATCGGCCTTTACCGTGCGCTTGAATCATAGCATTCCCTCTGGTGCTCGATTGCCGATTCTGCGCATCTATGATGCAACTGGCAGAATGGTAAAGAGTGAGGAGTTGAAAGATAATAGCCGGCTGGAATACTCAGTTTCTCTTGAAGGAATCACTGACGGGGTCTATTTTGTGAAACTGGATGGAGTAGAGTCGAAGGTGAAGCTGGTGGTAAAACAAAGACCCGTCTGTGAGATGGGTAGTAATTAGTAAGGTGCGGGAAATACTGAACTTGGGGATATCAGAAAGACTTCTCCATCACGGAAGCTCCCTGAAAATGCACCCCTCACAGAGACTTATACACAGGCTCTGGAAAAGTGAGGATAATATGCGACATTAGAGAGTAGAGAGTTACTACGGAAATCGGCCGGGTCTTCAGTCCCATCCGGAGCTATCCAGCAGTTTGACACTCATCGGCCATCCCATATACTCTATTGAGATGTTCCGACTGGTAACAGCCGTAGAGATGACAGCGATTGACCGGCGTGCGGTGAGCGAGCATGGCATCACCAATCTCACTTTGATGGAGAATGCGGGCCGGGCGGTTGCGGAGTCTTTAGAGAAGGAGGTTGGAAGCCTTGTCGCCAGAACGGTGCTGGTGGTCTGCGGCACCGGCAACAACGGCGGTGACGGCCTGGTTGCGGCACGGCACCTGGCAAAGCTCGGGGCAGTGGTCAGCTGCGTGCTGCTGGGAAAAGTGAGCCAGCTCAAGCCCGAGCCAAAGACCAACGCCGAACTTCTGGCAGAAGCGGGCGTCTCCCTGAGAGAGGTTACATCTCCGGATGAGCTCCCTTCGCTCTTCCAGAATCAGGAGGTTGTGATTGACGCCATCTTCGGCACCGGGCTCAGCCGGCCTCCTGAAGGGATTTATGCCGAGGCGATTCGGCTCATCAATCGGAGTAAGGCCTTGGTTGTTGCCATTGACATCCCTTCGGGTGTTGACTCAGATACCGGCAAGGTCTACGAACCAGCGGTCAGAGCCCAGCTCACCATCACGATGGGCTTGCCCAAGATTGGGCTCTATTTCTATCCCGGCCGCGGCCATGTAGGTCGGCTCAGGATTGCCGAAATCGGATACCCCAAACAGTTGCTGGAAGATGGTGCCGACACCTTTCTCGTTGATGATGACTATGTCCGCGAGCACCTTCCTCATAGACCGGCCGACGGCCACAAGGGCACCTTTGGCACCTGTCTTCTGGTCTGCGGCTCGGCTAGTTACAGCGGCGCTGCCTGCCTTGCCGGGATGGCTACGGTCCGCTCTGGCTGCGGGCTGGTCGTGATTGGCTTTCCCAAATCTCTTTCCGACATCATCGGCTCACGGGTGATTGAGGCAGTCAAACTGCCCCTGCCCGAGACTCAATCAGGCTCCATATCCTATTCTGCGCTGGAGCCAATTCTGGAGCATGCAGCCGAAGCCGACTGTCTGGCAATTGGTCCAGGCATTACTACCCATCCCTCTTCAAAACGGCTGGTGCGCGAGCTCCTCAGACGGGTCCAAAATCCCGTGGTGGTTGATGCTGATGGCATCAACAGCCTTGCCGAAGACCTGAAGAGCCTTGCTCAGGCTAAGGCGCAACTGGTCCTGACGCCCCATCCGGGCGAGTTGGGCCGGCTCATCAACCGGCCAGCAGCCGAAGTGAACGCCGACCGCATCAAGACGGCGCGCAGCTTTGCCCAGGAGCACAGGCTTGTTCTACTCCTCAAAGGCGCGCCGACCGTAATTGGTGCCCCTGACGGCCGGCTCTTTCTCAACCCAACCGGTAACTCCGGCCTTGCCTCAGGCGGGACCGGTGATGTCCTCACCGGACTGCTTGCCGGTCTTGTTGCCCAGGGCGCGCCCCCGCTTGATGCGGCAATCATTGCCGCCTTTCTCCATGGCCGGGCCGCCGACATCGCCGCAGGTGAGCTGACCGAGTTCTGTCTTGCCGCCACTGACCTCCTCCACTATCTGCCCAGGGCGTTTCATTCCTTGCTTGCAGCCCCATGATGCTTGTCGTTTCCTCGACCTTTATTGCCGCTCACTTTCTCTTGATGCTTCTCTACAATCCTCAGCACTGGTCGTTTTATCCCTCAATGGCGGAAATCCGCTGCATTGCTACGAGCAACCGGCAGCTATTTGTGGCGGTGCCGTCCGGGGTTTATATTTTTGACCGCACGAACCTGCGTCACATCCGCACAATTGCTTCACCCGACGGAATTGAGGGTGCGGTCCGGCTCTGTGCTGCCGGACCGGGCCGGAACAGTCTGCTCATCGCTACCGAGGCCCATCTCTACGAGTTCCTTCTCAATACCGGTGGTCTGCACCAGCTCGACCCGCCATTCCGGGATGTGAAATCGGTTGGTGTCGGACCGGACGGCTTCTATTTCGACACCGGAAAAGAGCTCTACAAGAAGCCACCAGTAGCCAGCATATTCACCAGAGTCCAGTCGGTTCCGGGCAACATCATTTGGTTTGGGGAGCGTGACACCTCAAAGCCGCGTGATTATATTTTCCTGAATCCCTACTTTATTATGGACGACCAGCTCAACAACCGGCCCATGACCCTTGTCCGACCCGACCCGACCGGCAAAAGGTTCTATGTTGCAGTCCAGGACTACGGCCTGTTTGTTTACAATCGGGCCGGATTTGCCGAGCATCATCTCCGCTACGGCCCGGCCGGCAATGAGGTGCGGAAGATTGTCGGATTCAACAATCGTGTCTGGTTCGTTTCTTCATTCCAGACTGCAGCAGTTGACCAGAATGGCAACTGGACCTACTCGGCAACCGGCCCGGGCGACCTGACCGGGGGCAGTTCCTTTATTCTGAGCAAGAGTCTCCTTGACCTCGACCGCCGCGAGCACATCTCCGCAATTCTACCGCTCTCCGGAAGCGTTATTCTGGGAACCGGCTCCGGCCTGCATCTTCTCAACCTTCAGGGTAAACTCTCACTAATCGTCGCAACCAATCACCGCGTCAACGGCCTAACTTGGCTGCGTGACACCATTCTTGTAGGAACCGACATGGGCCTGTTTCTTTGGGCGAATGATACCCTGACCTTGGTCAGTGACCCTTTTGGCCGAACCGACTGGGGTGTCTTCGACATTAGCCGCAACCGCACCGGGACCATCTTCTTCGGCACATTGGGCGGAATCCTGAAACTGGACTCTACCGGAACATGGAGCCATCTTGTTCCGCCGGGCTTTGACCTATCCCGACCGGTCAGAACGGTTGCTGCCAGCCAGGATTTTCTTTTTCTCGGGTCGGAATCGGGCCTTATTGTCTACAGTCTGAAGGATAAAAATTGGACAACAATTGACAAGGCCCAGGGTCTGCCCTCGACTAACATCACCGCGCTCTATGCCGACGACCGCTACCTCTGGATAGCTGCACCGGGAATTGTCAGCCGCTTTGACTACCGTGCCGGCCTGCGTTGAGGCTGAAACGGACTTAGTCAGATAAGGCGGTAGTGTCGGAGTGCCTTGAAGGCCTCAAAGGTGGCATTCACCGATAATGCCGGGCCGATTATATTGACACCTCTCGGCCTGCGGCTAGAATCGCATTATGGCCATAACACCTCTTGAGGTCAGGAAAAAGTCGTTTTCCAGTCAGCTGAGGGGCTACGCCCCGAGAGAGGTCAGGACATTTCTGAACCTGGTTGCCAACGAGCTTGAGGAGCTGCGCAAGGAACGGGCGGCACTGGCTGAGAAGGTTGACCAGCTCACTGCCCGGGTTGAGAACTATCAGAAGACGGAGCAGTTGTTACGTGATACCCTGGTCACTGCGCAGAAAGCAACCGCCGAACTGAAGGCGGCGACCGAGGCCGAATGTCAGGCAATCATTGACCGGGCCAAACTTGAAGCCGAGAAGCTCCACGCCGACCTGCGCGAGCTCAGGAGCCAGCGGGATATGCTTCTTGACCAGATTCGGGGCATCGCCAATACCTATCTGGCTATGGTTGACAGGCTTTCGAAGGAAATGAAGGAAGATGCTCAAGGAAAGGATTCGGGAAAGCGTTCAGGCGATTAGAGCGAAGTCGGCCTTCAAGCCGGAACTGGGCATAATCCTCGGAACCGGACTGGGAAAACTGGCTACCCAGGTTGAGGCCGACTCCACGATTCCCTATGACACCATTCCCCACTTTCCGGTTCCGACGGTCGAGAGCCACCGAGGCCGGTTGATTCTCGGAGTGCTCTCGGGCCGGCCGGTGGTCGTGATGCAGGGGCGGTTTCACTATTACGAGGGCTACGAGCCGCAGGAGATTACCCATCCGGTGCGGGTGATGAAGGAGCTGGGTATCCATACCCTTCTGGTCTCCAATGCGGCCGGTGCCGTCAATCCCCAGTTCCAGCCCGGAGATGTTGCGGTCATCACCGACCACATCAATCTGACCGGCCACAATCCATTGCGTGGGCCTAATGACGACACGCTTGGGCCCCGTTTTCCCGACATGTTCCAGTGCTATGACCCGAAGCTGATAGAGTTGGCTGAGACAACCGCCTCCAAACTGGGAATCACCCTGCGTCGCGGGGTCTATGCATGGGTCACAGGGCCGAATCTTGAGACTGCGGCCGAGTACCGGTTCATCCGAATCATCGGCGCCGACCTGGTCGGCATGTCAACGGTGCCTGAGGTGATTGTCGCCCGGCATGCCGGTCTCAGGGTCCTGGGTTTCTCGGTTGTCACCGATATGGGCATTCCCGAGAGTCTGAAGCCGGTCAATCTTGCCGAGGTGCTGCGGGTTGCGGCTGAGGCCGAGCCGAAGCTGACGGCCTTGGTCTGTGAGGTGGTCAAGCAGATTTGACAACACTGATAAGGCTGGCGCTGATTTTCTCGTGCCTATTGCCGGTTATGGGCTGCGCCCGCCGCCGTCAGGTGGTCGAGAAGGCCAAGGACCCTGCTCTGGCCCTGGAACAGGCGCTGAAGGAGCTGCGGGCCAGGAGGTTCCAAAAGGCGGCCGACGGCCTTACTGAGGTCATCTTCAACTTTCCGGGAACCCGTCAGGCATCGGACGCCCAGTTCTATCTCGGTGAGTGCTATTTCCAGTCCAAGGATTACGAACAGGCCCAGACCGAATTTGATTTCTATCTCAAAAACTTTCCAAATGGAAGGTTTCAGGAGGAGGCGGCATTCAAACTCGCCCTCTCCTATCTCAAATCGGCCCCAGCCCACACCCGTGACCAGACTCGGGTGCTCAAGGCGCGGGAGCTATTCAATGAGTTTCTCGAGAACTATCCCCAGACCGAATTCCGGGCCGAGGCCGAGTCGGCACTTGCGGAAATCACACGGCGGCTGGTCGCCAAGGAGTTTGATGCGGCCCGGCTCTACTTCAAGGCCGGAGAGTACCGGTCGGCTCTGGTGTACTACAATTACATCAGACAGTCGTACCCCGACTCCTTGTGGCCGCTGCTTGACCGGCACCGCTTCCAGGTCTGCAATGTTCGAGCCAGGCCCGGGAGTGCCACGGACCGGAGACAGTCCGAAACAAAGTCCAGTCTTCATCTTCTCCCATCGCTATATTTCGGTCCCGACTCCTGGCTGCTGCGACCGGAAGACAGTCTGGTTCTGAAGCAGCTTGCCGAGAGCCTGCGGTTGATGCCGGAGCGGCGGTTGGCCGTTATCGGCTATTGCGACCCGACCGAACCCGACTCCGTCGCGAACCAGCGGAGCCGGGTAGTAAAGGAGTTCCTTATGGATAGCGGCGTGCCAGACCAACAGGTGGTTGTTGAATCGGCACAAGGGACTCAGCCTGTTGCTGTCCCGACTGAGGAGCACTGGAAGGAGCGCCGGGTCGAGTTGCGATGGCGGTGATGCGGCTGGGCATCCTGGGCGGGAGTTTCGACCCAATCCACTTCGGTCACCTGCTTGTTGCCGAGGATGTTTTGGTCCAACTGCGACTTGACCGGGTGCTCTTTGTGCCGACATTCCGGCCGCCCCACAAGATGGCGACCGGTGCCCCTTACAAAGACCGGGTGGCGATGGTCCGGCTGGCACTCAAGGGCCGGCCCAGATTCCGGCTCTGTCCGATTGAGGAGAAACTACCCGGGCCATCCTACACCGTTGAGACCCTGCGCTGGCTCAGACAACGCTATCCCCGCGCGACCCGCTATCTGCTTGTCGGAGCCGACCAGTACCGGACAATGGCCAGTTGGCACAGGCCGTGGGAGCTTACCAGCCTGGCCCGAATTGTGGTCATGAGCAGGCCCGGGGTGCCCAAGCCACGGATTTATTCCGGTCACAGCCGGACCAGAGTCCGATTCCTTGATGTCATCCCTGTCGCCATCTCGGCAAGGGAGATTCGTGACCGACTTGCCAGCGGACGTTCTGTTCGCTATCTTATACCATCTAGAGTTATGGAGTTCATCAGGCGGCATCGGCTTTATTACCCAAAAGCAGTGCCGGGCCGTAGGCTCGTAGCACAAACCAGTCAGGAGGATTGATGTTTGGCATCGCATTGGCTCAGGGTTCTAGTCAACCCGCAGCCGGGACACAGCCCGGTAGCGGCCTGGGTGTGTTCGGTTCGCTCATTCCGCTGATTCTCATCATTGTAGTCTTTTACTTTCTCTTGATTCTGCCCCAGCAGCGCCGGCAGAAAAAGCACCAGCAGATGCTGGCTTCGCTCAAGAGCGGTGACCGGGTGGTGTTCGGCTCCGGAATCCTCGGGACCATCACCCGCGTCAAGGATAAGACCTATATGGTGAAGGTTGCGGAAAACACCGAACTGGAGATTGAGAAGGG
>JBDRUJ010000006.1:0-583 GCA_039801285.1 Caldifarciminota bacterium
AGCCGGTGCCGTTGGGAAGATTCTGGCGCCGGGTGAGAAGCGGTGCGGCGCTAACTGCGATTGGCGATACCGTCTATCTGTTGAAAGGCGGTGGGTCATTCGAGTTTTGGCGCTATTGCCGGCAGGGGGATGAACAACCGTTCCCAAGGCCGCCGCGTTCGGGCGTAGGTGATGAATCATACACCAGTTGTGCGCTGCTGCCGCTTGCCACAGTCGGTCGAATTGTCAGGCTCCGGCCCAGTGGACAAGGCCGGATTATTCTTCTTGACGCAAGTGGGCGGTGTGTAGTCGATGGGAACAGCCCGGTCCGCTTGGTGCTACGGCCTGGTGTGTACTTCTTAGTGATTCGTGGTGACTCGGGCTCGATATTGCGGAAGATGGTAGTTATCCGCTAGCTACTGCCCGAGCGGCATCTCGAGTACCTTCCGAGTGGAGCCGTCGGTGACATTCACTTCGGTCAGCGAGATGGTGCCCTCTTTGAATGTCAGAATGTTGAATGAGGGGTAAGAACGGCCCTTGAGGCGCCGTGAGGTGGCGGTTCCGCCGGTTATCATCCAGATGTTTTCGAGGTGCCAGACCCAGG
>JBDRUJ010000006.1:593-2783 GCA_039801285.1 Caldifarciminota bacterium
GTGGCCCGAGAGGACGATGTTGATGTCCAGCTCCAGGCAGAGCTTCAGGACATCACCGGCATCGGTCGGGATGTGACGCTCCCGGCCCGTGCCGGGAATCGGAACGAGGTGATGATGCATTGCCAGGATGCGGATGGGCACCGGGCGGCTGAGCCGGTTGCGGATAAGCGGGTAATTGGCCCGACCCACATGGCCATCATCAACATCGGGCTGACTGGAGTCGATGCCCAGAATAGCGACCTGTTGATTCTCATAAAACGGGTAGCGGGTGCCAAAAAGCTCCTCGAAGATGACATATCCTTCGTTCCGAGCGTCATGATTACCAGGAACCACCAGTTGGGTAGTGTCCGCAAACCGCTTGAGATAGGCTGCAACCTGGTCGTATTCATGGACATGGCCCTCGGTGGTCAGGTCGCCGGTTATGACGATGATGTCGGGTTTCAGGTCATTGACGGTCGCCACTACCCGGTCGCCCCACTCCGGCACGAAGTAAGAGCTACCGAGATGCAGGTCAGAGAGGTGAACCAGTTTCATCGGGCACTATCCAGACAAGATGGGCAGGCGGACGGTAAACCGGGAGCCGATTCCCGGAGTGCTTGTCACGGTTACTTCGCCGTTATGAAGACGAATGATGTGTTTGACAATTGCCAAGCCCAGGCCGGTTCCACCCGACTGGCGGGAGCGGGATTTGTCCACTACATAGAAACGCTCAAAGATTGCGCCGAGATGTTCTGGGGCGATTCCAATGCCAGTGTCCTGAACCGAAATGGCGAACCAGCCGTCAGCGAGTTCAAGGGACAGGATGACGCTGCCGGTTTCAGTAAACTTTACAGCATTGTCTAAAAGATTGATGAGAACCTGTTCAAGCCAGAAAGGGTCGGCTCGGATAATCGGGAGGTCCTCAGCTGAACGGAGTTCCAGTTTCAGCCCCTTTTTCTTTGCCGTTTCGGCGAAGAGGGCCAGGGCATTGGCAGCAATCTCGCGCAGGTCAACATCCTCCGGCTTGAGTTCAAAGTTCTTGTCTTCAAGTGTAGATAGCACGAGCAGGTCGCGGGTAAGATTCGCCAAGCGGTCGGTATGGCGGCGGATTGCCTCCAGGTAACGGCGGTTGGTCTCATCAATCGTTTCTTCCATCGTCTCCACATAGCCCTTGATTGCCGCAAGCGGGGTGCGCAGTTCATGGGAGACATTCAGAATGAAATCTCTTTTCATCCGGGCTGTCTGGACAATTTCTGTGATGTCGTGAAAGGTAAAAACACTCTGACGAGGACCGGCAAGAAATGAGGCGCTGCAGAGGAAGGTCCTCGAGTTTAATTCGATTTCGCCAGTCAATGCAGGGTTTGCAGTGCCGAGCTGCTGGGCCATTTGTGCCAGACGCGGCTCCCGCACCGCCTCCCAGTAGAATTTTCCTTCAGCATCGGTTGTATTGGTAATTCTCTTGAAGGCATTGTTGGCGAGGAGTATTCTGCCGGTTGAATCCAGGACCAGCAGGCCGTCATGGAGCGAGTCCATGATGGCACCGAGCCACTGTTCCTTCTGTTTCAGATTGGTAACAACCCGGTTGATTTCCGCGGCCATCCGGTTGAATGCCGCAACAAGGTTGGTGAACTCATCAGGTCGACTCAGGACAATTTGGACATCGAAATGTCCGGAACCGAGCCGGTCACAGGCGTGTTCAATTTCGGTTGCCGACCGGTTGAGACGTTTGGAGATTAACAAAAAAGAGATAAGGACTGAAGTCAGTGACGCAAGGACGATAAGGATGATTCCGGTTATCAAACCCGGGTAGTAGCCGGCTTTCAAAATGAAATAGGAAACTAGGAGGAATAACCCGGCAAGCAATCCGGCAATCACAAGATGGCTGTAAAGGAGGTTGCGCAAGAGAAGACGGTTCACTGCTGTTCCAGTTTGTACCCTACCCCGCGAATGCTCTTGATGAGCCGGCCGGCCTTGCCGAGTTTCTCCCGCAGATTCTTGATGTGGACATCTATGGTCCGGTCAAGAACCGCCTTCTGGTCGCCCCAGAGCTCATCCAGAATCTGGTTACGGGTGAATACCCAGCCGGGATGTTCAGCCAGCATCAGAAGAATCCGGAACTCGGTAGTCGTGAGGTCAATCCTTTTGCCGCCCGTTACTACCTCATGGCGCTTGGGGTCAATGGTCAAAAGGCCGGCGACTTCTATCGTTTCA
>JBDRUJ010000006.1:2843-29828 GCA_039801285.1 Caldifarciminota bacterium
GGAGCACGGCCCGGACCCGGGCAACCAGTTCACGGGGGGAGAATGGTTTGGTAACATAGTCATCAGCACCGAGCTCAAGCCCCAGGACACGGTCGGTCTCCTCGGCTTTAGCAGTGAGCATGATTATCGGGATTGTGGCATAGCGCGGGTCATTTCTCAAAAACTTACAGATATCCAATCCGTCGATATCCGGCAACATCAAATCGAGAACAATCAGGTCGGGTACCCGGTCGTCGAGGAAACGATAGAAGCCGGTGCCATCTGGGAAGGTTTCGACTCGGAATCCGGCCTTAGTCAGATGTAGGGAAATCAGCTCAAGGATGTCCGACTCATCTTCAACGACGGCGATCAGTTTGGGCATCGCAATCGGTTAGCTGCTCAATTGTGACTAATCGGCACTCTTCGCTTCACCCTTGCCGTGCTTGATGACTTCAGCCTTGACCATGAAGATGACATCCTCGGAGATGTTGGTGGCAAGGTCGGCGATGCGCTCGAGGTTCAAGGATATGAGCATCAGCTTCAGCGCCCGGTCAATGGTGCTGGCATCACTTGTCATATAGGTGATGAGCTCACGGTTTATCTGGTCCTTGAGGGAGTCAACGGTTGTGTCCCGGGTGCAGACGTCCCGTGCCAGCTCAGCGTCGTTTTTCGTGAAGGCATCAAGGCTGTCCTTGAGCATCGCAATTGTGTGCTGCGCCATCCTGGGCAGGTCAATCAGCGGTTTGACCGGTGGCCGGGGGATGAGAAAGAGCGCCGCTTGGGCGATGTTCTCAGCATGGTCGCCAATCCGCTCCAAGTCGTTGTTGATTTTGATGACCATCGTGAGGGTACGGAGGTCCCGGGCTTCGGGCTGATGCAGGGCGATGATGTTGATAGCGGTGTCCTCAATTTCAATCTCAAGCTGGTTGACCTGTTCCTCGTCGGCGGTGATTACCTTCTCGGCGAGTGCGGAGTTGCGGTCCGTCAGGGCCTTGATGCTGTTAGCGACCATCTCTTCGACAATCGCCGCCATTGCTATGAGCTTTTCCTTCAATTCGGCGGTCTTTTGTTCCAATATTGTCATTGAACTCCTCTTTATTAGATTATCTCCATAATCGGGGACGGTGCAAGTATGGCAGGAGTTAGCCGAACTTACCGGTCAGGAAGTCCTCGGTGCGCTTGTCACTGGGACGGGTGAAGACCCGTTCGGTGCGGTCGAATTCCACGAGTTCGCCGAGCATGATGAAGGCGCAGTAGTCCGATACTCGGGCCGCCTGCTGGATGTTATGGGTGACAATGACAACGGTGTAATCGTTCTTGATTTGCACAAGCAGTTCCTCAAGTCGGGCGGTGGATTGGGGGTCAAGGGCCGAAGCCGGTTCGTCAAGCAGGATGATTTCGGGCTCAACCGCCAGACAGCGGGCAAGGCAGAGCCGCTGCTGCTGACCACCGGAGAGGGTGAAGGCATTTTCTCCCAGCCGGTGTTTGGTCTCCTCCCAAAGGTTGGCAACACGCAGTGCCCGCTCGACCCGGGCACGGATTTCATTGGGATTTCCCATCCGATGAATGCGCAGTCCGAAGGCGACATTCTCGTAGATGGACTTGGGGAAGGGGTTGGGTTTCTGGAAGACCATTCCCACCCGTTTGCGTAGCTCGATAACATCGGTTGCGTCGGCGTAGATGTCTTGGCCATCGATGAGAATACGGCCTGATATCCGAACACCGGTTATCAGATCGTTCATCCGATTGATGGAGCGGAGCAGGGTGGACTTTCCGCAGCCGGATGGTCCCATGATGGCGGTGACGGCTTTAGCCGGAATGGTGAAGGTGATGTCTTTGAGGACGTGGTTTGTCCCGAACCAGAGATTCAACTTTTCAATCTCGATTGTCCCCTTTGTCATCTTACTCCTTACACCTGCCATTTGTTGCTCGCTGCGACGCGCATCCGGATGGCGAAGGCAATGGCATCAAACCCGAGGACAAAAATGAGTAAAACGATTGCCGTTCCGAAGGCAAGGGGCCGGACTCTCATTATCTGGTCGTGCTGGGTTGAAAGGGTGAAGAGGTGATAGGGGAGGGCCATAAATTTCTGGAATGGTGTTTTGGGCAGTTCGCGGGTAAAGTAAGTGACACCGGTAAACAGTATCGGTGCAGTTTCGCCCAGTGTCCGGGCGAGACCGAGTAAAACGCCGGTCAGCATTCCTGGAAAGGCATAAGGGAGAACGTTGTGACGAATAGCCTCCCACTTGGTGGCGCCGAGCGCCAGCGCGCCTTCACGAAATGAGCCGGGGATGGCGCTGAGCGCCTCTTCCGAGGTGGCGATTATCCAGGGAAGGTTCATCAATCCAAGGGTCAAACCGGAGGCAAGCACCGAGAGACCGATTCTCATACCGTGCACAAAAAGGGCAACGCCAAAGAGCCCATAGACAATTGATGGGATTCCAGCTAGGCTGCGGATGGAGCTGCGGATGATGCGGGTCAAGAGGTTGTTCGGAGCGTATTCGGCGAGATAGACTGCCGTCAGGGTGCCTATGGGAACGGCGAAGAGGATGGAGATTATCGAGACATAGAATGTTCCGACGACACAGGGCAGGATACCGCCTTCGGTCATCCCCTTCAGCGGCGGTTGGGTCAGAAACTGCCAGTTCACCACCCGGACACCGTTGCCGAGAAGATAGACAACAAGATAGCTAATGAAAGCGACGAGCAGCGCAAGGGGGACAGCCATGAAAACGAAGCCAATATTGCTGGTGAAGCGGGTCCGCTTCAGTGGTTGGCCGGGGAAGACCGGTGGTTTATCCATCACAGGGTGAAGCTTTGCTTTTCGCGCCGGATAAGTGATTCGGCCAGGAGGTTGGTGCCAAGGGCGATGAGAAAGAGGATGAAGCCGAGGGCGAACAAAAGAAAGAAGTGGGTGGTGTTGAAGGGTGTCTCGCCCAGTTCAATCGCAATGGTCGATGTGATGGTTCGGACCGGGTCGAGGAGTGACTTTGGGATAACCGGTGCATTACCGGCAACCATCAGAACGGCCATTGTTTCACCAATCGCGCGGCCAAAACCAAGCATCACGGCAGCTAGGATGCCCGATTTGGCCGCCGGTAGGACAATCCGCAAGGCAGTGGTGAGGGGTGTGGCGCCCAGCGCGTAGGCCCCTTCGCGATAGGAGTAGGGGACTACGCGCAGGGCGTCATCACTTACCGAGATTATCGTGGGCAGTGCCATCAGGCCCAGAATAATCCCAGCTGTCAGAAGATTGAGGCCGGATGGAGCATGAAACAGCCGGGCAAAAAATGGGGCGAGGACAACTAGGCCAAAGAATCCCAACACAACCGAAGGAAATCCCGCAAACAGCTCGACTATTGTCTTGGCGACAATGCGCACCGAGCCTTTGAGCCGTTCGGCTATAAAGATTGCGCTGGCGATACCGGAAGGCACAGCTAAGATGAGCGCGATAATCGTCGTAATCAGGCTGCCAAGAACGAGAGGAATGATACCATAAGATGGCTTGCCATAGGCGTCGGGATTCCAGCGGGAACCAAAGAAGAATCCCTGCAACGATGCCGGTTCTTCGGACGGGCTGATATCAGGTTCCGAGAAGCGTGGATCATCGGTCTGTTGGGCTATTGGGTTCACCTTGGCCTTTGGCAGAAATGCCCTGACTCCATAGGATAGGAGGAAGATGAGTATTCCCATGAGAACTGCCGCTGACAGCAGCGCGGCGACGCCGAGGAACCCACGGACAGCGCGGTCCCAGAACTTACGCAGGGTCATTCTCCTATCTGGCTAAGCAGGGCCAGCTATTGCAGAAGGGCATTGTTCTTTTCCTGATAGTCCTTGGTCACAGGAAGAAAGCCTTCCTCGGCGACAATCTTCTGGCCTGCCGGACTGAGTTCAAACTGAATAAGGGAGAGGACAGTGCCCTTAGGCTTGCCGTTGGTGTACTGGAACAGGGGCCGGGTCAGCGGATACTTACCGGTATTGACCTGTGCCTCGGCGGTTGGCGAAACAAACTCGTCGCCGGCCTTCCGGGCAAGGGCAACCGGCTTGAAGCCCTGAGCATCCTTTATATAGCCCAGCCCGACATAGCCGATGCCACCGGCATCAGCTTTGACACCTTCAACTATCTGGGCGTTGCCGTTCATCTGGCGCATGGCCGGGGAGTATTCGCCTTTGACGACCTCATCGCGGAAGAAGACAAAGGTGCCGGAACTGGGCTGACGTCCATAGAGGACAATCCGTCGGTCCGGGCCGCCCACCTGTTTCCAGTTGGTGATTTCGCCCCGGTAGATGGCACCGAGCTGCGGAATGGTCAGCCTGGTCACCGGGTTACTGGCATTGACGATGACCGACAGGGCATCAAGGGCGATGACAATCTGAGCGGGATTGACGCCGTTGGCCCGGGCGGCCGAGATTTCCTTTGAGGCAATCGGCCGCGAGGCGTTGGCGATGTCACATTCGCCGTTGATGAGGGCGTTGATGCCAACGCCGGAACCGCCGCCGGCAATCGAGACGGTTGCATCAGGCTGGACTGTTCCAAACTCCTCGGCGAGGCGCTGGGTCAGATTGAGCATCGTATCCGACCCTTTGACGATAATCTCGCCGGCAAACAGCGGGACAATAAGGGTTATTGCGCCTAGTAAAGATGGAATCATTCGGACCATTCTGTTACCTCCAGATGTTTGTCTATTCATCACAGGCCCTGAATAACCGCATTCCACTCGAAGCGCACCTGGGCCATGAAGGTGTCCTTCGGGTCGGTGTCCGGTTTCTTCAGCTGCTCGCGAGTCCAGGCAAACTGCACTTCAAGGCCGGGTTTGCCCCTGGCGCGGCGGATGAAGTGATAGTTGAAACCGGCACCGTAGCGGTTGAAGCTGGCATTCTGATTTACCGGCATCGAGTCACCGGATTGCTCCCGGCGCTGCCAGGTGCTGAACCGGCAATATAGTTCAAGCTTCCGGCCGGCAAGGGTTACCAGAGGCATCAGGTCGATGCCGTTCTGCTGATAGTCCTTGGTCTTGGTTACCAGTGTGGAGTCAATGACCTGTCCGGCAGGGTCGCGGTTGATGGTATAATAGGAGAAGGAACGGGTATAGCTGTAGGAGATGTATTCACCGGTGAGGGAGAACCGGCCCAGGGCGATTCTGAAGACCGGTGCCATTGCGAACCGCTTGGTGTTGGCAGTGTCGGCATTCATGTAGTAGAGGTTCGTGTCTTCGGTAACGCGGCCCTTCTTGTCGTTCTTGTAGAGGCTGTTATCGCGGGCGTTCGTGAAAAGGGAGAAGCCCACCATTGTTCCGACAAAGGGGGTGAGTCTTAGGTTCGCCAGAAGCTCGGGACTGGTGTTGACGAACTTGCCAGCGAACTTGTAACCTTCACCGTTGTAGAGTCCGAGCTGAAGTTCACCGAAACCCCTGGGCAGATAGCCGTTGATGGTCAGGCCGTAGTCGGCGCTGGCACAGACGCCGCGGTCGTCAGCCAAGGATTTGTCGGGATGGGTGTAGTCCCAGGAGTAGATGAGTCCGAAGTAATGTTTCTGGAGACCGGCGGTGAACAGGAAGTCCTTCAGGAATGGAAGGCTCAGGTCGGCATAGCCCTCCTTGAGCCGGACCGTTGCACCATCGGTGTACTTGTCCGAGGAGTGGAAGTCCAGGGTGTACTTGGTGAAAAGATGGCTCGACCATTGGTGTGAGAGGCGGAGATAGCCGCGCTCCAGCGCAAAGCGCGCGGTGTTCGGATTGGTTATTTTGAACTTTGTTGAGTGATTGGTATAACGGAACCAGCCGTTGTGCTCGAACTCGGTCTGCCCTGGGTCAAGGGCCAGCGCAGTCATGACCAATGCCATGACCGCCAAGACGGACAGTGTAGAACGCATAAATGCTCCTTTCGTTTGCCAAATATGCTACACCCCCAGGTTTAGGGCGTATAAGCAATAAGTTAGTTTTTTATGAAGGTTGAACGGAGCGTAAAGATTCCGAAATACAACTCTAATTGTCTGGAAACCAATAAGTTATGATATGGATGATTTGACTTTGGCTAACCGAAGCGGCCCGAGATGTAGTTCTCGGTGTCGGGGTTCTTGGGTCGGGTGAAGATTTGTTCGGTGGTGCCGAACTCCTTGAGTTCGCCGAGGAGCATGAAGCCGGTGTAATCTGAGGCCCGGGCCGCCTGCTGCATGTTGTGGGTGACAATCACAACGGTGTAGGACTGCTTGAGAAGCTGGAGGAGCTCCTCAATCCGCAGGGTGGCAATCGGGTCGAGGGCGGAGCAGGGCTCGTCCATCAGGAGGACTTCGGGTTCGACCGCCAAAAGTCGGGCGATGCAGAGCCGCTGCCGCTGCTCGTCGGTGAGGGTCAGGGCGTTCTGGTGGAGCCGGTCCTTTGTCTCATCCCAGAGGTGGACAGCCCGGAGGCACCGTTCGACTGTCGCGGCGAGAAAGGCACGGTTGCGCTGGCCGTGGAGGCGCGGGCCGTAGGCGATGTTGTCAAAGATTGAGAAGGGGAAGACATTGGGCCGCTGGAAGACCATGCCGACCCGCTTGCGCAGCGCCAGGACATTGAGGGTGTAGATGTCCTGGCTGTCGAGGAGGATTTTGCCTTCAATCCGGGCGCCGTCAATCAGCTCGTTCATCCGGTTCAGGCTGCGGAGGAGGGTTGACTTACCACAACCGGAAGGGCCGATGATGGCGGTTATGGCATTCGGAGGAAAGCCAATGGATACCGACCGCACCGCCTCAAAACTGCCGTAGAAGACACTCAAGCTTCTGGTCTCGAGCTTGAAGTCAGCCGATGCGGCCTGAGAGGTAGTCATCGGTTCGTTTGTCTTTCGGTGCGGTGAAGAGCTGGCTGGCGGTGCCCAGTTCAATCAGCTCACCGGAAAGGAAGAAGGCGACCCGGTCGGCAACCCGGGCGGCCTGTTTGGTGTTGTTGGTGACGAGGATGAAGGTGTAGCGGCTCTTTAGTTCGCGCAGGGCGTTCTCAATCTGGGCGGTGGAGATGGGGTCGAGGCCGGAGCAGGGCTCGTCCATCAGGACCAGCTCCGGGTCAACCGCCAAGGTGCGGGCGATACAGAGGCGCTGTTGCTGGCCGCCAGAGAGCCTGAGCGCCGAGGTGTGGAGCCGGTCCTTGACCTCGTCCCAGAGCGAGGCAGCCCGCAGGCACCGTTCGACCGTCTCGGCAAGCTGCCTTTGCGACTGGCGTCCCTTGAGTCTGGGACCGTAGGCGACATTGTCGAAGATTGTCCCGGGCAGGGGGACCGGTGTGGCGAAGATGAGTCCGACGCGCCGGCGCAGCTCGGTGGTGTCCAGGTCGTTGATTTCCCGGCCGTCAAGCAGGATGCTTCCCTCCCAGCGGAGGCCCGGCTGGTTCTCGGTCAGCCGGTTGATGATGCGCAGGAGTGTGCTCTTGCCGGAGTGGGCCGGGCCAATCACTGCGAGGATTTCGTTGGCGATGATGTCGAGGTTGATGTCCTTGAGTACCTGACGGCTGTTGAACCAGGCGTTGAGACTTCTGATGGCAAGCTTGACCTGCATGGCTAGCGCCGGTGTCTCATGAAGCGGAACATAATGATATAGGCAAGGGCATTGATGGCAAGGATTGAGATGACGAGCACCGCTGCGGTGCCATAGGCCCGCTCCATGGAGATGCCTTCTCGGGCAAGGATGTAGAAGTGGACCGCCATTGAGCGGGCCGGGTCAAGAATCGAGCGGGGAAGGAGCAGGGATGAACCGGCGGTGAAGATGACACAGGCGGTCTCGGCGATGCTCCGGCCCATGCTGAGGATGATGCCGGTGAGGATTCCAGGCAGGGCATTGGGCAGAACAACGCGGGTGACGGTCTGCCACTTGGTGGCGCCGAGGGAGAGGCTCACCTCGCGCAGGGCAACCGGCACCGTCCGAATCGCCTCCTCCGAGGTGCGGATGATGGTCGGCAGGACCATGAGCGCCAGGGTCAGGCCGCCGGAGAGGATTGACCAGCCGAGCCGGAGTTTGACGACAAAGAGGATGAAGCCGAACAGGCCGAAGATGATTGACGGGACCCCGGCAAGGGCATCGGCACCGAAACGGACGACTCTGGTGAGTGCCGACTCCCGGGTGTACTCGGTAAGATAGACTGCGCTGCCGACGCCGACCGGCGTGGCGACAAGGAGTGCCAGGATGGTCAGAGCCCAGGAGGCGATGATGGTCGGCAGGATTCCGCCCTCCTTGCCCATCCGCTCGGGTAGGGAGAAGAGGAACCTCAGGGTTATGACCGGCAGGCCCTTTGCGGCGATGTAGCCGATGATGAAGAAGAGGATGGCAATGGTGAAGAGGGTCGCAAGGCCCAGAAAGAGCCAGATGAGCGTCTGCCAGACCAGGGGCCTGACTAGCATCACCGGCCTGGAAGAGGTTCTGGCGGTGCTCATCTTCTGGTCCGGACGGCAAAGAGGGCGATGGTATTCAGGAGTATGGTGATGATGAATAGAACCATGCCGGTGGCGAAGAGGGCGGCCTGATGGTCGCCGGTGGCATAGCCCATCTCCAGGGCGATGTTGCTGGTCAGGGTGCGGACCGGCTGAAGCAGGGAATGAGGGATTGTCAGGGCATTGCCGGCAACCATGATGACCGCCATGGTTTCGCCGACGGCCCGGCCCATACCAAGGACAAAACCGGCGATGATGCCGGAGCGGGCCGCGGGCAGCATCACCCGATATAAAGTCTGCCAGCGGGTTGCACCCAGGGCGAGTGAACCCTCCTTGTAGCTCAGAGGAACAGCCTGCAGGGCGTCAAGGGATATGGCGATGATGGTCGGCAGAACCATGATGCCCAGGACGAGGCCTGAGGCCAAAACGGAGAATCCTGGGCCGCCGAAGGTGTTTCTTATCCAGGGAACGAGGACGACGACACCGATGAAGCCATAGACGACCGAAGGAATCCCGGCCAATAGCTCAATCAGGGGCTTGAGAATCCGGACGCTCCAGCGGGGTGCAAACTCGGCGAGGAAGAGGGCACAGGAGAGCCCCAGGAGAGCACCGACGAGAATCGCGAGCAGCGTCACCTCCAGGGAGCCGACAATCATCGGCAGAATCCCGAAATGGCCCTTGGTCGGTGCCCAATGGGAGCTAGCAAGGAAGCGGAGTAGTCCGACCTTGACAACGAGCGGAGTTCCTTCAAAGAAGATGAAGATGGCAATCAGAAAGATGGCGGCCACGGCCGAGAAGGCGACAATGGCGAGGCCGGTTTGAATGAGTCTTTCCCTCATTCGCTGACCGGGGTAAGACCCTCTTCGGCGAGAGCCCTCTGACCCTCGGGGCTCAGGACATAGTCAATGAACTGTTTGGTCAAGCCTTGGGGCGGGGAGCTGGTGAGGAAGAGGAAGCGGCGGGAGAGGGGATAGGTGCAACTGCGGATGGTGGAGTCGTTAGGGGTGATGCCGTTCAGACTCAGGGCAGAGCAGCGTTCGTCAACCAGGCCCATGGAGATGTAGCCAATCGCGGCTGGGTCACGGGCGACAATCTCCCGGACCGCGCCGTTTGAGTCCTGAACCAGGGCATCGGCGCTAAAGGAGGCCATCTCTCCCCGGTCGTCCTTCATCACCATCTCCTCAAAGCTGGCACGGGTGCCGGAGCCTTCTTCACGGGTCACGAGGGTGATGCGGCGGTGCTCCCAACCAAGCTCGTCCCAGAAGCGGAGCCGGCCGGAGAAGAGGGCGCGGGCCTGTTCCAGGGTCAGGTTCCGGACCGGATTCTGGCGATTGACCACCAAGACGATGCCGTCATAGGCGATGGTGAACTGATGAAGAGTTTTGGCCTCCTCATCGGTCAGATGGCGCGAGGACATGCCAATCTGGCAGATGTGGCTGGTGACCGCCCGGATACCGGCGCTGGAGCCGCCACCCTGGACATTGATTTCCACTTCGGGATGGTTCCGCATATAGAGCTCGGCCAAGCGTTCGGCAAAGGGCTCGACTGAGGTTGAACCGGCGATGGTGAGTTTCTGTTTTGAGCCGGTGCCGCAGCCGGCAACGGCGAGGAAAAGGAAGGCCGAGAAGAGAGCGAAGAAGACCGATTTTTGGTGGAGGCTCATGCGCTTGCCGATGATAAGAAAGTTGAGCCTGTTAGTCAATTGGCGCGCTGGTTAGTATTTGGGCTTGGAGAGCTGGCCAATTTTGAGGCTGGTCAAGAGGCCGAGGGCGAACGGTGATTTCATGCCGGTTCTTTAGGACTGGCTGAATCTCGGACTGAACCCGCTGTTTGCCTGACAGCTGACTGAAAGATTCAACCGCCTAGTGGGTTCGGAACTGATGTCTGGTCTCGGCTCTCGGCTCAGTGCTGGTCTAACCCTTTGACTCACAACCCAATTGGAAACGGAATTTTATCATCTTCTGATGTCGGCACTTAGCCATCCGGTTGCAGCGCACTTGAAAGGAAGAATGAGAACCAGGGTCAGGGCCGAAGTCACTAGGGGAGTGACTCCCCCCTTGACCACCCCAATCCAGAGTCCGACGGAGACCAGATTGCCTAAGTTCCATCAGGTCAGAGGTTTAGCTTCAGACGGCTTCTGTTCGGCGGACCTGCCTACGGAAAAGTGAGACCGACTGCGAACTCCTGACCTAGAAGCCGGTACACCATAAAACATTGATATCTTTAGGACAAAAGAGGGACCTCCTTGATTCCTCTTGGGCTAATCCGGGTAGCCGAGAGTTTTCGCTCCGACAGGCTTACAGGTCGGCTGTGCTCCAGAAGGTCTTTCGGCAGTTTTTACAAAATGCCTTCACCGGTGGAACCGAATCCGAGTCCATGCCCGGGCAGGGCTGGGGCTGGGGAACACCATCAGGGGTCGGACCAAACGCCTCCTGGTCCCAGCCATAGATGCTGGCTCCGCTAGCTGCCCTGACGCACGGGGTGTGCTCGTAATGAGCCCAGGTGTTATTGCTCCTGCAGAATCGGCAGACGAGTCGGACGGCCATCTTCTCCTCCTTTTGCGGCCCAATGCCGCCTGTTGCTAGTAGTCTATCTGGAAGTCGTCATATTCGTGGAGGAAGTCGCCCCACTCCACGACGACATCCTGAACCACCGCTCCCCGCGGACCCTGGCGCAGTCGTGCCACAAGGGTTTCCAGCTTATCCTTCGGACCTTCAGCCCGCACCTCAACCCGGCCATCGGGCAGGTTCTTCACCCGGCCGGTGAGCTTGAGCTGCTGGGCCTCACGCAACACAAACACCCGGAAGAACACACCCTGCACCAGTCCTGAGACTACGCAATAGAGCGCGGCTTTTTCAGTGCTTTCGGGCATGGGTGAAGATAACCAATCAATCGGTTGTGTCAATAGTGGACTGTTTCTCTCTGGCTTGACTAGGAACAGAGCCGGTTTATAGTAATTGTGGAGGTTGCTTATGAAAAAGAGCATTTTCGGTAACTGGTCAGGAGTTGTCCGGTTCGCAGTCTTCAGCCTGGTTTTCACGATTGTGCCGGTCTGGGCGGCAATTGATGTTGACAGCGTCGGCACTACCGGGATTGATTATCAGAACTACGGACCGGTCTGGCAGCGCATCTTCAACCTGCCAGGAACCGGCGTCTATGTCGCCTGGGTCAAGACCGGCATGTTCGCCAACTTCTACAGTTATTCAACCCGAACCTGGTGCGGTGAGATGGGGGTATTCGGCACTCAGCGGAATGCGGCCGGCAGCCTGGATGTCTGCCCCAACAACTCTTCACCCTACTATCGCGCAACATTCATCTCCAGTTACATCAACCGGGACCCGAAGTGGCCGATTGTTGCCCTGGAAAGCATTCCCGGCTCTGGCAGCTATGTGATGCGTAACCCGGACTCGGCGCTCATGGGTTGTCAAAGACCGCCCATCGCTTTTACCCAGAACGGCTGGTTGCATCTTTTGTGCGCCGACTCGGCAACCCAGGATACCCTGCTCTATTCCCGGTCCACCGACTATGGCATCACCTGGTCGCCACCGGTCCCAATTTGCGGCAGTCTTTTGCCCCGTGCCCCGACCTACAACATTGTCGGCTCCGAGACGGGTCTTGCACTCGCGGCAATCTGGAGCCATGCCGATTCCCAAGCCCTCTGGGTGAATGTTTCAACAGACGGTGGCAGCTCCTGGTCCGGACCGCAGAATCTCTTTCCGGTGCCGACAGCGATTCCTAGTGCCCGGCCCGGCAGGCTCGGCGGGTCCGGAATCTATGATGCCCAGGGCCGATTGAACATTGTAACCCAGGTCTGGGACGGTAGTCACAGCTACCCGGCAGAAATCTGGCACTATCAAGAGGGTCGCACTCCGGCCTGGTCTCTGGTCTATCGCTTTGCCCCGGGCTCGGTTCTGGCTCAGCCTGAGCCGGGCGAGCCTTTTCTCTGCCGGCCGACGATTGGCCAGCGTCCGAGCGACGGCCGGCTCTTTGTTGCCTGGATGAATTACGACTCCTTGAACTACGAACCCCAGACGCAGATTGCCCGGGCCGACATCTTTGTCGCCCAGTCGGAGAATAACGGCACAAGCTGGAGCCGACCTCTCCGCCTGACCGGGCCGGACAACGGTTCAAGGCTCTCTCCCTGTCTTGCCGCTAATGTCACCGACACCCTGGTCGTGGTCTGCATCTGCGACCAGCTCGCCGGAGTTTTTGAGAACGGTCACGGCAGCCAGACGACAAATCAGGTCACGGTTCTCCGTGTGCCGGTCTCAGAGCTGCCGGGAGTTGAAGAGTCTCAACCGCCGACCGCTAACCGTTCACCGCTTCCCACAACTGTTGTCCGGGGTGTGCTGCTTCTGCCATCGGCGGTCAGTGGTTCCCTCCTGGATGGGAGCGGGCGGAAGGTCTTGGCCCTCCACTCTGGCCCAAACGACCTCCGACACCTGGCTCCGGGTGTCTATTTTGTGCGGCTGGCAGAAGGCGGTTGGCGAGAGGCGATTGTGAAGGTGCGGTAGCCATCTGTGTCCAGAGTCGTTTTTTTCGGTCTGTGCCTCAGGGTAGCGCTGGCCGCTGCTCAGGTCATGATTGACACAGTCGGCTGGACGAGCCGTGACCGGCAGGTCTATGGCCCGGCAGTCCGGTTCATTGTCAATGACACCCTGAGTGGCATCCATGTCGTCTGGAAGGACAGCTTGAGCGCCATCCGTTATAACTTCCGGCCCAGGCAGGGTGGGTGGCGGTGGGAGAATGGCATCGTTATAAACTCCTATCCCCGCAACCTCGGCTGCCTGGATGTTGACATCACCAGAGGCAGTGCGCTGATTTCTACCGACTACCTTTCGCTCGGAGTTCCTCAGCTCAGCTACTTTCAGGATACGAGCCGGGGCTGGGGTAAATTTGTCGAGTTCACCTTTGCCCGCGGCTCACGGAACAACCTTATTGCCGCCACCAACTACGGCTGGCCCAAGTTTGCGGCAATCAGAGATGAGACCCTTTACTTTCAGAGCTCCTGGACCTCTTATCGGATGGGTGCGGTCGGGCCATTCCCAGCGCATAATCTGGCTGCCTCTAAGCAGTCGGGCAGGCTCGGCTGCATCTGGGCGGTGAGTTCGGGCCCGGACCGGGGCGCACTCTATCTCCGGCAGACCCCGAACAACGGCGGCCAGTGGTATCCGCTGGTCAAGCTCTCCGATTCGGTCCCTTCAGCCCTCAACCGCACCCTCAATGGCGGCTTTGCAACCTATGACACCATCAGGATTCATCTGGTTGCCGAGTTCTATGACGGGAGAAATCCCTGCCTTTCCCAGCTCTGGCACTACTGCCCCTATGACACACCATCCTGGCACCTGGTTCATGAATGCTCACTGCCCGAGTCAAGTCGGCTCGGCGACCATGCGCTCGCTGCGGGCAGGCCGAGCATCGGGATTGACCGGCCCAAGCGGAGAGGCGATATCAACCGGCTCTATGTGGTCTGGGAGCAGTTCGACCCGGAAAACATTGAACCCAGAACCGGTCTTGCCCGTGCCGACATCTGGGCCGCGAGCTCTGACGATAACGGCCGAACCTGGAACCGTGCGGTCAGACTCACCGAGCCGGATTCGACCAGCAAGCGGTTTCCATTTCTTGCCGAGGTTGTTGACGATACGCTCCATATCATCTGCTTTGCCGACCGCATCGCCGGGTTCTGGGAACAGGGCCAGGGCGAGCCGACCCGGAACCCGGTCCTTTATTTGCGCGTCCCGGCCACGGCTCTGTCGGGAATCGCAAAGGGCCAACCGCTGTCCGCTGACCGCGAACCGCGGGCCGCTGCTATTGTCCGACGAACACTATTCCTCAATCGCGGCGAAGATGCTGTTCCTACAATCCTTCTGGATGCGACCGGGCGGAAGATGCTGGTCCTCCATCCCGGAGCAAACGACCTCCGACACTTGGCTCCGGGTGTCTATTTCATGCGGAGGGCGGAAGGCGGTTGGCGGGAAGCGATTGTAAGAGTCCGCTAGAGGCCAGCGTCGGTGGAGACCGCCACGGGCTTCGCCCTCGCGGTGACAGACGAGGGAAGATGTCATTGCGAGGAGCGCCACCCCTCCTGTCATTGCGAGGAGCGTAGCGACGAAGCAATCTCATCGGATAGACTGGTCCGACTCATCATCTGCCGCCATCCCGCACCGGCCGGAGCTGCGGAAAGAGAATCACATCACGGATTGAGTCCTGATTGGCAAACAGCATCGCCATCCGGTCAATCCCCAGCCCCAGGCCACCGGTCGGCGGCATCCCGAACTCCAGGGCGGTGCAATAGTCCTCGTCAACTGTGGCGAACTCCTCATGCTGCGCCACGCCCTCCTCGAACCGCTTCCGCTGCTCAATCGGGTCGTTCAGCTCGCTGAAGGCGTTGCCCAGCTCCATTCCGCAGACTACCGCTTCAAACCGCTCCACCAGCTCCGGATTGTCCCGGTGAACCTTGGCCAGGGGTGTCGTCACCTTCGGATGGTCGATGACGAATGTCGGGTCAATGATACTCTTCTGCACCAGCTCGCTGAACAGCTTATCCAGAAGCTTGGCCCGTGTCGTCTCTGCCGTGGTCTCAATGCCGAACCGGGCCGCCACCTTTCGCAGCATCTCCTGGGACAGCTTCAGCGGGTCGGCATCAATCCGCTGCGCCAGCGCCTCCACAAACCGCAGCCGCTGCCAGGGCCGGCCGAAATCCAGCACATGGTCACCGAACTCCACCTCAGTCTTGCCCGATAACTCAAGGGCAAGGAACCGGAACAGCTCCTCAACCAGCCTCATCATATCGTTGTAATCGGCATAGGCCTGATAAAGCTCAACCTGGGTAAACTCCGGATTGTGAAACCGGTCCAGCCCCTCATTCCGGAAGTCCTTGCCAATCTCATAGACCCGCTCCAGTCCGCCGACAATCAGCCGCTTCAGGTAAAGTTCGTCCGAGATTCGGAGAAACATCCGCTGCTCCAGCACATTGTAGAAAGTCTCAAACGGCCTTGCCGCCGCTCCGCCATAGATGGGCTGCAGCACCGGCGTCTCCACCTCAACAAAACCGCGGCTGTCCAGAAACCGTCTGATGAGACTCACCATCCGCGTCCTGGTAAGAAACACCTGCCGCGAATCGGAATTGACTATCAGGTCCAGATAGCGCTGCCGGTATCTCGTCTCAACATCTCTCAGTCCGTGAAACTTCTCGGGCAGGGGCCGCAGCGCCTTGGCAAGTAGCACCAGCTCCTGCACATGGACCGTAACCTCACCGGTCTTTGTCCGGAAGACCTCGCCCCGCGCGCCCAGAAAGTCGCCGATGTCCAGAAGCTCCAGCCGGTCGAACGTCTCCTGTCCGAGCGTGTCCCTCCGGAGATAGAGCTGCAGCCGTCCCGACTCATCCTGGATATGGCCGAACTGTGTCTTGCCGTGCTCCCGCCGTGTCATCAATCGGCCGGCAACCCGCACCTCGTGGCCCGGACTGACACCGCCGTCGGCCTGGCGCCATTCCCCATTAGCCAGCTCCAGCACCTGCCGTGCCGTGTGCGACCGCTCCCAGAAATAGGGATAGGGAACAATCCCAAGCTCTCTCAGTCGTGCCAGCTTCGCCAGCCGCACCTCACGGCTCGCCGCGGCCGAAGACCGGCTCTGGGAAGATTGCTCACTCATTTTACTTTCAACTATACTAGGCATTTGGCCCGAAGTCAAAAGAGAAAATGGGCACCCTGATTTAGGAATGTCAATCCACAGCGAAAATGTCATGGGGTCTAGTCCGGGTTTGCCCAAGGGCTGGGCATGCCGCAATCGGCTGAGGTCTGGGGCCAGGTGGCAATTGTCCAGCCTGTCTCTCGCCGACCCGTCATTCCGCGCCTCCCTTTGTCATTCCGAGCGGAGTCGAGGAATCCCTTGAAGACTCCCCTTGGAGGGATTTCTCCACTCGCCCTGTCGGGCTCGGTCGAAATGACACCCATTGATGAATCCCATATGGAACCAATCCTGCTTCAGGACTCGTCACGACTGTCAAGGCTGACATTTTCGTTGTGCATTAACACCGACCTATACCCGCATTTGACAGCCATCAAAAGGAGTCTATATTTATACTAAAAAGGAGGCCTATGCGGCTGAAGTTTCTGCTAATCCCTACCCTGGCCCTTAGTCTTTCTTTGGGCCAGGAGCTCTTGGTCAACGGAGACTTCGAACAGGAGCTCTCCGTTGGCTGGACCTATACTGACAGCGGCTCCGGAACCCACCTTGCCCAGCGGGGGACCGAGTATCAACCCGACCCGGACTATGAGGCCTATGTCTATCAATACGACAATCCCGGCTGGACTCGGCTCAGCCAGCGGGTTGATGTGCCCGGGGTTGCGCTCCAGCTCTCCTTCTGGGCAAGGTTCAACGAGGGGGGCGGCTCCTCCACCTGCTGGCCCGCAGCCTGCTTTCAGGTCTGCTACTACAATGACGACAACGTCCTTCTGGGCGAGACCCGCTACTACTACTCCACCTACGCCGACTGGGTTCCCTCGCCAACCCTCAGCCTCTACCGCATCACCAATCCGGACTGGAGCCGTTACGAGCTCAATATTCCTGATGAGCTCACCCAGAACCTGCCCGGTGTCAATCCCGGTGAGGTGGCAAAGGTTGAGGTAGCCCTCTTCAGTTACACTATCAGTGGTTGAGGGACACCAGTGGCGGAGGTCTCCGCCGATGATGTCTCTCTCATCAACAACAACAGCGGCCCTTACCTTATTCTGAGCACAAGGACCATCCTCGACTCACCGCCCGGTGGCAATGGCAACGGCCGATTTGACCCGGGTGAGACTGGCGGCCTGGCTGTCGCACTCCGCAACATCGGTAACCAGGGCCTGGCCGATGTCACCGCACTGCTCCGCAGCGGTCACAACCTGTTCCGGATTCTTGACTCGACTGCCGGCTACGGCTCAATCGCGCCCTGCTCAACCCGGACCAATCTTGCCGACCCGTTCCGGATTGAGGTTGATGCCGCCATCCCCAATGAGACACCGGTTCCCCTGACCCTCTTTATCAGCGGCACCGACTATGTTGACACCATCAGTTTCACCATTGTGGTTGGTGAAATCAGGCCGACCGACCCCATTCCCGACGGCCCCCGTCAGCCGCCGCTCTACTGGGCCTATGACGATGTTGATGTCGGATATCCCCAGCATCCGCAGTTCAGCTGGGTGGAAATCAACACCATGGGCACCAGGCTTACGCTCGGAGACGACGAAACCCAAGTATTCGAGTTACCCTTCACCTGGCAGTTCTACGGCTCACAGTTCAACCAGATTTCCATCTGCGGCAACGGCTGGGTTGCGCCCGGCTCCACGACCATCTCGGCCTACACCAACACCACCCTTCCCACTGCCACCATCCCAGGTGCGGTCTGTCTGAACTGGGACGACCTCTATCCACCGACCGGCGGCGGGGTCTGGTACTACCACGATGCGGCAAACCATCGCTTCATCGTCGAGTGGGACTCGGTCGCCTACTTTTCGCCTCAAACCGTCTTTGACAAGTTCGAGGTCATCATCTACGACCAGACCGTTCCGACCCCGACCGGCGACAATGTTATTCTGGTTCAGTTCCTCACCGCCAACAACTACGGCTTGAACACCGTCGGCATCCAGGACCCGGGCCAGACGATTGCGATTCAGGCCCTCTTCAATGGCGCCTACCACCGCGGCTGCGCCCCATTGGCTCCGGGCCGCGCCATCAAATATACAACCTTCGACCCGACTGCCGTCGCCGAAGCGCCCAAGTGCGGCCTGCCCGGACCGGCGCTGCGGGTCTATCCCAACCCGTTTACCGGCTCGGTCGCATTGACTTTACCCGGCACCGGCGCTGCTACGGTCGCCATCTACGACAACTCCGGCCGGCTGGTGCGCACCATTACCGGCCAGGGCCGCCTGACCTGGGACGGCCGCGACGAGCTGGGCAACACCGTTGCCCCAGGCATCTACTTCTGCCGGCTCTCCTCCAGGGAGAACGAAGCGCAGGCCAAGCTGATACTCGCTCGCTAGGCCGGCAAGAGCCGAAAGCGTGGCGGCGCAGCTTTTTGCGCCGCCCCGCACTTCTAAGCTCTATCTCATCGAGAACTCGCAGCCGCAGTAGTTCTGGCGATAGAGCCCGAGCTTGCGTGATAGCTCCACGCTGTGTCTGAACCCGTCCCTTTTCTTCCAGTCCTCCTCGAGAAACTCTATGCCGTGCCGGGCGCACACCTCGCGGCCAATCGGGTTGATGATAGTTGCCTTCTTGTTGGGCCCGATGGTCAGGGTTGATGCCATAACCGCGCAGCCGCTCTCCAGGGCTTTCTGGGCCGCCCTTTCCAGACGCAGCCGGTAGCAGACTTCACAGCGCCGCCCCCCTTCCGGTTCGGACTCCATGCCCCGCACCGCCTGAAGGAACCTCTCGTGTTCATACTCACCAGTCACCAACCTCACCTGCCAGTGGGCGCTTGTGCGCTCAACCTCCTTTTGCCGCCTGTCAAACTCCTCTTCTGGAAAGATGTTCGGGTTGTAATAGAACCCGACAACCTCATAGTCGGTAATGAGCCGGCGAACAACCTCGGTGGCGCACGGCCCGCAGCAGATGTGCAAAAGTAGCTTGGGTCTCGAGTTCAGCGGATTCCTGTCTGGGAGACTTCCTTCAACGCCTTGAGTTCGTTCACCAGCTGGTTGGCCTCATAGACATTGCTCGCTCTAAGGACGACACACCCTTTGTGCTCCTTCCGCTGCTCCCGCGGCAGCGAACTGAGAAAATCAACCACATCCTGAGGCTTCATCTTGAGATAGCCGGCAAGGTGTTCCAGCGATGTCCGAACAACCACCAGCACCTCATCCGGTTTGGGATAGGGCCAGCGGGACTGGTTACAGGCGATGACAATTGTCCCTTCTGCCTCCACCTTCCGCTCTTGTCCTGGCGCAAAGTACTCCAGGCCCCGACGGCGCAGCCCAAGGTCATCAAGATAGACCAGCCGTTTCAGAATATCCTGCTGTTTCGGCGTTGTCCCATCAATCGGAAACGGCTCATAGCTGCGCGGCGCAGCATCAGCCGGTTTGATGGTTACCGTCGGTGTGAATTGCACGGTGCGCGTAACCCCTGTCCGGACAACCGGCCCGGCCGGCGCAGGCTCACCGCTGGGAACCACCGGCCGGACCAGTTCAATGCCGTTCCGCTGGTAATACTCGTAACTCAGCAACCGGACTGTAATGTTCATGTTCTTCAGATAATTGGTCATCTCGCGAATCGGCGCATCCAGCCGGTCAATAAGAACAACAATGGGAATCTTCGCTTCTTGGAGGCTCTTTTCTAAACCCGATTTGAACCGACCTTCGTCCCACCTGGGACCGGCACGCTGTCTAATCCAGTCGGTGAGCTCAATCCCCAGTGCCTCTCGGAAAAGTCCAGCAACCACCTTATAAGGCTGGTGCCAGAACCGGCCGCTTGCAGCCAACAGGTCACTCACCATGGCAGCCAGGGCACCCTCGGCAGTCTGGTCCGGACAGCCGACAAGCTGCAGGCCGCCCGCCTCATCAACAACAACCAGCGCACAACCTGAAGTGGACTGGGGCACAAGCATTGCCGCCCTGGGCAGTGGCTGGTCGGGGTTCAATAGCCCCAGAAACTCCGGAGCCTGCCGGATGAGCTCCACCTTATTCAACGGCCGCTGGTCAGGCCGACCGGTAAAATCGGTCCACTGGTCGGTGACCTGAGTGACCCGGACACAGCACGGCCTCATCCGCCCCCCTTATTTCTTCCTTGGGCAGGCGGCGGCCGCTTACCAGCCATGACACCGGGTTTGGTGCCGGGCCATGGTGGTTTCGCCACCCCTTTTGCCGGCTCTGTTGGCATCGCCCCGGCCGGAATCGTCGGAGACTCCGGAATCTTTTCGGCCTCTATGGACTCGGGCTGCCTTGTGATAACCGGCGCTTCAGGTTCAGACTCAGGAACAACCCGGGGAGGTTCGGCTATTCTCGTCTCGGCCGGAGGCCCGAGTCTGGTTACCGGTTGCGGTTCCACAACCTGGATACAAGCTTCTTCAAAAAGCATAACCGGAACCGGCCGGGCTTGCAGATTCATTGATTCGAGATACGAGAGAACCTCCTTCACCGGTCCCTCTGGCTTGGTGGTAACTATCAGAATCGGAAACCGTCCCAGCTTCAGAGTGTTGGCGACCACCGGCCGGAAGTTGTCGAAGTCCCAGTCGGGGCTTGCCCGAGGCATAACCAGCTCCTCCAGGCTCTGGCCGGTTTTCTCCTGAAAGAGTGACGAGAACTGCTCATATTCCATGCGCCACAACCGACCATTGGCCGCCAGCATATCTGACACCAGAACCCGATACCCGTCCGGATTGGCCTCATCCGGACAGCCGACAATGAAGATTTTACCCTGCTCATCAACGGCTACCAGCACATCACTCTGGCCGCTGCTGGTGCAAGAGAAGGCAACAACAGCTCGAACCGGTGCTGCCGCCACTCCTTCCATAGTCAGAAACTCCGGGCTCTGAAGAATAATCGGGGCAACATTGACCGTGCCTTCAGACGGCGTGGGCAGGAACGGCGCCCAGACCGGCTGGGCCGCCTTTGCCCGGATATAGCATGGTTCAACCCGGTCAACCACAATGATAAATCTTATTCCCTTACCCGACAGATGTCAAGCCCAGCATTCTGCAATAAGCACAACAGCAGAGGCTTCCGTCATTCCGAGCCCACGGCTGAGATTGCCACGGGCATGAATGCCCTCGCAATGACCGACCGGCGTCGGGCGTCAAACGTCGCACCTCTGGCGTCAGGCGTGCGGGCTCGGTCGAAATGACGGGGTCGGCTAGCCGTCAGCCGAAATGACATCTGTTGGCGAACCGGCCCTGGTTATCTTCATGAAAAACGGTTTGCCAGAGAGACCCGAACGCGCGGTCCGAGTCAGCCTTGGTAGCTCGTTGCGACACCGGGTGCCAGGCGGCTCCTGAAGCCCTTATCAATTCGGCCACTCAGAGCACCTCGCGGGCCGAAATGACGGCAAAAGGGAAGGCGGAATGAGGAGCGGCACCTGACGGAACGGCCAAGGCTGCCACCAGGGCCGATATGGACGCAGCCCATTCCAGAGGCTGGCAGTCGGAAAGAGAGGCTCCATTCATGGGAGAGTCCCAGACGGCCTGGGAGGCTATGCACCCGATGGCCGTAGAAAAACCTGGTCCTTGGGCATAACCGATGCGAAATGAAGGGGTTAGCCCGAAAATTCCAGCTGGCAGGCGTTCATCTGGAAATGGACATCAGGGGGGCAGAGTCGGTTCAATAACCGGCAGCCACAAAGGAGGGAAAAGGGGCGCGGTTCGACCGCGCCCCTTCCTTCTTGGGTCTCTGTGCCGGGTCCTCTCAACCCGGAACTGGTTAGCGGACCATGAGCTTGTAACAGTCGGTTAGTCCGCTCCTACCGGCATCCAGCCTCAGAAGGTAAACTCCAGAAACAAGACCAGTAAGGTCGAGCTTCATATTCCCCGTATTAGTGATTGCCCAGCCCGAAATTGCCTTTACCTGCCTGCCTGAGGCATCGTAAACCCGAACTCTTATAAGAGCAGGCTCAGAAACCGGGAGGCTGTAGTGCAATCTTCCAATACCACCGGCAAGCGGGTTGGGAATGACTGCGCACATCGGTCTGAAGACAGCCTGCGATTGAGCCATGACACCATTCCGGTTGGGCATTGTGCTCAGTTCCGTAAGCTGCGAACCCACATACCGCCAGAACTCCAGGGTCTTGTTGCCCTTCAGGGCAAAGAAGGCACCGTCGCCAAAGCTCACGATGTCAGCCCCGGCCTTGACCCGCTTCCTCTTGCCGGTCGAACCGACCGAAGGCATGGTCTCCAGCTCACACCAGGAGTCCCGGTCGGCAAAGTAGCGCCAGAACTCACAAGTATTGCCGCCCTTGAGCGCATAGATGGAACCGTCGTGGTAGGCGGCACACCCCCCCTCCTTGGACTTCTTACTTTTTCCAGTAGAACCGATAAATGGCATGCCGTTGAGGGGCAACTGGTCCCACGCACCGTTCATCAGCTCGAAGCGATAGAACTCATGGACCTTCGCCTTGTGGGCGTAAATCCAGGTTGGGTCGTCATCAATCGCCAGCCAGGAGCCCTTGTCCCACTTCGGATAGGCGCCGGCCGGCGCATCCGGCAGGGTCTGCCACTGACCGGAGACGGTGTTATAGCGGAGAAAATCGGTCTTGTAGCCCTTCAGGAGATAGACGAAGCCGGTGTCGTTGAGAACCGCATAGACCATGTCGGTCCCGCCCTTCACCTTCTTGCCGCTGTTGCCAAGCGGCACATCCTGAAGCTGCTGCCAGGAGTCGCCCTGGATAAAGTACTTCCAGAAGCCCAGGGTGTTGTTGCCCTTGGTCATGAAGATGTGGCCCTGCCCGTCGGCAACACCGACGCAGCCCTTCTTGGGCAGCTTGTTCTCGGTCCCCGGCTTGATTGGGGCCAGGGTGTGCCAGGAGTCGCCGTCCACATAGTAAACATAGCAGTCAGGTGTCTTGTTGCCTTTTGCTGCATAGATGAGTCTTGTTGCCGGGTCTAAGCTGAGCCAGCCGCCATCCTTCACCTGTTTACCCGAAGGCAAATTCGGGACTGACCGAACTTCCACCCAACCGGTTGGCCAGCGCCGCGTTGTCACCGTGAAGCTCCCCTCCTTGATATTATTGGCGGCATTGGTGTCAGCCACTGCTAGCGAGCAGAGGGTCGTGTAGCTGCCGGGAAGATGGGGCTTTTCCCATTCCGGGAAAACGAGCGTGGACTCCTTGCCAGCCGAGAGGCCGGTAACCGTCACCGACCGGCGGTACTTCTCCACCAGACCGGCTGAGTCAATCACAAACCAGGCATCAAATGTCATCGGAACTGCGCAGTTGTTCTTCACCAAGGCACTGGGAAAAACTCGCACCGCAGTATCAATTGTGCCAACCGGTGAGAGTATTGCGCGGCAGGCAGCATCCTGCACCAGTCGGACAAACACCGAGTCCAGAACCCGATTGTTCAACTGGTTGCGGTCGCCGTTCAGCGCTACGGTGCAGCGGATGCCCAGCATCCCCAGGGGCTGGGCTGTCCAGTCCCGGAAGATGATATCAAGCGAGTCGCCTGGATAGAGCCAGACCGGCCAGCTCACACTGTCCTGATAGCCCCCGTCAATGGAAATCTTTGTCCAGAATCGGGCCCGGGTGTTACCGACATTTCCTATCCTGACCTGGGGTGTCACCGTTGCCAGATAGTTCACCGTATCTTTAGGTTCAATAACAGCGCCAACCCGCAGGTCCGGGTTGGGATAGAAGAGCCGGCAGGTGAAGAGGTCGCTGGCCAGAGTGGCCCGGCCGCACTCGCCGGCAACATAGACATGGTCCGAGTCCAGTGCGCAGACCGCGGCACCCATATCCTGCAGGTTGAAGGGTGAGTTGTAGGTGTAGCTCCAGAGTGTCTCCTTGAAGCCGGCATTCTGGGCGGTGTAGCAGAGGACCATAAGGTCGTTGTTCATCATTCCGGTTACATAGACCCGGCCCTGATTGTAGCAGATGTCGAATCCATAGTCGTTACCGCCCCCCCCGAAGTAGGCACCGGAGCCCCAGCGGGCGGTCAGCCCACCGGTGTACTTCTGGGTCAGGACCTGATAACCGCCGGTGAGATAGCCGTAGTCAACAAAACCGGTCACATAGACATTCTGAATCGGCATTGAGTCGTCCAGCGCAAGACTTACCGCATAGTCGTCACCATCAACCGTTCCGATGTTGGTCCGGACGTAGTTCAGCGGTGCCCCGCCACTGGGCGCATGCCGCACCACTACATAGTCGTAACCCTGATTCTCGTCTTCGCAGAAACCGGCGAGGTAAATCTGGCCGGTCCTGGCCACCGCCACATCAAAGGCGACATCGTCGTAGTCGTAATTTCCCGGCCAGTGCCAGTCCCGCTCCCAGAGTCTGGTGCCGTTGGGCAGAAACTTCATCGTCCAGATGTCCCAGCCGTCCGAGTTCTGATAGCCGAACCCGGTCACCACCACTGTTCCCGAGTCCGGATGAATCGCCAGGGCACTGGCACAATTGTCCCAGCTTGCCCAGTCGTCCCAGAGAACGAAATCGGGATGCCGGTCCTGCACCCGCCTTCTGGGGCTCAAAGCAAGGGTATCAAGAATGTAGCGCCGGGTCCAGACCGTGTCGCCGGTGCTTGGGTTGAGCCTGGCCACGAGAAAGGCACTGAGGTCATGGTGGGTATCCATAACCGCGCCGCAGAGATAGAGGTCCTGGCTTCTGCCCAGTTCAATGTCGAATGCCTCATCCTCATCACCGAAGTCGAGCTTTCTTGTCCAGAGCAGGTTGCCGCTGCTGTCGAACTTGCAGCAGGTGATGTCCAGATGAGTTCCATTGGGGTGATTATTGTCGGTCGCACCGGCCACAAAGAGATTGCCCGCCGAGTCAACCACCAGTGCCTGTGCCATGTCATCATCACTCGTGACATTGCCGCCATAGCTCCGCACCCAGCGCAGGTCGCCCCACTTGTTGAACTTTGCAACCACCATGTCGGTGTTATTGGCAACAACCTCGCCGGACCCGCAGACATAAACATTTCCAGCCCCGTCAACCGCAATGTCGCTTGCCCGATTCAGTTTGAAGTTTACCGAGTCGGGTCCTGCCCACCGTTGCACCCACATCGTATCAACCAGACCGGCCCAGACCACCCCACAGCCTAGCAACAGTAGGACTGCGCCGGCAACCAAGCACCGCATCATTACCTCCTATCTGGTTACAAGGACCTTCCGGTTCACACTCATCTTTTCACTACCAATGCCACAATCGAGTCGCACCAGATAGACACCGGCTGCCAAGCCCGAAGCATCTAGGGTCACCTGGTGTTCACCCTCGGGCTGTTCACCTTCGGCAAGGACCAGTCGCCGCCGGCCGGTGACATCAAACATCGCCAGCCTGACCCTTCCCGGCTGGGGCAGGATGTAGCCGATCTGGGCGCTGCCGGAAATTGGATTGGGCGCAACTGCAAGCCGAATCCGGGGCAAAGGCACACTGACCCCGCACTCACCGTCCTTCGGCAGGGGTGGATTCAAAGGGAAATTGGCATGATACATCCAGAACTCCCGCGTCTTATTCCCCTTGAGCGCATAAAGCTTGCCATTACCAAAGACCAGGTCAGCACCGCCATACGGCCCGCGCCGGGATGGGCCGAGAGGAAGCGTGTCCACTGTCTCAACCCAGGAGTCCCGCGCCACATCAAAGAACCAGAACTCGGTCTGCTTACCACCCTTGAAGGCATAAACCCGCTGGTAATTTGGGTCATAGGCCAGGGCAGCTCCGTTCTTCACCTTCTTGCGCCGGTTGCTGAGCTGGCTATCCCTGATGTCCTTCTTCCGCACCCAGCTATCGGCCCCTATCCTGTAGGCCCAGAACTCATAGGTTCCGCCCTTCAGGAGATAGATGGTCGAGTCGCCATCATAGACAATTGCGGTCCCATCCTTGGCCTTCCTGCCCCGGTCCCCGAGGGGAATGTCCTGCCTCCTTATCCAGCTGTCACCGGTGACATCGTAGGCATAGAAGTCACAGGTATTGGCACCCCGGTTACCATAGAACCGGTTCAGAGAGGGCACAAATACCAGTCCGGAACCACCCTTGATTTTGCGGTTCGTCCCGCTGGCCGGATAGTCCCGGAGCTGGAGCCACGAGTTACCGGCAATGCTGTAGCGCCAGAACTCCAGGGTGTTATTCCCTTTGAAGGCGTAGATGTTACCAGCGGTATCAGGTTCCAGTTGAGCACCCTTCTTGACCCGTTTCTTTGCCCCGCTCCGGCCAATCGCCGGGATGCTTTCCCGCTCCCGCCACTCCCGCCGATTCAGATTGTAACAGTAGAACTCCACCCGGTTGTTCCCCTTGAAGGCAAATACGAGTGAATCCTGGACAAAGGCGAGTGCACCACCATCCTTGACCGCCTTGTTTTTACTGCCGGCTGGCAGGTCACTGAGCTGCTCCCAGACCGGCACGGTAGTCACGGTTCCATAGCTGGTGTCATTTTCCGGCTCCTTATCGCTGGCCAACATTGTATAGACTTTGACGGTGTGAGTGCCGACATCCCGCACCAGCCAGGGCTCAAACCGCACCTCCAGCGAATCATAAGGCGGCAAGGCATTCACGTTTTGAACATCAAAATAGAAGTTACCAATCTCCAGTCGCACCGGAAAGGTCAGGGCCATCGCTCCGTAGTTGCGCACCCAGGCCCGTGGAACAACGGTAGCGTCAAGACGGAAGGTATCGGCCGGTTCAACAATCCGGGCAACGCCGACATCCGGCTCCGAGTACTTCACCACCGCATAGTCCTCGCTTCCCTCAAGATAGTCATAGCCGGCAACAAACACATCACCGATTGGGTTGACAACCACGGCCCAGGCGTCGTCATCCTCGTCGAAGGTACTGTGCCGCGCCATCCAGACCTGCTCCCCTTCGGAGTTGTACTTGATGGTGACCCAGTCCATGTCACCCTCGATGGAGTAGGAATAGCCGGTGACATAGGCATTACCAAACTGGTCAACAAACAGGGCATTGACGCTGTCCTCGTCGCTCACGTAGTTGTGGATG
>JBDRUJ010000006.1:29838-30997 GCA_039801285.1 Caldifarciminota bacterium
CCAGACTCCCGGACGGCGTCAGCTTGAAGAGAAGATATTCGTAGAATCCAAGGTCGGTTTCGGTAAAACCGGCGCAGTAGATTGAGCGGTCGGGCCCGAGGGCAATTTCATTTGTGCCATCAACGCTATTTTCACCCCAGTCGAACCGGTTGACCCAGAGTTGGCCACCATCACGATTGTACTTGACGGTAGTGGCATCAAACCAGGTCCCGCTCTCACCAGCCCGGCCGGTCACATAAACATTCTCAGAATCATCGAGGGCAATGGCAAAAGCCAGGTCCGACTTCGTAATGGTATCGCTTGCCGTCCCGTCGTACCTCTTCGTCCACACCGTGTCGCCCGAGGCATCATACTTGACAGTCAGATAACCGAACTTCAGCGCAGAGCCGCCCCAGGAATAACCGGTCACATAGACGGCTCCGCCCGATGCGGCAGCCAGCGCTGTAGGGATATCGGTGCCTGCGGCCGGTCCGTTATACCGCGCCAGCCAGCTTTGATTCCCATCACTGTCGTAGTGAATCGTAACATAGTCATAGTTACCGGCCCCTACCGACCGGCCGGTAACATAACAACCACCAGCATTGTCTGCCGCTACTGCCACCGCCACATCGCTGCCGCTGTTATCATACGTCACCGCCCAGGCCTGGGTTCCATCGGAAAGGTACTTGATGGTCACAAAATTGGTGTCACCGCCTGATGTCCGAGTCCAGCCGGCAACAAAGATGTTGCCGCCACTATCGGTCGCAATCGCCCAACCGACATCCATTGAACTGGGGCCTGCCATCCAGCGCCGAACCCAAAGAGCTTCGCCGGTCAAAGCATCGAGCTTCAGCGTCGCAATATCTCGAGTCCAGTCCGACCCGACACTGAATCCGGTAACTGCAAGGTTCCCATCGGACGTCATAACCATTGCGGTCGCATGGTCGTCGTCATCTTGACCCGAGTCGTAGCGCGACGTCCAGATTTCCACTTGGGCAGACACGCCAGCGACAAACATTAGGAGCAGCCCTAAGCCGCTCATAAAACGACCCAAACCAGAAAACTGAAACCAGAGCTTCATCCTAACCTCCTCAAATCCTTAGAACCGACTCTGCCTTGTAGGTGGTAACCCGGCACCCGGCTGGCTGTATTCTTGACGGCTCTATTATCCTGCTACAGC
>JBDRUJ010000007.1:0-30797 GCA_039801285.1 Caldifarciminota bacterium
TTATCTTACACAACTGCGGGGCGCCGCCGGTCCAATCAGCTTTGGCAGGTTAGCGGGCCAGTTGGGCCGGACGGTTGTTGCTGTTGGACCAGCAGCGGTATGTGCTCTTCTTACGGTCCGCATTCACGTCGTTGTTGGTATTGCTTTAGGATTAGCTGTTTATCTCCTGGCACTGGTAGCGACCGGTGCCGTTGGTAAGTCAGAACTCATGACACTAAAGGCGGTGCTCTCAATAAAACGATGAACAGCAGAACGGCATCTTGGACATGGACTCAGCCGGGCAAAGGGCGCTCATTGTTGTCATTCTTTATCGCGGAAGCGGTATGCGTTATTGGATTTCTGGTCTTTATGGCTGCCGGTCAGCAGACACTGGCATGGGCCTGCTTGGTCGGTCCGATACAGGTTATATTATGGACAATTTTAGCAGAGGATGAATATCGAGTATTATTTTTCTTTGTCCTTATGCTTCCTTTATCGGCAGCGAATTTGCTTCCCGGATTCTATCAGCGTCTTGCGTTCTATCCGATAATAGCGGTCTTACTAGGTTTGCACAGAATATCACAACAGCTCGAGGGGAATAGTATTTCGGGCCGAAAGCTTACCTATGTAGAGTGGGTACCATTGGTAATTCTGGCGATTCTTGTTGCGGTGGCATGTTATAATGCCTTTGCTCGCGGATGGGGGGGGAAGTTCATGCTGCTTTCGTCACTGTTGATGCTTGAAATATTGGCGATTACCTATTTCTCCGCTCAGGTCTCGTTGACGGACCGTCAAGTAAGAAATCTACTCTATACGTTTGTGCTCTCGACAGCATTCTGTTCAATCTGCATTTCTTTTTTGCCATCGCCTTCTGAGACAAGCGGCGAGTTGGGATGGAAGACTGTTGTAACACCATTTACACTATTGAACTTGAATGCTTGGGGATGTGTAATAGCGGTTGCCTGCATAATGGCGCTATCACTTCTTCTGAATGAAGGGCGGTTTGTATACAGGGTGCTTTTAGTGCTAGTTTTTCTCCCTCTTGCTGCTATGCTCGCTGTTACTCAGTCACGTGGTGCGTGGCTGGGGTTTGGACTGGCTTTGCTGTACATATTGGCACGAGTGCGTTCCTTCAGAGTGATTATTATAATTGGCGTAGCATTGCTTGCCTTAAGTTCTTGGCACTTGGTTAGGGAGATGGTTCATGTCCGATTGACCGAGACGTCGTTGAAAGACCCGTCGCTGTTTGGAAGACTTCTATTGTGGAAGTACGCATGGGATATCGGACGAGCCAACTGGTTGTTGGGAGTGGGCATGGAGAATTTCCGACTTGTCAAGCATTTTTACGGATATCCTTATAGCAAGTGGTTTGCGCTGCGTTACAACAGCCATAATCTTTACTTGGAGTTTTTTGCCGATTTGGGCATCTTCGGGGTGTTGGCATTATTGTGGATGTTTGTCGTCTCTTTTGTCCGTTCATATTCTCTAAAGAAAGTAATAGGGCATGAAGACAGAGGTATCCGGTTAGCTCTTAGCGCGGGTCTGATAGCGTTTGCCGCGCACGGGCTAGTGGATGCTTTTACCTATAACCAAGGTACTATCGCGTTGTTGAGTATTCTTGTTGGATTATCGTATGCCTCGTATCCAGTCACACCGAATCGAACAGACTCGGAAGAGAGCTCAGTAAATGCCAAAACGAGCTAACTCATTATCGGCACTTTTCGTAATGGCCCGATTTTCCTGAAGTCAAGGCTTCAGCGCAAGCATAGAACTTTTGAGCCGTTGCTGCCCAAGAGAAACGGTTAGCCTGCCGGAGGGCTCGTTTTCTTAGGTTTTCCGTTGCGCTGTTATCATTCAAAATCAGCTCAAGCGCGCGAGTAATGGATTCTACTGACCGTGGATTAAAGTATATTGCGGCGTCGTCAGCTACTTCAGGGAGGCTTGATGTCGAACTGCAGGCAACCGGGGCGCCATGAGCCAATGCCTCAAGGACCGGTAGTCCAAATCCCTCATAGAGTGAAGGATAAACAAAGGCTTCACACTTGCTGTAAAGCCCGGAAAGCTTGTTGTCAGCCAAGTCGGTTAGGATTACGATTTTGCCGGTTATCCCGTGTTTTGCGGCAATATTCCGAGCGATTGCAAATAGCGACTGTTTTCCCCAGCCGACGAGTATAAGTTTATAATTTTTGGGAGCTTGTAGTTGGGCAAAGGCGGCAAGCAGTCGAGGAACGTTTTTGTGGGGTGAGTGCCCACCGACATATAGAATGTAGGGGGCAAACTGTTGAGCAAACTCGGGGACATCACCTGTAGGGGTTATACATGGTGCTTCGTAGATAACTTGTATTCGGGAGGGATTTATTACTTTGGGGAATCTCATAATCAGGTCGCGTTTTGTGTTCTCAGAAACGGTTACAACCATATCTGCCCAGCGTAGCGATTGAATTCCAACCCAGAAGATAACCTTGTGTTTTAATGGATGATATTGACTCATAATAAGTGGTGTCAGGTCATGGACGACCGCGATTACGGGAATCCGGACCCCGATGGGAGCGGCGGGGGTGGCACAGAGGACAAGGTCATAGTCGCGGGTGCAGTATCGGGGCAGGCATGTCAGAGTCCAGAGCACGCGGCCGGGATGAGTTCGAACCCAATTGGGAATTCTGATAGTTGCACAATGGTCGGCAAAGAGCTCGGGGTCAGGAGTCAGCACGGTGAGGTCGCAAAGTCTGGATAAAGGGGGCACAAGACATTTGATAAAACCGGTAATGCCGACTTTTGAGCGGGTGTCGTAGGCGGCATTGAAAAGAACTTTCACAAAATCAGTATATTTTAGAAGAAAACAGGGTCAAGGATTCGGGCAACATGATTCAGCAATTGATTGGCGCGATAAGGTGGTTATAATCGGTCATGGTGCGCTACCGGATAGCGCTTGATGCCCGCCGCCTTCACGGAAATAGGCGGGGGGTGGGGCAGTATGTTTATCAGTTGGCACTGCACCTGCCGCGACTGGCCCCGGAGTTTGAGTTTCTGCTGTTGCTTGACAGGCGGTTACAGGAAGGAGACCTCCCGACCGGTTGCCGACAGGTGCTTATCGGGCGGCCATTCTCTACACAGAGTCAGTCGAAGAGCGGCATTGGGGCGCAGCTTCTCTCTCTTTACTGGATGAATGTCCTGGTGCCGCAAGTTCTCAGACGCGAACGGGTTGACGTGTTTCATGGCACCAACTTTGCCCTACCGTTGTTTACCTCAGGATGTTTTGTAGCGACGGTTCATGACTTGATATACGCGCGGGTTCCGGGAGCATTTGAGCCGAAATACGAGAAATATCTGAGCTGCCTTGTTCCGAGAAGCGTTCACCGGGCACGAAGGGTGATTGCGGTTTCTGAGACGACTCGTCGAGACATCATCGAATTGCTCAACGCGGAGCCGGAAAGGGTCGTCACGGTCCACCATGGTGTCGAGCCCATCTATAAGCCGGACCAGGAACTGGAGTATCTGGAAAGGGTGCGGCGCAAGCTCGACCTTCCGGAACGATTCATCCTCCATGTTGGGGCGATAGAGCGACGGAAGTGTCTTGAGGCATTAGTCCGTGCCTGTGCCCGGTTATTCAATAAGGGTAGGATTGATGCCCTGGTCCTGGCGGGTGAAGAGGGATATGGAGCGGAAGGGGTGCGCCGGGTGATTGCTGAAACGGGGGTCACGAATCAGGTGCGCTATCTGGGATATGTGCCCCAAGAGCTGATACCAGGGTTATACCGGTTAGCCACGGTGCTGACACTGGTATCGTGGTATGAGGGGTTCGGGATGCCCGTTCTGGAGGCGATGGCCTGCGGAACGCCGGTTGTTACAGCCAATGTGTCGGCACTGCCTGAGGTGGCTGGTGATGCGGCGCTGCTTGTCACCCCAAACAGGCCGGATGAGCTGGAGAGGGCATTGGAAAGAGTTCTGACCGATGAAGCGCTGCGTTCTGAGCTGAGAGCCAAGGGGCTGGCCCGGGCAGGTCAATTCACATGGGAAAAGACTGCCGCAAAGCATGTCGAGGTGTACCGGCAGGTGCTGGAGGAGAAAAGAGGTGTTTGACGCGGTCGCAATAGTTCTTTTCTGGATTCCGCTGGGAATAATCGTTTACCACTGGATTTTATTTCCATTAGTTCTCTGGCTCTGGGGGAAGGTGGCACCAAGGCGGCTTCGGCCTGAGCAGCGGGCTGAGCCGTTCCGGGTAAGCGTGGTGATGGCGGTGTTCAACGAGGAGGCGATAATCGCCGAGAAGATGAAGAATCTTCTGGCAATGGAGTATCCCGAGGACAAGATTGAGTTTCTGATTGGCTCGGATAACTCTACCGACCGGACCGACGAAATCATCCGGTCGTTCAATGACCCACGGGTGAAGCTGATTCACTATGATGAGCAGCGGGGCAAGACGGTAGTGCAGAACCGGCTGCTGGAATTGGCAAGCGGCGACATAGTTTTGTGCACCGATGCCGATTCGTTTTTGACCCCGGAATCGCTGCGGTTTATGGTCGAAAACTTTCTCGACCCGAAGGTGGCGGTGGTGAACCCGCGCTATCGCCGGATAAATGAGCAGGGGAGTCCAGCCGAAAGTTTTTATGATAAGTGGGAGACCAAGGTGAAGGAGCTGGAGGGAAGGCTCGGGGCGATGGTGGGTTGCAACGCCTATGCCAATATGGTGCGGAAGTCGGAGGCCCAGCCAATTCCGGATGACATAAATCTTGATGATTTCTATCTGGGAATAAGGCCGTTCCGTCACGGGCTGGATGTGGTTATGGAGCCCAGTGCCTTAGTGACAACACGGGCCGAGGCCGAGAGTATCGAGTTTCGGCGCAAGGCACGCATCAGCAGCGGGAACCTGCAGGCGCTGTTGCATTTTTATGACCTGCTTTCGCCGAAGTATGGGAAGAAGGCGTGGGTTTATTTCTCCCACAAGGTTCTGAGGATGGTGATTCCGTTTCTGCTTCTGACTATGCTCGTCGGTTCGGGAATCAAGGTGGAGAATCCGTTCTTCAGGGTGGTGTTCGGCTTGCAGGTTCTGGCCTATGCGACGATTCCGTTACTTTTCTTGGTCAAGGGAGGCTGGAGGAGGCTGCTGGCACCCCAGTATTATCTCTATATCAATATTGCGCTGGTTGTCGGCTACTGGCGGTTTCTCTTCCGGCGCGAGGGGTTCTGGAAGAAGACGCCACGGGTGACAGGCCCGCCATCCCGAAGCTGAACTTCCCAGACTTTACCTTGACAGTGGCGGATTTGTTCTCTAGAATCGGCTGCCTTTGATTACTCTTTCGGTAAACATTGACCATATCGCCACGCTGCGGCAGGCGCGGCAGGAGCCGTTTCCCGACCCGGTTCAGGCGGCAGGGCTGGTGGAGCTGGGCGGGGCGGACGGAATAACGGTCCATCTGCGCCAGGACCGCCGGCACATCAATGAACGGGATGTCCGGCTTCTGCGCCAGACCATCAAGACTGAGTTGACGGTTGAGATGACGGCAGTCCAGGACATCATCAGGCTCGTGACCGGCGTGCGGCCGGACCAGGTGACACTGGTGCCGGAGCTGGCAACGGAGCTGACCACGACCCAGGGGCTTGATGTCCAAAAGCGGTTTGCCGAGTTGCGGCCGGTGGTTGCTCGGTTGCGCAAGGCCGGTATCAGGGTTTCGATGTTCATCGAGCCTGATGAGCGGCAGGTCCGGGCCTCGGCCGAGATTGGTGCGCAGGTGGTCGAGCTGAATACCGACAAGTACAGCAAGGAGGTGGGTCGCCGACCGGTTCATCTGGGAAGGCTGGCCGAGGCGGCTGAGTGTGCGCGGGAGCAGGGACTGGTGGTTCATGTCGGGCATGGCCTGGACTATCGAAATGTTGTTCCAATTGCTGAACGAAAGATAGCCCATGGTTTCAGCATCGGGTTTGCGATTGTGGCGCGGGCGGTGTTTGTCGGACTTGTTGAGGCGGTACGAGAGATGAAGCATATCCTGGAGGTGTCCTCTTGAGAGGGGCTAGAATCAAAATCGCCATCTGGCTGGTTGTCTTCATCGTTGCCTGCGTGGTTCTCTGGCCCAGTTTCCAGCTTTACATCATGCTGCCCCGCCAGGAGCGGGCGCTTCGGGCTCGGCTGGCACAGGCGACAACCCCTGAGGACAGCCAGTCGGTCCGCAACGAGCTCACTGAGTTCAACCGGCACAAGGGAGCGCTCTATGAGAAGCGGATTGTCCATCTGGGACTGGACCTGGTGGGCGGGATGCATGTGGTGCTGGATGTCGACCGGAGCCAGTTGAGCGAGGAGGAGGCACGGCGGGCACCGGAGCGGGCGCTGGAGGTGATTCGGAACCGGATTGACCAGTTCGGGGTCTTTGAACCGACCATTCAGAAGACCGACAAGGGAAGAATCCTTGTGCAGTTGCCGGGCGTTGACCGGGACAGGGCGTTGAGCATCATCAAGCAGCCGGCCCATCTCACCTTCCAGCTGGTTGAGGAGAAGGCCAAAGTCTATGATGTGCTGAAGACGATTGACGAAAAACTGGCAGCTACCACCAAGGCCGATACCGCATCCCGGGCCAGGTCGGAACTCAGCATGGCCGCACCAGAGAGTGCCGGGCTGGACACGGGAAAGCTGGCCGAGGCGGCACCGGGAACACTGTTGAGTTTCGTGGAGACGACCGGTGAGGAGCTTGATTTGCTGATTCGTGCCCAGGACACCGCCGAGTTCAGCCGGCTGCTTGCCCAGGGCAGGCAGTTCTGGCCCCAGGGTTATGAGTTCCTTTACGGCCCGGTTGAATCAAGAGAAGGTTCCAAGGTTGTGCGAGTTTATCTTCTGAAGGCGGAGCCGGAGCTGATGGGGACAAGACTGAAGCGGGCTGAGCCGAGGCTTTATCAGGGTGCCGACCTGCAGCGGGCCAACACCTGGGTGGTTGATTTCGAGCTGGACCGGGAGGGTGCAGCAAAGTTCTCGGCGGTGACCGGCCGGAATGTCGGCCGGAGGCTGGCGATTGTTCTTGACCGGGTGGTGCGTTCAGCACCGCGCATCGAGGAGCGGATTCCGAATGGCCGGGGCCAAATCACCACCTATGACCGGAGAGGCGACAAGTCGCGGGATTTGGCAATCGTCCTGAACTCAGGTGCCCTGCCGGCACCGGTTCAGGTTGTCGAGGAGCGGTCGGTGGGCGCAGCCCTGGGCAGCGATGCAATCCGGCGCGGGATTCAGGCGGCGCTGATTGGCGCGCTGGTGGTCGTAGTGTTCATGGTTGTCTATTACGGGGTTGGCGGTGTTCTGGCCGACCTGGCACTCTTTATGAACATCTTTCTGCTCTTGGCGGTCCTGGCGGCACTGCGAGCGACTTTGACCTTGCCCGGGCTTGCCGGCATCGCCCTGACGATTGGCATGGCGGTTGATGCCAATGTCCTGGTGTTTGAACGTATCCGGGAGGAGCTGCGCGCCGGCAAGACGCCGATGGCGGCGGTGGACACCGGCTACCAGCGGGCACTGGTGACAATCATTGATGCCAATGCCACAACAATCATTACCGCCATCGCGCTTTACTTCATCGGCTCCGGGCCGGTGCGGGGTTTTGCCATCACTTTGGGAGTCGGTCTGGTCATCAACGTCCTGACCGCCGTCTTTCTCACCCGGTTCATCTTTGACTGGTTTTTGGCCCGCTTTGAGGTAAAAACTCTGAGGATTTAGCATGAGACTTATCGGTGATACCAACATCCCCTTTGTCAGTCGGCGCAGGTTTTTCTTTATCGTTTCCGGTGTTTTGGTCCTGGCCAGTCTGCTGCTGATTTTTTTGAAGGGCTTCCGCTACGGGATTGATTTTACCGGTGGCGGGCTGGTTCAGGTCCGGTTTAGCAGGCAGGTGAAGATTGATGCTGTCCGGCAGGCGCTGAGCGCGATGGGCGAAGCCGGGGCGTCAATCCAGGAGACCGACGCCGGTGACTTTCTTATCAGAGTCAGACCGACAGAGCGCTCTGAGGAGGCGGGCGGCTTTTCGGCCCGGCTGCGCCAGCAGCTGGCCGCATCTTTTCCTGACATTCCGTTTGAAATCCTGCGGGATGAGGCGGTCGGGCCAAGGGTCTCAAAAGAGTTGCAGGGCAAGGTCTTCCTGGCGGTTGCCCTGGCGATAATCGGGATTCTCATCTATGTGAGCTTCCGGTTTGACTTCCGGTTCGGAACAGGCGCGGTGCTGGCGCTGATTCATGACACGGTCATCACTCTGGGGTTCTGTTCCCTTTTCAACAAGGAAATCACCACGACCCTGATTGCCGCCATTCTGACGGTGATTGGTTATTCGGTCAACGACTCCATCGTCGTCTCGGACCGGATTCGAGAGGATACGAGAAAGGCCCGGAAGGGGGGCTTTGCCGAATTGTGTAATCGGGCAATCAATCAGACGCTGAACCGGACGACAATAACCGCGCTGACAACTCTCTTCGTCACGATTGCCCTTCTGATTCTGGCCTCGGCCGAAATCAGGGACTTCGCCTTTGTCCTGACGGTCGGAATCATAGTCGGCACCTACTCCTCAATCTTCGTTGTTGCCAATCTGGTTGTGGAGATGGAGAGCCGGTTTCCGTCCAAGGGCCGGAGATAACGGTCGGTCGGTTTCGGTTCAGACGGACGACGATTGAGAGCTAAGCATGAAGTCCGTAATATTCTGGTTTCAGGCCGCTTGCGGGTCGGTTCTCTTCACCGGCTATTTTCCGGTTGCACCGGCAACGGTCAGTAGTCTTTTTGCTCTCATCCCCGCCTATTTCCTCTCCTGCCGGCCTTTAGTTTCGGCTCTGGTCATCATCCCGGTTTTCTTTTTCGGGGTCTGGATTGCCGGCGATTTGGAAAAGGTCTGGGGCAAAGACCCGCGCCGGGTGACGATTGATGAGCTGGCAGGCACGCTCATCACCTTCTTCGGGCTGCCGGTCTCCCTTGCCGGTCTTTTGGTCGGTTTTCTGGTCTGGCGGTTCTTTGACATTGTCAAGCTGCCGTTCATCAGGAAATCTCAAGAGCTGCCCGGGGGCTGGGGTGTGATGATTGACGATGTCCTGGCGGGCATCTGCGCCAATCTGGTCTTGCGGGTGCTGGTTCTGTTTTTCCCTGTCCTGAGGAGAGGATGAAGAGATTGTCTGAGATGGATTCCCGCGTGCGCGGGAATGACAGAAAGGAAAAGCGGGAATGACAGAAAGGAAAAGCGGGAATGACAGAAAGGAAAAGCGGGAATGACAGAAAAGAAGCGCGCTCCCTTGTCATTCCTGCGGAAGCAGGAATCCACAAATGCCAGAGAGGAGACGGTGAAGACAGAAATCATAATCGTCGGCGATGAGGTCCTTGCCGGTGCGGTAATTGACACCAACTCGGCGGCGCTGGCCCGCGGCCTTGCCGACCTGGGGCTGACTCCCCAAAAGATTATCAAGGTGGGCGACGACAAGCGGGCAATTGAAGAGGTTCTGAAGCGGGCACTGGGAGAGGCAGAGCTGGTCGTGGTTGCCGGCGGCATGGGGCCGACACCAGATGACAAGACGGTTGAGGCGGTTGCCCATGCCTTGAGCATCAGGCTGGTCCTTCATCGGCCGACACTTATGCGGATTCAGAGGACCTTTCAGAAGCGCGGGATGCGGATGCCAGCCCTGGCCGCACGACAGGCGCTGGTGCTGAAAGGGGCAAAACTGCTTGATAACCCGGTTGGCATGGTGCCGGGCATGATTGTTACCCACCAGGGGAGCACGGTCGTGCTCTTGCCCGGAGTCCCGGTTGAGATGGAGGCGATTCTGACCACAGGCGTCCTTCCCTACCTGCGAAAGAGGTTTGTAACAAACCCGCCTTCTGTCCTGCGGTTGCGGACCTTCGGACTTCCAGAGTCTAGGATTGCTGAGAAAAGCGCCAGGCTGTTTCGGCGCTATCCAGCACTGACACCGGCATTCTATCCCTCAACTACGGGCGTTGATGTTGTTATCCGGGGTCGGTCAAAGGTTCTGGTGGAGAGGTGCGGCAGAGGGCTAGTCCGACTCCTCGGCGAGACGGTCTATGCGGTTGGGGATAAGGAGATCGCCCTTGTTGTCGGCGAGGCGCTGAGAAGGTGCGGTCTGACAGTTGCCACTGCTGAGTCCTGCACAGGCGGCCTTGTCGGTGACATGCTCACCAATATTCCGGGAAGCTCCGACTACTACCGGGGCGGGGTTGTTGCCTATTCCAACGAGATGAAGCTGCGGCTTTTGGGTGTCCGGGCCGAGACCCTGAAGCGGCATGGTGCGGTAAGCGCTCAGACGGTGCGGGAGATGGCGCGGGGCGTCTGCCGGCTCATGGCTGCCGACATCGGGATTGCCGTTTCTGGAATCGCCGGGCCGACCGGCGGGACCAGGAAGAAGCCGGTTGGTCTTGTCTTCATTGCGGTAGCGGCGGGTGAGAAGATTCTGGTTGAGCGGCATATCTTCAGCGGCAGCCGGAGAATGGTGAAAGAGCGCGCGGCAATGGCCGCGCTTGACCTCTGCCGCCGGGCAATCACTAGCCGCCGACCGCTGTCCGCTATCCGCAGACCGGAGAAGGGGAAGGGAATATGAGAAGGGTTGTTGAAGGCGCGGCGAGAGACAGTAGCAAGGAGTTTGCCCATTTCGTTGATATCGCCATTGGTTCTTGCGAGGAGGTGAGGTATCAGTTGCTTCTTTCAAAGGACTTGGGTTACATCACCGAAGTAAGGTATAGGAAGTTAGCCGCAGACTACGAAAAGGTAAAGATGATGTTGAGTAAATTACTGACTAAGATAAAATAGGCGCAAGTGGAAAACAGTTGGCGGTCGGCGGAAAGCGGTCAGCGGAAAGCGATTCGTTGCTTTGTCGCGGTGGACACAACCGGTGAAGTGAAGGAGCAGCTATCGGGATTGCTGGAGAGAGTGAAGAGCCGGACCGCTCTCCGGGTGAAATGGGTCAGGCCGGAGCAGATGCATCTCACCCTGGTCTTTCTTGGTGAGGTCAGCCCGGACTTTTTGGAGTCGGCAAAGGCTCAACTGGCAAAGGTTGTTTTAGAGTTCAGGCCAATTCAGTGCCAACTGGCAGGCCTTGGCGCATTTCCGAGCCTGACCAGGGCGCGAGTTCTATGGGTGGGCTTGGCGCAAGGGTCCGAGGAGTTGAAGCGGCTGCAGGCAGGGGTCTCCAGGGTGCTTGAGGAAATCGGCTACAAACCGGAGAAGCGGCCTTTCAGCCCGCACCTGACCCTGGGCCGGCTGCGCGAACCGGCTGCCGCGGAGTTCATCAAAGAGATTCCATTTGAGAGCAGCCCATTTACCGTTGACCAATTGATTCTATTCAGGTCTGTGCTCAGACCCCAAGGCCCGGAATACACCAGGCTTGCCGAGTTCAGACTCAGCCGGTAAGCGCTGCCCGAGGCGATAAGGTCAATAACCGAGAGCTACGGCTCCTAAACCGGATGGTACTACCCATCCCTTATCCTGTGCGCCTATGTCAGCCAGACCAGTTCCGACTACCTCAGCCAATCCCATTCGGTCTATCTTTCTTACTATCATACCTATACCCTTTCCGCCTACCCACCGGTCTACCTCTCCGTGACCCCAGGGCTTGCCCGGGGCTAGCCCCCAGGCTAGGCCCTTCCGGTGTTCGTCAAGGTCTAGGTTGGAATTTCCGACAGCCAGTCCCATTCCTACTACCTCGCCTACCTTTGGGTCACAGTGCGGGATTCTGAACCAGTTTCAGGACGGTTCGGTCTGACAGTTATAAGATGTTCTAAGGCTTTGAGTCAGCAGATGATGAGCCAGCGGATGGGTTTTGATGTCAAGATGAACCGCTCGGCTTTGGTTCAGCCGCTGTTATTCTGTCGGCTCCCAGACCCATTTGCCGGTCTTGTCAATGTAGCCGGACTTGTAGCCGAGCCAGACCCTTGCCAGGCCTTCGGAGAAGGACCCGGCCCAGTCGAACTGCGGGTTGATGACGAGCTTGCCGGTCTTGTCAATGTAGCCCCATTTGTCGCCGAGCTCGACCGTTGCCAGGCCTTCGGAGAAGTCCCAGGCATCGTCGAACTGCGGGTTGATGACATATTTGCCGCTCTTGTCAATGTAGCCCCACTTGCCGCCGAGCTCGACCACTGCCAGCCCTTCGGAGAAGTCCCCGGCATAATAGTCGAACTGCGGGTTGATGACCAGCTCGCCGGTCTTGTCAATGTAGCCATACTTGCCACCAACCCCCACCCTTGCCAGGCCTTCGGAGAAGTCCCCGGCCCAGTCGAACTGCGGGTTGATGACGAGCTCGCCGCTTCTATTGATGTAGCCCCACTTCCCGCCGAGCTTGACTGGGAACAGGCCGGAGTGCTCACTCTCCCTCCACAGGTCGCAGGAGAGCAATGCCAGCAGGGCGAGCGTCACGATGAATGTCTGCTTCATGATGTTATATTTCTGATTATGAATCAGGCCCTTCATGATTATGATTTCTACTCCGGTTTCGGCAAATGTCAAGCGGCGGTTTGCCCCAAGCCCCGCACATTGTGGCAATGCCGCCTTAGGGGCTACTCGCCCCGCGCCATTCTTCTGTCATTCCCGCCATTCTTCTGTCATTCCCGCCATTCTTCTGTCATTCCCGCCATTCTTCTGTCATTCCCGCGCAGGCGGGAATCTATCGCTATTAGGGCTATGGATTCCTGCTTTCGCAGGAATGACAGCGGGGCGGTGTGGCATGCGCCACCGTTGGCCGAGCGGAAGGGCTAAAGAGTGTCATTTCGACCGAACCTGCAAACGACTGTCATTTCGACCGACCGCAGGGAGTGGAGAAATCCCTCTAAGGGATTCCTCGACTCCGTGTGGCCTGCGCCACCGTCAGACGAGCGGAATGACAAAGGGGCGCTCAGACTGACAAGGCGGAAGGCGGATGGCGGAACGCGCCCGGTCATAGACCTCAGCCGGGACCGGCATGCCCAGCCCTTCGGAGAATGCCGATTTCTGGACCAAGTGTCGTCGGGCTTGCACAAGGGACGGAAATGGCTAGACTGGGGCATGTTTCGTGAGCTGATGAGAGTTGTCCGGAGGCTGCGGAAAGAGTGTCCGTGGGACCGGAGGCAGACCCTGAGCTCAAGCCGGCCCCTGGTGCTGAATGAGGCGTTTGAGCTGGATGAGGCGCTGCGCAAGCGGGACAGCGGGGCGATAGCCGAGGAGCTGGGAGATTATCTCTTCATGGGGCTTTTTCTCGGCCAGGTTCTTGAGGAGACGAGAGGAATAAAGCTTCAGAAGGTGCTGAAGGGTGTTGTTCAGAAGCTGAAGGCGCGGCATCCCCATGTCTATGGAGATGTGAGGGTGAAGGGGGTTGACGAGGTTCTGGCAAACTGGGAGCGAATCAAGCGGCGCGGCAAGAAGGGTTCGATTCTTGCCGGTCTGCCGCGAGCACTGCCGGCCCTGCAGCAGGCGCAGTTGATTCAGGAGCGGTGCCGCCGGGTTGGATTTGACTGGTCTAGTGCCCGTGAGGTGCTGAGTAAGGTGGAGGAGGAGGTTGGCGAGCTGAAGGGAGAGCTGAGAAGTCGGCGGGCAAATGTCAAGGAGGAGCTGGGAGATTTGCTGTTTGCGGTGGTGAACCTCTGCCGTCATCTGGGAGTGGATGCCGAGGGTGCGCTGAAGGATGCCAATGAGAAGTTCCGGCGGCGGTTTGAGATTGTGGAGCAGGAGTTTGCCCGGCAGGGCCGGCCGCTTTCTCAGGTGTCGCTGGAGGAGATGGAGCGGGTGTGGCAGCACACCAAGCGGTGCCGGGCGCAGAAGCGGCGGTCAGGGTGAACACCTTGACAGTCGGGCGAAAACTGGTAAAACTTAGATGTTTCCGGGGCCGTGGCGCAGATGGGAGCGCGTTTGACTGGCAGTCAAAAGGTCACGGGTTCGAATCCCGTCGGCTCCATTGAGGCAGATGGCAGAATCCAATACGTGAAAGGAGCATTTGGATGTTCGGAAAGAAGCGGTTAGGTGCGATACTGACAAATATGGCAATTCTGTTTCTTGCCTGCGCACCGACGCAGACCGTGCAGAAGCCGACTGAGGATGAGCTGAAGGCCCGGCGGGAGCAGGCCCAGGCGAGCTACAGCATTGCGGTGACCTATTACCAGCAGGGGGACCTGGATGGGGCGCTGCGGAATGCCCAGGAGGCGGTTCATATTGATTCGACCTATTATGACCCCTACATCCTGATTGGCAATGTCTATCGGAAGCAGCGGGATGCGGGGAGCGCGGAGCTGGCCTATCGCCGGGCAATGGCTCTCGACCCGAAGCAGGCCAAGGCCTATGAGGCAATCGGCGACATGTTCCTTGAGATGGGACGGATGGACGACGCCCTGATGGTCTATCAGGAGGGTCTGGCAAGGGATTCGAGCCTTGCCGACCTGTACAACGGGATTGCCGACATCTATGTGCGCAAGGGGATGACGGCGCAGGCTGATTCGGTATATCGGGTGGCGCGGCAGCGGTTCCCGGATGATTTGGCGGTGCAGCGGCTCTGGGGCGAGTTTCTCTACCGGCAGGGCCGGTTTCAGGAGGCGAAGGATGTGTATCAAGTGCTGGTGGCCAAGGCCGGCACGGTGACGGCGGTGCGGGAGAAGTTTGCCGCAATCCTGATTGAGATCAAGGATTACAAGGGGGCGCTGGCGCAACTTGACACGATTCTGGCTGCCGACCCGAACAACACCAAGGCGATTCTGACTCAGGGACTGATTCTCGGACGTCAAGGCAAGTTTGCCGCGGCGCTGGAAAAGTTCAATGCGATAATCGCCCGGGACTCCACGAATGCCCTTGCCTATGTGTATAAGGGGGAGGCACTGATGGAACAGGGCAACTACGGGTCGGCTGAGGCGAACCTGCGCAAGGCGCTGGGACTGGACCCGGAGCTGATTCAGGCCTATGTTGACCTGGGTGACCTGAGGGTCCGGCAGGCCGACGGTAACCGGGGAACGAACCTGTCGGCAACTCCTGCCGCCCGGCTCAGGACGGCAAAGAGCCAGTATCAGGAGGCGCGGGGCTATTATTCACGGGCGGTGAACGACCCGCTCCAGGGCTCCTATGCCCGGGCGCGGATTGAGTATATTGAGAAGAACATCGCCGCAATTGACAAGGAGCTGTTCGTCCGCGAGTAGGATGCTCAACCGGCACGTCCTTTTGCTGAATCAGAATTATGAGCCGCTTTCGGTCTGCCGGGCGCGGCGGGCACTGGTCCTGATGCTTCTGCGCAAGGCGGAGCCAATTGAGCGCTACGATGCCGAGGTCCATTCGGTAAACATGACCCTGCCCTTGCCCAGCGTCCTCCGGTTGAACTATTATGTCAATGTTCGCCGGCGGGAGGTGCCGCTCACCAAGCGGAACATCCTGCGCCGCGACCGAAACACCTGCCAGTACTGCGGCCGGCGGCTGGCGGTGATGACCACCGACCATGTGATTCCGAAGTCAATGGGCGGGACCGAAAGCTGGGACAATCTGGTGTGCGCCTGCCCGGAGTGCAATGCCCGGAAGGGGAACCGGACACCAACCCAGGCCCAGATGAGGCTCATCAGAAAGCCCAAGACGCCCCATTATATCTCATTTGCGGTGAATGCGCTGGGTGACGTGCCGGAGACCTGGCGCCAATATCTCTTTCTGAGCTGAGCAATTGCCATTTGTTTGTCGTTTCAACCGGGCCTGACGGACACCGGTCATTTCGGCCGAGTGGAGAAATCCTTTGAGAGACAGACAAGGGATTCCTCGACTTCGCTCGGAATGACAGAGGGGGTTTGGTAGTGAGTTCTGCCGCAGCGGTTGCGCTGATTGCCGGGGCGCTGGCCGGCAACAATGGCCATCCAGACCGGGTGGTGAGCCGGATTGAGGTGGTCGGGTTGCCGGGGAGGCGGCTTGCGCCCCAACTGGCGGTCGGCGAGACGGCGAGCAGTGAGCGGTTGACCCAAGCCGGTCAAAAGTTGCGGGAGGAGCTGGCAGAGAGGGGATTTCTCTGGGCGCAGGTGGAGTGGGACACGGTTGGCGGGCCTGGGGGAGTGAAGGTGACCTACCGGGTGACCGCTGGTCCGAGGGCGAGATTGGCTGGCTGGAATTTCACCGGCAATAAGAGCATTGCCAGTTTGCTTTTGGCCCGGAGTCTGCCGCGGCGGGGCACGGTTCTGAGTCGAGGGGTTCTGAGCTCGGCCCTTGAGGAGATTCTTTCCCTTTACGACCGTAACGGTTTTCCATTTGTTGAGGTTTCGGCGCCGGCGGTACGGGACTCTGGTGGCTGGGTCTCTCCGACGCTTTTGGTGAATGAGGGGCCGAAGGTGCGGGTGGACTTTCTGGAGTTTTCGGGTAGCGGTTCTTTGAAGCCGACCCTGCTTCTCCGGGCGGCGGGGTTTCGGCCCGGGACCGGATATTCCACCGGAATACTCCAGAGCTGGAAGCGCAACCTTGAGAAGACCGGCTGGGCGCAGGTGGAGAGTGAGGAGCTGGTGACAAGCGACGGAAGGTTCGGGGTTAGGTTCTGGTTGACCGAAAGGCACACTACTCTTATCTCTGGTGCGCTGGGCTATCTGCCCGAGGATGAAAGATTCACCGGCATGGTCAGGCTCCGGTTTCTGAACCTTCTGGGCACAGGCCGGAAGTTTGAGGCCGCCTGGCATTCGGTCCTGACCCGGACTGTTTATGAGCTGAGCTACACCGAACCCTGGGTCTTCGGCAGCCGGTTGAGTGGTGCCGGTTCAATCAGGCAGACGGTTGTTGATACGAGCTATTCTCAGACCAACATCACTCTCAGCGGTGTTGTCGGCACCAGGGGAGCGGAGCTGGGAGTTGAGACCGGTTATGAGCGGCTTGCCGGCCTGGTGAACTGCCGGACCGTCTGGGCCGGGACCGGATTTGGGCTTGACACCAGGGACCGGCCTCTGAATCCGGGGAAGGGGATAATCCTGGAGGTGAAGACCAGAGTCGGGGAGCGGCTGAGCGGTGACAGCAGCTCGGTTGGTGTCGGCCGGGCCGAGCTGGAGTTGGAATTGTTTCAGACGGCCGGGCGACTGGTTCTTGCCAACCGGATTGCGGGCCGGATTGTCTCGGCTCAGGTGGAGTTGACCGAGCCGGAGCTTTATCGTCTGGGCGGGGCCCAGAGTGTGCGGGGCTACCGGGAGGGCAGCTTCGTATCATCGCGGGTAGTCTGGCTCAATAGCGAGCTCTGGCTGCGATTTGGCCAAAGAGCGCGGATATATCCATTCTTCGACCTCGGTCTTTATCAGAGCTTGCCCGACCGGCAGTGGCACTGGGCACCGGGCTATGGCATTGGCGGAAGATGGCAGACAGGGCCGGGGCTTTTCGGGCTGGACTACGGAGTTGCGTTTCAGGAGAGCCCTTTACGGGGCAAGGTCCATCTGAGCTACGAAGGGGGCTTCTAGTGTCCTGGTGGCAGGCGGTGGTTCTCGGACTGGTGCAGGGTGTTACCGAGATTCTGCCCGTATCAAGCGACGGCCACTTGGCGGTGGTGCAGCGGCTCTTGGGGATGCCGGCGGGGACAAGGGTTGCGCTGACGGCGGCACTGCATCTGGGCACGGCCCTGGCGCTCATCGGCTATTTTGCACCCAGAGTCTGGAGCATCGTGAGCGGGGCATTGGGCCGAGAGTCCGAGCCCCAAGCTGAAAACCGGCGCTTGATTGGCCGGGTTGTTCTGGGCTGTATTCCGGCGGTCCTTGCCGGTGTTCTTCTGGAGGGGCCGGTTGAGGCGGCGAGCAGCCGGATGGCGGTTGTCGGAATCCTTCTAGTCATCAACGGTGGTTTGCTCTACGGAACGAGATTCCGACCCAGGGCCCAAAGGCGCATCGGCTGGGGGACGGCTATGATGATTGGCATGATTCAGGCACTGGCAATCCTGCCGGGGATCTCGCGGTCCGGAAGCACCATCGGTCTGGCGCTGCTTCTGGGGATAGGGGCCGAAGAGGCGTTCGACTTCTCCTTTCTCATGGCGCTTCCGCTGACTGCCGGTGCCGCAGTCTACGAGCTCCTGAAACTCGATTTCTCGGCTCTGGCGCCGGCTAATGTGGCACTGGGTATCTGCTCGGCGCTGGTTTCGGGCCTGGGGGCGATTGTGCTGCTGCACCGGATTGTCGTGCGCGGCCGGTTCTACCGGTTCGGACTCTACTGCGGGGCTGTCGGGATAATACTGGTGGTGGTCAGTCCTTTGCTCCGCTAGCCGAGCTGGCGGAGCTCGGTCTGGGTCACCTGGATGCGGCCGTCCCGTTCGATAATTTCGAGAACCTTTGACATGTTGCTCTGAATCATGCGCCATTCGGTGTTGACCATCACGACGGCGAGTCGGGCCCGCTGCCACTGGTCCTGGGACTCGACTTCACAGACGGCAAGGTTGAAGGAGCGGCGCAGCCGTTCAAAAAGACCGGTGAGGATGCGTCGTTTGTCCTTGAGCGAAAGGCTCTGACTGAGAAAACACTCGATGGTCAAGAGTCCGATAGCCATGGCGCAGGCCGTGGCTAGCCGGTGCGTTTGACTTCCTCAAGCTGGTAGAACTCGAGGATGTCACCGGGCTGGAGGTCTTCAATCTTGTCAATGCCGACACCGCATTCGAGTCCGGCCTCCACCTCCTTGACATCGTCCTTGAAGCGGCGGAGTGACGCCACCGCGCCATCAAAGATTTCCTGGTCTTCGCGGATGACCCGGACCCGGGCCTGCCGCAGAACTTTGCCTTCGGTCACATAGCAGCCGGCAACGATGCCCTGACGCGGGATGTTGAAGATTTTCCGGACCTCGGCGCGGCCTACCGTAACCATCTTCTGCTCCGGCTCAAGCATCCCGACCATCGCCGCACGGATGTCGTCAAGCGCTGCGTAGATGAGACGATAGGTGCGAATCTCAACCCCTTCCTTTTCGGCCAGTTGCCTGGCGTCGGCCAGGGGCCGGACATGGAAGCCGACGACGATTGCCTCGGAGGCCTGGGCAAGCAGGATATCGGAACGGGTTATCGGGCCGACACCGGAGTGAATCACCCGGACCCGGACCTCTTCCAGGGAGAGTCCTTCGATGGCGTCGCGCAGCGCCTCAGCCGAACCGGAGACGTCGGCCTTGAGGACGATTTTCAGCTCCCGGACTTGACCCTTGGCAATCTCGTCCTGGAGTGCCTCCAGGGTAACCTTTGGTTTCTGGCCGCTGAGCAGCCGGTCGCGCTTCGCCAGGAAGCGGCGGTGGGCAATCTCGCGGGCGGTTCGCTCATCGGACACTACTTCCAAGCGGTCGCCGGCCTGGGGCAGTCCGGAAAGACCCAGGACCTGGACCGGCATTGAAGGAGTGGCCTCGGCAACGGGGACAAAGTTTTCGTTTACCAGTTCCCGGACCCGTCCGTAGTGCTCGGCGACGACAAAGGCGTCGCCGCGGCGCAACGTTCCCTCCTGGATGAGAACGGTAGCGATGATGCCGCGGCCCCGGTCAAGACGGGATTCAATCACGACACCGGCCGCCGGTCCGTCGTAAGGCGCCGCCAACTCCCGTTCCAGGGCAACGACGCAGATGGCGTCAAGGAGTTCCTCGATGCCCTGGCCGGTGACGGCCGAGGTTTCGACACAGAGCGTCTTGCCGCCATAGCCCTCGACATTGACACCGTAGCGGGTGAGTTCGGACTTGACGCGGTCGGGATTGGCATTGGGGAGGTCCATCTTGGTAATGGCGACGATAATCGGCACACCGGCCGCCCGCGCATGGTCAAGTGCTTCGAGGGTCTGGGGCATGACACCCTCTTCGGCGGAAACGACGAGCACGGCGATGTCGGTTACCTGCGCCCCGCGCGCCCGCATTGCGGTGAAGGCCTCGTGTCCCGGGGTGTCGAGAAAGGTTATCGGCTTATCACCGTAGTAGGCGACATAGGCGCCGGTGTGCTGGGTAATCCGGCCGACCTCCTGCTCAGCGACCTTGGTCTTGCGGATGTAATCGAGCAGGGCGGTTTTGCCGTGGTCAACATGTCCCATGACGACAACCACCGGCGGCCTGGGCTTGGGTTCTCCCCGCTGGACGGGGATCTCGATTTCGGCCTCCTGCTCCACCTTGATGCCAAACTCATCAGCTATCAGCATGATGGTATCACTGTCCAGGCGATGATTGACCGTGGCAATCAGTCCCATTGCCATGCACTTCTTGATGACTTCGCTGACCGGAACGTTGAGCGCATGAGCCAGTTCGGCGACGGTCATATAGGGTGTTACCTTGACGGCGGTCCGGCCGGCGGGTTGGACCGGGTGGCGCTCTTCATGGTCGGGGCGCCGTTTCCGAGTTGTTCGACCCTGAACCTTGGCAAGGGTCTGCCGGAGGCTCTTGGTGACGGCGCGTTCGTCAACCTTCGGAGTGGGTGATTGGGACTGTTGCATCAGGCGCCGGCGTTTGATGGATTCCTTGAACTGGTGCTTTTCCTTGCGCAACCGCTGCCGTGCGGCCTCAAACTCCTCCTCGGTGATGTAGGAGGTGTAGCCGCGGGGCGGAAAGTTCAGCTCTCGAAGAATCGCCAGGAGCGCCTCACTCGAAAGGTTCAGCTGACTGGCGGCTTCGAAGACCTTCAACTTGCCCATACCCGGTCGCGGACTTTCTGTTTGATTTCTTCCAGAGCCTCGGCGGGGCTGGCGGTGAGTTTCACCAGCTCCTCGGTAGCGGTGTTCAGCAGGTCGAAGGCGGTGTTGATGTTTCCAGCCCGGAGTTTGGGCAAGAGTTCCTCATCCAGCTCAAGCTGCTCCAGCGGGACTTTGGCGGCCTTGTTCATTATGACCCGGTTCCGATAGTCGCTTTCCTTGAGAACCTCAATCTTGGTCTGAGTGAGAAGGCTGGCCAGCCAGACGTTCTGCCCTTTCTTGCCGATGGCGATAGAGAACTCGGCGTCGGGGACAATGACGACGTAGGTGTCGCCTTCGTGTATGACCTCAGTGACCTTGGCCGGGCCCAGTGCCCGGGCGATGAAGACCTGAAGGTCGCGACTCCACTGGACGATGTCCACCTTCTCACCGGAGAGCTCCTTGATGATGTTTTCGATGCGGGATTTGCGGTAGCCGACACAAGCACCGACCGGGTCCACCTTTTCATCCAACGAGGTGACGGCGACCTTGGAACGGAAACCCGGGGAGCGGGCGATTCCCTTGATTTCGACAACGCCTTCCCGGATCTCCGGCACTTCGCGGGTGAGGAGCTTACGGAGAAACTCAGGATGGGTTCGGGAGAGATAGACCCGGGGGCCGATAGGCGTCTTCTCAACGCGGTGAACATAGGCCTTGATGGGCAGGCCCTGCCGGTAGTGGTCGGTTTTCAGCTGCTCCCGGTTGGGGAGGACCGCTTCAATCAGGCCGAGGTTGACGATAATCTCATCACGGCCAATCTTCTGGATAGTGCCGGTGACAATCTCACCCTTCTTCTTGCTGAATTCGTCATAGAGCTTCGACCGCTCGGCCTCGCGCAGTTTGAGAACCAGTTCGTCCGATGCCTTGCGGATGGCAATCCGGCCCAGCTCCTCAAGCGGCAGTTCAACCCGCACCACATCGCCGAGCTGAGCCCCGGGTATTGAGGTCCGGGCCTCTTCCAACGATATTTCCTGGCCGGGGTTGTTCACCCGCTCGACGACCTTGCGCGCGAGAAATACTCTAATGTCGCCGGTTTCGGGGTTGACTTCAACATCGGCTTCGGTATTCGGACCGAAGCGGCGCTTCAACCCGGCGGCAATGCTGGTGCGCAAGGTCTCGCAGACATAGGTAATGTCAACGTTCCTGATACGGGCAATCTGAGTGATGAGATTGACGACGTCTCGGTTCATATTCTGTTCTTCCAACTCCTGTTTAGCCAAACGGCATTGCCAGCCAGTAACCGGGTCATGCGGTCACGCATGATGCTCGTGTTTCAACACGCGGTGTGCCGGCACTCATTGGCATTATAGCTACTATCCCAAGGGAGTCAAGGCCGGTTGTTGGTTGAGGGGTGTAGTAGAACATGAGAGCTCAATCCGCTATTGCAGAAGAGAGAGATTCTGATTGTCCGGCGAGGTTTACTTCCCAGAGGAGAGGTGCCGCGGGCTGTCGCAATGTTGTAACCTTCCGGAATTGCTCAGGTTACTCATTGAGGGCTTGACGGCGTCCTAAAGGCTGTCGCAGCGAGGGCGGTTTAGAGCAACAATCACATAACCCCTTGGAACATCTGCACTTGCTAATTCATATCTTTTGGAAAGAAGTTGGCATAACTGGTGCTGAAGTGGGTGTCGGGTTACAAAATTCCGGATAGAAGGGAGTGCCATCCAAGTTCTCGAATCCTCCGTTTGGCGACCATTCAGGGACGGCTTGCTGCGCTCCCTTCTAAGAAGATTCGCGGGCCGGGTTCTTTGACAAATCGGAGTGGAGCCTGCCGGGCGGAGTAAGGAATTTCCTTGCCGCATCGCAATGGCGAATGGGACAGGAGAAGTAGCAGCTTTCATCTAGGGCGCATCACAAATCAAGGGTCTCTCTGCCATCTCAGCCTCTCGCCGTTGTCTCAGCCTCAGACAACTTGGCTCTCCTGTTCTATTCGCCACCAAGATTGGTGAGTTGGGAAGGTGGGATACCTTCTCGATTGGAGGTTGCGGACCTACCGCCGGTTGCAATCCGGGACAGAGGCTGGCCAAGCAGGACCTGACAGGGATGTCGGATGGTCAGCACATGGGCCGACACCGAGCGTAGTGTCCGCATAAGTTCTCCATGGGGGCCGGCATCTTAGCCTCCTTCTTGGGTTTTACACGCCCACGCCCAAGTCCTCTCAAAACGGCCCCCTCTCTATGCAACCGCCCGGCAGGCTCACCGAAGAAATTGGGGGCTGCGGAACTCCTGAAGGTTCGTTCGAACTATAAGAGAATGCCGCCTCGCTGAAAGAAATTGGCACTCTTGGGCGACCGCAGGGTTCGGCGGCTCCTGAAAGATTGCTCTAGCGCGGGGGCGATAGAGCTTTGCTCAGGGCCGGGGGGTGAAGTGAAGGGAGTTGAGGGTGAAGGGGTATCAGATAGTAGTGACAATCTTCATTGCGCTCTTAGTGGTCGGGGTTTTCTGCTTCAAACCCCCAGAGTTACCGCGGTGGGATATTGAGGTTGCCATTCCTTTTTTCCAAGGCGGGTTCCACTTACTTCAGTTACTTGACCCAGAGCGATTCCAGATAGCGCCGGATTCTTCAGTCAATTTCTCCCAGCGCTTCCCGATTGACACAGTTCGACCGGACGTTGCGGTGGAACTCATTTCGGTTGACGAGATGGGGGAGATTACTCTCGCCGATTTCTTATTCGCCAACTTTCGAGCCGGTCAGGTCAAGGTGGAACTTAGTGAGTTGCTCGGACTGCAGATTCCGGACACCGGCATGAAGATGCGTCTGGAGCCTTTTGAGAAGAGGCTGGCGCGCGACTGTTCGTTCCCCGATATTGAACGGGTGGAAGTCGTCGAGGGTGTTGTGAAGGTCACGGTGTTCAATAACACCGCTTTGGTTTTCGATTCGGTTGTTGTGGTCTCACCGCTGGAAGCAATCAGGTTTGAGCGGGTGGAACCGGGTGCCGCTGTCAGCAGGCGGATGGCTGTCGGTGGGGTTTTCGTCACAGCGCCCATGAGGCTGGAGCTGGTGTTTGGCTCGGCCGGGACCGGGCCGGACTCCATCAAAATGGCCAAGGCCGACTCGGTGGTGGTGAGGTGTCTCTTGGATTCGGCGCGAATTTCCGGCGGGAGGGTCAGAGTCCCCCAGGCTGTGGGAAGACGACGCTGTCCGGTGCGGCTGGCCACCAGCCGGCCGATGAGGATTGACAGTCTTGTTCTGAGTCAGGGGAAATGCGACTTCACGCTGACAAACCGGTTTGCTATTCCGATAGAGGTTCATCTTGAAGCGCCGAGGCTTGGTATCCGGTCAGACCGCCCCATCGAGCAGTTCGGAAGCGAGATGTTCAGAGCAGACCTCGAGCGGCTGGTGGTCAGTGGGCGGGGCCCCAAAAACACGCTGTTCGATTTTCTGGTGACGGCGCGGGTCGGACCGTGCAGCTCATTTATTGAGCTCTCCAAGCAGGACGGTATGACAATCGGCTATTCAACGAGTGAGCTCAGGGTGGGTTCAGTGGTCGGGGAGTTCCGTGAGCCTGTTTATGTGGCATCAAGGGTGGAAACACTGCCGCGGATGCCGTTTGGTGTCCGAGGTCTGCGGCTGTCGCATGTGGAGCTGGCATTGGATTTGGCAAACAGCGTCGGTTTTCCCATAGGGGTAGGCGTGAAGTTCCAGGCCCATCGGGACGGCCGGGTGATGGCAAGCCGAGAGCGTCGGTTCCTCTTGGAACCCGGAAGACTGGACCGGCCGGTCTGGTCAAGCGGGAGCATGGAACTTACCGACCTTGTCAATACCGGACCGGACTTCATCACCTTTGAGTTCGTGGCCAGCCTCATCGGACAGGGTTTCTTCGATGCCGGCTCATGCGTCATGGGCACGGCATTGATGAGTGCGCCATTGCGACTGGCACTCGTCCCCGACACAGTGGAGCTTGGGGCACAACGAATCACCCTGACCGATTTTCAGCGGCAGCAGTTGAACAACCATCTTGTTGGCGGCGCAGTTCAAGTGTCAGTGTCCAATAGAGTCGGTGTCGGGCTTGGTGGCCGGCTGGTAATCGTACCCGATTCGACCGCAGTCAGAGATTCGGCAACGGTTGTTGATTCCCTTGTCCTGCCGTTTGCCGTTCCGGCCGGGAAATTGGATTGCCACGGCAACTGCGTTGCCGGTCGGGACACATTGCTGACGATTGAGCTGGACAGCAGTCAGGTTTCGCTGTTCAAGACCCGACCCTTATTGGCACGGGTCTTTTGTGAGTTGCCCCAGTCGGACACGGTGATGGTGCGGGCAAGCGACGGTGCCGGTATCAGTGCTTTAGTAAAGCTGCGGGTCAGGATAAAGGAGCAGTGATGGCTGGGGTGTGGTTTGTGACTATTACGACTCTCGTCAACCCGGTGCTGAGCAGCGGGCCGGAGGGAATGCAGTTCAATCCGGCACAACTGGCGTATTCAGAACGGCCGGGGTTCTGTTGCAAAATTCTGGATGTTGGACTTGGGTTCGATAACAACTCATTCACCTTCAGCCAGTACAACCGTTACACCGGCGCCTATCTTGATGACCAAGCCAAGGCAGATATCCTGGGTTCAATTCCCCGTTCCGGAGTGAATCTGCGGCTGGCCGGGGCCGGACGGGCGGCTGAGTTCGGTTATCAGACGTTTGCGGCAAATATTCAGACCACCTGCCGGGCTGAGGTGGATATTCCTAGGGATGTTTTTGAGCTGCTTCTGTCGGGCAACAAGCTTGACCGGCAATATTCGGCAAGGGGTGCTAGGGCCGAGGCTGAGGTTCTGTTTCGCTCCGGAGTCGGTGCCGGGACGGCAGTCGGCAGAGATTTTGCCCTGGGGATGGCGGTTCATTACCTGCGGGGACTTTTCCGGGCGGAGCTGACCGAGTGCGAGGTTCAATTTCTCACAACCAACGAGAAACTTTTCACCAATGGCCGGGTCGGTTATCGAATGGCAACCGGTGGCAGCGGGATTTCATTTGATGCCGGAGTTGCCTGGTGGTCTGACCGGCCAGAAGACCCCAACGACCGGTGGTGGAAGGGGTGGTGGCTCAGTCTTGCCTGTCTGGACATAAGCCCGGGGATTCTCTGGACCGACGGGACAGAGCAGGGTGTGTTGTGTTTCCGGTTGGATTCGGCCAATGCCTATGAGATATCAAGGGGCGAAAGGTTCAGTCATAGGGAGGAGCTGGTTGCGGGCGAGCCGTTCAAAACGATGGTGCCGATGCGGGTCAATCTGGGGTTAGGCAGCAGGTTGAAAGAGTGGCTGAATAATGCGCTACTGGTTCAGCCGGTCCTTGATGTCAGTCCGTTTGCGCTCCGTGAATTCCGCTGCGGAGTGCTGAGCGAGCTCTGGCTCCGTGAGTGGTTGCCGATTGGATGCGAAGTTGCCTATCAGAAAGGCCGGGGCGCGGTTATCGGAGTTGACGGGGCGCTGATAATGGGCAAACTGACGTTTGTGCTGGGGATGAGTGACGTCACCGGTCTGTTCCTGGCGGCGAAAGGAGCCGAGCTCCGTCTGAGCATCGCCTATGGAGCCTTCAATGAGAGAAAGAAGAAGGAGCGGCCTTTCTATATGCACGCTTCGGAATAGTTCTCTGGCTGCTGCGTGGTCCTTACCTTCTGTCATTTTGTCTGTCACCGCGAGGGCGAAGCCCGTGGCGGTCTCCCCCGGCACGGACGGGAGAGGATGAGATTGCTTCGTCGCTCCGCTCCTCGTAATGACAGATTGACTCATGCCCAATTGATGCTATCATACAATAACCAAGCGGAGAGCACTGAGCATCGAGTCAACTTCCTCAGGCTCATCGCTCAATGCTTCTCTGCTGCCTATGGGGCTGTAGCTCAGCTGGGAGAGCACCTGCTTTGCAAGCAGGGGGTCACCAGTTCGACTCTGGTCAGCTCCATGAACAATCTGCGCCCGAATAAAGTTGACAGTCTAATACCGGATGGTAAAATAAAGATGTCTTGGAATTTGTCTCTTGGAGCAGACTTTGCTGGTCATAAAACCTGATGCAGTGCGCCGTCACTGCATCGGAGAAATTCTGAGCCGGCTGGAAAAGGCCGGTTTCGTAATCACCGGTCTGGTAATGCGCCAGTTGCCCCGGACCGAGGCTGAGGAGTTCTATGCTGTGCATAAAGGCAAAGACTTCTTCGCCGGCCTGGTTGATTTCATAACTTCAGGGCCGGTGGTCGCGGTCCGGCTTGAGGCGCCGGACGCCCGGCGCCGGGTGCGCCAATTCATCGGTGCCACCGACCCGGCCCAGGCTGCTCCAGGAACGATTCGCGCCGAGTTCGGAACTTCGGTCCGAATGAACGCAGTCCACGCCGCCAATCCCGGTGAGGATGTTGAGCGTGAGCTGAGGTTCTTTTTCCCCGAACATAAACTCTAAAGGAGGATTTGGTGAAGAGGCTTTTGAGGCTGTTTTTCATTCCGGTGCTGGCACTGGCCGGCACTGTTACCAGGACGGTTGTCTTTGACAGTCGCGACCTGCGCATCACTCAGGCAAACGGCTACGCTGTCATCCAGCTTGCCAATCTCAACACTACCCTTGAGTTGGGCAAGCCGATGATGCCGGAGGCGGTCTTCAATGTCCTGATTCCGCCAACCGCCACTGTCACGAAGATTGAGGTATTCCCTTCCCAGCCGGAAGAGATTCCGGGAAGCTTTTTGGTCCATCCGGCTCAGGAGCCGAGGCCGATTTCGGCCAAGACCGAGCCGCCATTTGTCCTGCCCGACCCTGCCACCTATGCCAGCAACAATGCTTATCCTGGAAAACTGGTGGACTGGGCGAAGACGGGAACTAAGTCAGGTTGGCGCATCTGCCCCTTTGCCCTTTATCCGCTGAGCTATGTTCCGGCAACAGGCAGACTCACCCTCTACCGCCGCATGACGGTCGTTGTAACCTATGAGGAGAACGAGGTGCAGCCGATTTCAATCACCAAGGGGCAGCAGGAGCTCTTCAGGCCTGATGTCGCCAGTCTCGTCATCAACCCTGAAGATGTTGACCGGTTCGCACCGCCAAGGCGAATCACCGACAGCCCAGACTGCGACTACGCCATCATAACCAGCTCAGGTCTTGCATCCCAGTGGACGAGCCTTGCCGAGTGGCGAACCAAGAAGGGCTATTACACCCGGGTCTTCCGGACCGACTCCATCACCAGCGTCTATCCGGGCCGGGACAACCAGGAGAAGATTCGCAACTTCATCATTGACTACTTCACCAACCACGGCCTGAAGTTTGTTCTCCTCGCCGGTGACAACTCAATCGTGCCGGCCCGGCGCTGCCGGGTCATAGTCGGCAGCACCACCGGCAACATTCCCTCCGACATCTACTATGGTGACCTGCAGTGGTCTTGGGACGGGGACCGCGACAACCTGTTCGGTGAGCCTGAGGATACCGTTGACCTGTTCTACGATGTCTATGTCGGCCGCGCCTCGGTAGACAATGCTACCCAGTGTCAGACATTCATCAACAAGGTCTTCCTCTATGAGAAGAATCCGACTACCGACTATCTGAAGAAGCTGCTTCTGCCCTATGTTGAGCTCTGGACCGGCTATTCGGGTCGCATCGTCAACGACTCCATTGCCAATTACACCCCGGCTGGCTGGCGCGACGCCTACATCGCCAATCCGACGACCACCACGCCGATGCGCGACTCCATCAACAGCGGCTACCACTTCTGCCATGGTGCTGCCCATGGCGACGACTACGGCCTCTACGACGCGAACGGCGCCACCATCTACAGCACCTCAACCGCCCAGGGCCAGACCAATTCCACCCGGCCGGTGATTTTCACCTCCATCGCCTGCTATCCGGGCAACTTTGAGACCGAAGACTGCCTGGCCGAGGCCCTGATGAACAACGCCAATGGCGGTGCGGTCGCGGTCATCATGAACTCCCGCTACGGCTACGGCACTCCGCCGTCAATGGGGCCGTCGGAAAAGCTTGATGTCCGGTTCTTTGACCTTTTGTTCAATTACGACACCGTTGACATCGGTGCTGCCCATGCCCGGTCCAAGGAGTTCTATGTCTATTCGGCGCTGAGCCAGACGGTCTGGCGCTGGTGCTACTACGAGCTGAACCTTTTCGGTGACCCGAATATGCCGATGTGGAAGGATGTCCCGGGCACAATGACCGTGGCGAACCGCGATACCACAACAACCGGCGCCCAGAGTTTCCAAGTAACTGTCACCTCCGGGGGCAGTCCGGTCTCGGGTGCGCTCGTCTGCCTCTACAAACCGGGCGAGGTTCATGCCACCGGCTGGACCGGTTCCAACGGCGTCGCCAACATCACCATCAATCCGCTGACACCGGGGACGATGTTTCTGACCGTCACCGCCCGGCAGAAGCGGCCCGTGGAGAAGACGGTGGTTGTTATCCCGGGTGCTCCGCAGCCTTACATCTCAATTCTCCGCTACTACATTGACGATGGCAATAATCATCAGCTCGAACCTGGGGAGAGCGCCGACCTTTTTGTGACCCTCAAGAATATCGGCAATGCCCAGGCCACCAATGTCCAGGGCAGGCTCCGCACCGCCTCATCTTATATCACCATGACCGATTCCAGCTCCAGCTATGGGAACCTCAATGCTAATGACACCTCTCGGGGCGACCGCTACCGCATCACCGCCTCCGGCTCCACCCCGCCCGGCACTGTGGTCAACTTCACCGTCCATGTCACCAGCAGCGAAGGGACCTGGGACCCGACCTTTGCCATCACCGTCGGCACACCCCCACAGCCTGGTGCCGTCTGTCTTGACCACGACACCGGTTACTGCAAGCTTTCGGTGACCGCGCTCGGCTCAATCGGCTTCACCGAGCCGCCCTCACTTGACCTCGGCTCCGGCTTCTGCTATCCGAAAGTCGGCGCCAGCCAGCTCTTCTACTCCAGCTTCCTGGTGGGCAACTCCCCATCCTATGTTGCCGACCGGTTCTACAGCCAGCCGCCAACTAACCCGCCCAACCAGGACTTCCGGATCGTAGACAGCCTCCGGCCCGTCCTGCCGCCCGGGACCGGAGACGAACACTTCCGGACGGTCTATCGCGACGGTGGCCATCCAGCACCCAAGAACATCAGGATTGTCCAGCATTCCTTTCAGAATGCGGCATCCGGCTACGACGACTTCGTGGTCATCACCTATGATATCTGGAACGACGGCTCCAGTCCGGTAACTGGCCTCTATGCCGGCATCATCTCCGACTTTGACATCGGCTCCAATGCCACCTCCAACACCGCGGGCAGTGACACAGTCCGGCGCTGCGTCTATATGCGTCAGTCCTCAACCGCCAACCCGACCGTCGGCATGAAGATTCTTGCTCCCCGCTCCTTCGCCAACCTCTCGGCGGTTGACCACGACCGCTACGTCTATCCCGACTCCTGCATGACCGACGGACAGAAGTTCCGCTTCCTGAACGGCACCATTGTCCAGCGCAGCTCCAACCGGACCTATGACTGGTCGGTAATGGCATCGGTCGGTCCGTTTGATTTGAACCCCGGTGCCAGCTACCATGCGGCATTTGCCTTTGTCGGCGGCACATCGGTCAACGAGTTCACGGCCAATGCCGACAGCGCCCAGTCCTGGTACGACCGGTATGTGGCGATTGCCGAGGAGCAAGGGCCGCAGAACGGCCGGCCTGGTGCGAGAATTGTCTGCATCCCGAACCCGTTCCGCCATGTTGTCCACATCAGCTATCAGGTGCCGGTTGCCGGTCGTGTCCGTGCCCAGGTTTTTGACATCTCGGGCCGGGCCGTTGCCACGCTCGTCAACGCCGACATGCCGGCGGGCAGAAGCGAACTCAACTGGGATGCGTCCAATCTCGCCTGTGGCGTCTATCTGCTCAAGGTCACCGTGCCTACCGGCACAATGACCGAGAAGTTGATTGTCCGGCGCTAGAGTGTGGCGCTTCAAGCGTTCCGGGCCGGCCTTCGGGCCGGCCCGGTGCCTACATTATGCTCAATTTGTCATTCCTGCGGAAGCAGGAATCTATAGGCATAATAACGATAGATTCTCGCCTGCGCGGGAATGATGAAAAGGAGCGCAGAATGACGGAAAGGGTGCACCAACCCTTTGTCCTTCCGGCGAGTGTCATTGCGAGCCCACGCCTGAGATTGCCACGGGCATGAATGCCCTCGCAATGACCGACCGGCGTGGCAATCTTCCGGGTTTGTCAAGGAATCCTTGACTCCATAAGTAGCGGATGGGGTCCGAGCCTGAGATTCCCCATGTGCCAGGGTCCTATGACCATTACCGTTGGAATCTTGACATGGGGACG
>JBDRUJ010000008.1:0-19277 GCA_039801285.1 Caldifarciminota bacterium
ATCACCGACGCGCTGCTTGGGGCTTTGGCCCTGCCCGACATCGGAACCTTCTTTCCTGACACCGACCCGAAATACCAGGGTGCTGACAGCACCCTCTTTCTCAAAGATGCCTGTCGTCGGATGAAACAGCTTGGCTACCGGCTTCTCAACCTCGACTCTATTCTGGTCTGCGACCGGCCCAATATCAGCCCCTACGCCCCGAAAATTCGGGCCAACATCGCCCGAATTCTGAAAGTCTCCATAGATGCAGTCGGCCTGAAGGCAAAAACCTGTGAAGGCACGAGAATCGCAGTTCCTGGAAGAAGCATCGCCGCCTTTGCCTTGGTTATTCTCTATCGCGCCAAGAGATGATTCCCCTGAAGGACGACATCCGCTCATCCCACCGGCCGGTAATCAACTACCTCATTATCGCCGCCACCTCCGCGGTCTGGATTCTCCAGTTCACATCATCACGGGGCAATGAGTTCCTCTTCAATCGCCAGCTCATTGAGTTCGGGATGGTCCCCGCCAACATCGTGACGGGCAAAAAACTCTGGACCCTTCTCAGCTCAATGTTCATGCACGGCGGCTGGTTCCACTTTCTGGGTAATATGCTCTACCTCTGGATATTCGGCGACAATGTCGAGGATGCCTTCGGCCATCTTGCCTATCCGCTTGTCTATCTGGTCACCGGCATCTGTGGCAGCCTCCTTCAGATTGGAACAACGATTGCCCTGGGTGGCAGGATGGATATCCCGACAATCGGTGCCTCAGGTGCCATATCCGGCGTGATGGGCGCCTACTTCGTTCTCTTTCCCCGTGCCCGGGTCCTCACCCTGATCCCCTTCTTCATCTTCATGCGCATCGTTGCCCTGCCAGCCGGACTTCTTCTCGGATTCTGGGTCCTGTTCCAGATTCTCTACGGCTGTAGCGCATCGGTTGGTGCCGGAGGCGGTGTTGCCTACTTTGCCCATGTCGGTGGATTTGCTGCCGGTGTCGTTGCCGGACTCATGGTGAAGAACCGGGTGCGCCGGCCCTGGTATGAAATCACCTGACCGCCTTCTCTGGTTCGCAGTCACTACCACGCTTGCCATCCGTCTTGCGCTGCTTCTCCTCCCCTCGACTCCCCTGACAACCAGAACACTCGAGCCGATTGCCGATGCACCGGAGTATGTCCAGTTGGCCAGAAATCTGACTCACCACCGTCTCTTTTCCCTCGACTCCCGGCCTCCTTTCCGGCCCGACATCTTCCGTACCCCAGGCTATCCGCTCTTTCTTGCGATTCCCTTTACTCTCTTCGGTCCATCCCTCTTCTGGCCCATCCTCCTTCAGCTCCTAATCTCAGTTGCTACGGCCTGGCTCACCTGGCAGTTGACCCGTGAGCTTCACCTGACGCCAGAAGCCGGGGTGCTCGCCACCTTCCTTGTCGCCGCAAGTCCGAACCTTGCCTTCCTTGCCACCAAACTGGTCACCGAAACCCTCTTTACATTCCTGCTGATTGCCAGCCTTTTGCTCCTGAACCGCTTCCTCACCCTCCGGCACTGGCCCAGTCTCATTGCCTGTGGCATAACTCTCGGTCTCCTCATTCTGACCCGGCCCATCGCCACCTACTTCCCCCTAGTTATCGCCCTCTTTCTGACCCTCTTTTTGAGAGAACGCCGAGCCGGTGCGCTTTCTGCCCCATTGGTCCTCCTCGCCGCGACAACGGTTGTTGTGGCACCCTGGATAATCCGCAACGGTCACAAGACATCAAGATTCATCATCTCAACCGTCCAAGAGCATAACAGCTACCTTTATTCCGGTGCCCTGGTGTTTGCCGCTGACAAGGGTATCGGCCTCAATGAGGCCCGGGACTCAATGATGGCCGAGGCTCAGGCCCGCTATGGCCCGCTCGACTCGACCGACGAAGCATCGTTCTGGGCCGCATTGGGCAGGGTCGGCTGGAGACACACCCTTGCCAAACCTTTGCTGGCGCTGAAAATTCACGTTGCCGGCAGCGCCGCAAGCCTACTTATGCCCGTCTCTATCCGACCACTTCTGGTCACCTTTGGTGCCGACCCGACCCAAGCCTTCGAGACTCATGTTGCCCAGAAGTTCATCGGCCTTATTGCCCGGGGCCGCATCACCTCAGCCCTCAGCCTTGCCTGGCAGGAACGGCTGGCACAGATGCCAAAAATGGCTCTCGTAATCCTTATCCTCGCCACCGTCTTCAACACCGGCCTATTGCTCCTTGCCCTTTTCGGCATAATTCTCAGGCGGAATCGTCCTCTGCTCTGGCTTCTATTGCCGGTTGGCTACTTCATCCTGGTTAGTGGCCCGGTTGGTGAGGCCCGCTTCCGCGCTCCTGTCGAACCACTGCTCGCCATTTATGCCGCTGCCGGTGTCATCGCCCTGAGAAGGTCAGCAAACCCGTGGCAGCCTGAAAAACTATCCGCAGCAATTCGGGATTAGCAACGGCCCTCAGAAGCGCCCGGACTTCTTTTACTTCTGCTGTTCCTCTTTTGCCCTTTTTGCCTCTTCAATCACCCGGGCCGCAAGCTCCTTCGGCACCTCCTCATAGTGGGAGAACTCCATTGTGAAGAAACCCCGGCCCTGAGTCATTGAGCGCAGACTGTTCGAGTATTTGTACATCTCGGCCAGCGGCACGGTCGCCCTGATGACCTGCAGGTTGCCCTGCGCCTCCATGCCCAAGATGCGTCCGCGCCGGGCATTGAGGTCGCCCATCACATCGCCGGTGAACTGCTCCGGAACCGTCACCACAACATTCATTATCGGCTCCAGAAGAATCAGTCCGGCCTTCTCGCAGCAGTTCTTGAATGCCAAGCCCGCGGCAATCTTGAAGGCGATGTCTGAAGAGTCAACCTCGTGATAGGAGCCGTCATAGACCGTCGCCTTGATGTCCATCATCCGGTAGCCGGCGAGAACCCCCTTCTCCATCGTCTCGACAATCCCCTTCTCGACCGAAGGGATGAACTTCGCCGGTATTGCACCCCCATAGATTTCATCCACAAACTCAAATCCGGTCCCGCGCGGCAGGGGCTCAATCCGCAGCCAGACATCACCAAACTGCCCCCTGCCACCGGTCTGCTTCTTGTGCCGGCCCTGGGCCTCGGCCTTTCTGGTGATAGTCTCCCGATAGGGAATCCTCGGTCTCACCAGGTCAACATGGACGTCAAAGCGGCGCTTGAGCCGCCCGACAATCACATCAAGATGGAGCTCGCCCATCCCGTTGATAAGCTGCTGGCCTACCTCAATATTATACTCATAGGAGAAGGTCGGGTCCTCCTCGTGGAGCCGGGCAAGGCCGTTCGAGACCCGCTCCTCATCGCCCTTCGACTGGGGAACAATCGCCACCGAGATTGAGGGTTTGGGAAAGACAATCGGCGCAAGCCTCACCGGCTCTTTCTTGTCAGCCAAGGTATCGCCGGTATGGGTCTCTCTCAGCTTCACCAGCGCGCCAATCATGCCACAAGTCAGCCGGTTCACCTCAATCCGCTCCTTCCCCTTCAAAATATATAGTTGATTGGTCTTCTCATCCCGTTCCGAAGTGGCGTTCAGAACAACCTGTCCCGGCTCAAGCCTGCCCCGGAACACCCGCACAAGATGCATATCCCCGACATGCGACTCGGAGACGGTCTTGAACACCAGGGCGCACACCGGCCCATCCGGCTCCGGCCGGACCTCGACAAGCTCTGTGCTGCCCGGTCTGGTGCCGATGACCGGCGGCATCTCCAATGGCGAGGGCAGGACATCAACCGCCAGGTCCAAAAGCAGGTCAACACCCACCTGGCTGAGCGCGTCCCCGCACATCAAAGGATAGACAACACCCTGTGTTATCCCCTTGCGCACTGCGGCCCGCATCTCCTCTGCGCCAATCTCAGTCCCCTCAAGGTACTTCTCCATCAGCGCCTCATCCGCCTCCGCCGCCGCCTCAACCAGCCGCTCCTTGGCCTGAGAAATCGCGCCAGCCATGACTGGAGGAACCGGAACCTCTTTACGCACACCGCCCTCGTATTGATAAGCCTTCTCGTTCAAGAGGTCTACAACACCTGTGAAACCGGCCTCCTTGCCAATCGGCAGATAGAGCGGCGTCACCTTGGTTCCGAATGCCTTCCGCACCTCCTCAACGATAACATCAAAGTTCGTATTCTCCCGGCCCAGCTTGTTGACAAAAACCACCCTGGGAAGCTTCGCCTCTTCAATCCTGCGCCAGACCATCTCGGTTCCGACCTCAACCCCGGAGCCGGCATCAATCACCACCACCGCGGTGTCAACTGCCCGCAGCGCCGAGATGACAGAGCCGAAGAAGTCGGCATACCCCGGCGCATCGACGAGATTTATCAGTGTATCGCGAAACTCGCCGAAGGCACAGGCCAGATTGATGCTTATCTTCCGGCTAATCTCGTCATCGTCATAATCGAGAATCGAAGTTCCCTCGGCCACTGAGCCGAGCCGATTGTTCTGCTTCATCGTCCAGAGCAGAGACTCACAGATTGAGGTCTTGCCACAACTGCCGTGTCCGAAGAAGCCCAGATTCCGAATCCGGTCAGCACTGAACTCTTTCACAAACTCCTCCTGAAACTAAATAATTATCCAGACTCTCCTGGCAAATATACCCGAATGGCAAGGAGAGTCAAGGAAAGACCGGGGCTAATCGAAGAAGGGCAGTTTAGCAGAGACACACCTACAGTTCTTGTCCGCGCTTTTATGTCAATCTCGCTCAAGGGGACGGAATCACGGATAGTTCATCTCAACACTCTGTTTTGTGGCTTCGCCCGGCGCCGCATCGCTATCCAGGGCGAAGCCCACGCCTGTTGGGTGCGATTCATTTATATCTCTTAGCCGGCTGACTCCAGGGTCGGAGCAGTCTCGTCCTTTCTCGCCCAATCAGGGTTCTATATCAGGAGGAGGAAAACGATTTAGCACCAGTCTGCTTACTTGGCGAGTATTACCTTTCTCGTTTCTCGACAGTTTGGAGATTTGAGATGGATGAAATAGATGCCCGGTGAGAGTCCGTTTCCAGAATTATCTTTGCCGTCCCAGACAATCGAGTAGTTGCCAGGGTTTTGCCTGCATTGAACCAATGTCCGAACCAAACGGCCATTAGAGCTGTAGACCCTCAGTTCAGTTTCGGCTGCGAACCTTAGATGGTATCTGATTTCGGCTATAGTCCGGAACGGGTTGGGCGTGCATTCAATCTCCCGCTTCAAACCGTATCCCGCAGCCGGATAGTTCTGAATTCCACCAAGCTGGCCGTTAATCACATAGATATGGGATGTGGGGCTGGCAACATAGACCCTATCCTCAGCCGAGTCAAAACTCATTCCGTATATCTCCATAGCCTCGACGGCTACTGGAAATGGAACAAGTGTGACAATAGTATCCCGGTCGCAATCAATGACCAGGACGCCACCATTTAGCGAGTCGTTACCCTCCAGACACCAATAGACATAGCTTTCCTGCGGATGGCTGATCGGCCCAGTAAGTTGATTGGCATGTGAAGGCAGCAGGATGCTATCCACCAAAGAGTCTGTGACGCCGTCAACGACACCGACAAACTTATCCCAAGCCACTGCATAGAAATATGCCTTGTCTGCGGCCCGATTCCAGACCACACCGTATGTAGACCCAACTGGCAGAACCGGAAAGGAGTCGAGAATCGTATCGGCTAGTGCATCAACCGAGTAAAAAACTCCGTTCATAATCGGCCCCATACCCGGACTGACGGTAAAGTAAAGTTTAGCGTCCCTCAGGTTGCAGGCACCGGGTGGTTGAATCAGGTCATTGCGTAGATGGGGTATGGTTGCAACAAGCCGATTGGTAACACCGTCAACAACCGCAAGGCGCGTAACTCCTTCAATATACGCCTTGTTCACCCCTGCATGCCAAGTAACCCATGGACTTCCATTCACGACAGGGACATGAACAGTCGCAAGAACAGTATCCGCGTCGTAATCAATCACAGTCAGCAGGGGATTATAGAAGTGGGTGCAATAGAGCTTATGGTTGGTGGTGTTCAGCGTGAGGTCATAGGGCCCCGAAGACACTGGAATTGTCTTCACAACTGTGTCCAAGAGGCAGTCAATCACCGCGATTGTGTTAGACTCTTGGTTCGGACAATACAACTTTCTTCCGCTGGGGTGAAGAGATAACCGCTGTTCTTCGTACCCGCCAAGACCGGTCCGGATTCGCCTGATAAGCCGGCCGGTTTCGCAATCCAGAACAGAAACAGAGATTACGCGGTTATCTTCAACGCTCCGGACATAAAGCTTATTGACAAACGGATTTCGGAGCACAGCGCCTATCGTTGAGATGCCGGTGAAAATGGTATCAACAACCTGAAGGCTTTCCACATCCAGGAGCCGTATCTGATTACAGGAGTGGAGAGCCGCGTAGAGACGGTTTCTTGGTTCATTCCAGACCAAATCGGATATCCATCCATTCATAGGGATTGACCGGGCAAACAGCGTATCGGCATTGCAGTCCAAGATGCCGATGCCATCGGTGTAACTGAAGAACAGCCGGTTCAGCGCCGGGATAAATGCCGGTCGGCGACCCCAATAAAACGGCCCAGCAATCGGTATGCCTTTGACCACACTATCCCCGGTGCAATCAATCACCAAGATGAATCCACTATCGCCAGGAGGAAGAACGGGGAAGCGATAGAGTCGATTGAAAACCGGATTCCAGAAAAACCGGGGCGTAAGGCCAAGATTCTCAATCGCAATCGGCAGATGTTTGACAATCTGGTTGGTCGCACCGTCAATGACCAGAAGCGTCGTGTCGAATTGGACATAGAGGTGGTTGTTAGAAGGGACATAGGCTGCGGCAACGTGGGATGTTACCTCCAACGGGAAGCTGTCAATTACTCGATTGTAACGGCCATCAAACACCGTCATATGGCAGAGAAAATAGTGACCGCGATTAGCTCCATTGAGGACATGATAACGGTTGCTGTGCGGGTTCCAGAATGCCGCTAAAGGCCTTGAGCTGGTTCTCAATATCGCCCGGATGGTATTGGTAGTGCCATCAACCACCGCCAAAGCGCCGGAATCGGCATCAACCAGCGTAAGCAAACAGTTATTGGAGTCATTATAAACAAACCCATACTCATCTCCGACAACACCGACTGGCAGAGTTGTGATGATGGTGTCAGCAACCCCATCAATAATCGTTGTCCCCTTGATTGTGGAAAGATAGACCTTGTTATTCACCCACAGTGCGTTGCCAGAACTGAAAGCTGTTGGCAGGTTCTTGATAATTCGGTTCGTGGCACAGTCCACAACAATTGACCAGCCCAAACCACCACCACAGTAGAGCTTGTTGCCGTCAGGGCTGAACACCATTACTCCTGGGTCAACAACCGCACCACGGTCATCCGGGTGGCAGCAAACCGGAAGAACCCTCTCCAAATATTGAGATGTTGCCGGTGACGCCAATGCGATAAACGCAATGACAGCGACCAATCTTGAAAAAGGAGTCGAGTGTTGGGCCATTTCGCTTCCTTTTTCAGACTATCTCACAACCAGCTTCACGACCGACTGTCTCCTTGCGGTTTCCAGTCTGAGAAGATAGACGCCTCCAGAGACCCTGGTTCCTGAGTCTGAACACCGGTTCCAGCTCACCGAATGGGTCCCAGGGCTGAGTTCGTGATCAAGAAGAGTGCGGATGACTTCGCCGTTTGCGTTATAGACTATCGCCCGATAGCGGCATCTCTCCGGAACCGAGAAGCTGACAAAAGTGCCGTGAGAGAACGGATTGGGATTGGCACAAACCGCTATGTTTTCCCCGGAGGTCGCCCCCTTAGACTGTTCTCCACCGCCTCCCAAGTCATCGTAAATGTAGTGGTGTTTTCCGAACCAGCGGTTTCCTCCGCCTAGAAATGCGTAGTAGTAGAAATCTTCCCCATATGCTACTGCGGCACCCATTAGTTGTGGCGCGGGAGTGGAGGGTCTAAGATCCCAGTTATGTGTTCCAGGTGGGACCACAAGTCGAGATTGAACCCGTGATGTGGAATTGCCGGTCAAGGAGAATAGTTGCCAAACTAAAGAAGGTGGGAAGTTCATTGTCCCGACACTGGCACCCGGACCAGGAGTAGCTCTCAACGGGGCAGAACCCCTCCAGTCATTAATATCAGGGCTGTAAGCAATGACCTGCCTCTGAAAATAGGCTAAGCCATAGTGCGGGTCGCAGGGCGCACAGAAGATTGTGTCCATAGTTACAAAATCGGAGCGGTGAATCCAGCCGAGCCAGGCACCGGAACTCGCCCAGAGTTGTTTATACTCGTTCTGTTCGTCTATGCAGTAAAGCTCGTGAAGGCAATACCAGTTATAGGTGTTGCCCTGAGGCTGTATGCCACCACCTAAGGCGGGGCCGAAACGGGCATACTGGTAGAATGCGGGACTACCCCCACCAAAGATGGCATACACGAACTTCTCACCGCCTCTTCGGGCAAAGGTAAGGGCACCACCGGAAAGGACTGGACGAGGTGCGTCAACCAGTCGAGACCAGGAATTACTGTAGATATTATACGACCAGAACTCCCGGCTTCCTCCTCCTTGCAGAGCGTATATCACGCCCTCTGCTGTATCGGCGGTGAGTGCGGCTCCGTCAGAAAATTGAGGGGTATTTGACGTAATAGGAAACCAGGTGTTGCTAGGGATGTCGTATCTCAGAAACGCATCGCTTCCGCCGCCCATAATAGCGTAGAGCTGCCGTCCGCCACCATAAGTCAGCGCAGCGCCTGCGTAGGGAGGAACCACCTCAGGAGGGATCGGCGCAAGTGGAATCCAGTCCGCGTATGCTGAGCCGATAAGTGCCAGCAGAAGGGGCACGATGACGAGGAGTTTCTTTTCTCTTTTCTCTTTTCTCTTTCATTTCTTCTCCTTAATCTGATAGGTTGCTCTGCTCTCAGTCAGTTTGAGAAATGGCCCAACACTCAAACTCCTCATTTTCAGTGTACCTAAGCATAGTTAGCTGTCAAGAGAAAATATTTCTGCCCGAAACATCGAAAGCCAGAGACTTTGCTATGGCTGCAGCACAAAGGGAGCATAAAGAGAGCGGTAAAAAGCGCCCTTATAGAGAACCGAAAAGAGCATGGAAAGCCGCGAAGAAGACCGCAGAAAAGAAAAAGAGGTTGCGACAGACGCTGACCAAGAGACACTAAAGCCAGAATACTACAGATGGTGCTAGATTGTAACAAAGGCTACAATATATAGTGGTAGGGCCTGCCCGGGGCAACCCCTACGGCAGCCGGGAGGCTCGCCCTGCTGTCAACTGAACGATGTTGCCAGACCTATTCCCTCAACCGGCTGTTGTGCCGCCTAATCTCCAGCCTGGGTGCTCCTTCATCCTCAGGACCGGTCAAATGTGATTTCTGCTCTGGAAACAGGTCAAGATGGACCAAAGCGCTCATAAACAGGAGGGCTGAGCCGGATGAGTTAGATGCCGAAATCCGATAGAGCTCACCCGCACCCGGCGTGTTCCGTTTGCTAACTTCCATCCCTGTCGCAGTTCTGATGAACCTTCTCGCCGCATACTCGGAAAAACTGCCTTCGGGCTCCTCACCAAGGGCATCAATCACATAGGAGCGGAGAAGCTTGGGCCACATCTTTCGGAAAAGTCCCTTTGAGCCGAAGAGGTCAACGCAGAGGACCCTGGAGCCGACCGCGACAAGAACACCCTGCGCATCAGGATATTTTGAAACCAGGTTCTGCAACCGTTCGATGAACGGCGCTGCCCGCTCCTTGACCTTGGCATCATCATAGACTCGAGCAAATGCATGGGATGGCGCCTTGCAACCGACCCTGGCGTGAGCCTCATCCACCTCCTGCCATACCTCAGTTTGGCTCTCGGTCAGAGATGCCGCCTTCCTGACGCAGCCAGCAACCATCTGACCCCTGGTCCCGAAGCTCAGCGAACTTCCATGCCAGCGGCCGTGCTCGGTGCAATAGACCGGGACATCAAGCCAACCGGAGTTTGGGGGCAAAAGGATATCATCCTGAAGCATCCGGTCCTGCTTCGCACCCGAGACAATCTCGCCCGCCATTCCAAAGACATATGTCTTGCCCCGGTTCTGCATCCTGACCAGATTCACCTGACCCGAACCCTTTTCCTGAACCAGGACCTGTCCTGAGCCTATCGCCTGCTCAAGGGTCAGAAAGCTCGTTGTTGTCGGACCATCGCCCGACAGGGGAAAGATGGTCAGGTTCTCATACCGTAGGGGTGCCTTCACTTCAACATTGCTGAGCAGTTCCCCAACAATCAGACGCGGCCCAGGCACGACTGTCTTGGCCCATAGGCTAAATGCAGCAACGGTAAGCAAGAGCAATCTGATAATCCGAGATTTCATAGAAACCTCCTAATGGAGCTCGAACTTGAACGGAAGCTGAATCAGGACTGGAACCGGCCGGTCAAGCTGATAACCGGGCGTAAACTTGAACTTGACCACGGCATCAAGTGCAGCCTGATCCAAGAGCTGGTTGCCCGAGCTCTGGTAAATGCGCGGCTCAACGACTTCACCAGAGGTATCCACAACCGCCTCAACCACAACCTTCCCTTCAATACCGGCCGCAACCGCCAGCTCCGGATACCTCGGCACCGCCTCGAACCTGAGCACTGGCTTCTTCTCTACCTTCCAGAATGGCACTGGCTTTAGCTCCGGCAGCGGCTCGTCCACTCTATCAAACTCGCGGAAGATGCTCGGACCAACAGTGCTCTCGGCCGGTTCGCCAGCTCGGGCCGGAATTGGAACCGCCGGCTTTTGGACCGCAGGCGGGTTGGCCGGTGGATTGATAACCGACGGCAACGGCTCAAGTACGAACGGTGGCACCTCACTCCTCAGCCGATAGGGTTTCACCTCTGGCTGCCTAACAAACAGAAAGCAGCCAATCACCATGACTAGTGCCGCAATTGCGGCGACTCTGATATTCAGACCATACTCATCGTGCCGGTCAAATACATGGCTTCTATAGGTCATTGCCACCTCCTGACCAGATTTACAATTGTCTGGGAGGTTTTATTCCCCAAAAAGCGGACTTTCTAAATGCTACTTTCCCAATGGAAAACGGATGGGGAGTTCAATCCAGACCCGAACCGGTTCCTCTTTCTCCAACGCGGGCTGAAACCGGGCTCCCTTTGCCATCTCCACCGCAAGGCTGTCCAATAGACTCGACCCGCTTGAGCGTTCCACATTGACCAGTGAGACCGAGCTGTCTGGCTCAATCAGCAACCTGAGAACGACCAATCCGGTTTCGGACGGAACTGGGACTGTGGGCTTGGGCAATGAGAGAAGAACCGGCTCCTGTTCATATTCAAGAAAATAGGACTCAGTTCTTCCGCTCATCGTGGTTCTACCTCCGGTCTCTCTTGTGTGGCTCCCAGCTTCAGCCTCACCGGCAAAACTCCGGTCGCCCTCCGCCTGAGACTGGAGAAGCTCTTCGGCCGGAATAACCACCCCAGGCCGCTTATCGGCAGAAGGTCGGACCAGAGCCACCTCTCCCCTAGTCCCTTTTGCGGCAGCTTCAGGTTTCACCGGTTCGGTCTTTTCGGCCAGAACCTGATTGGAAGTATCAATGCCGGCAATACTCTTTGACCTTCCCACCCTTACCTCGGTCATGACCCTCCAGCCGGCAAAAACCACAATAAGCACAACAACCAGACCACCGGCAACAGTCGCCAGTTTGAGCCAAGGAATCTGGGCCGCTCCTCTGACCTCACGCTCCAGCCTCTCATTCAGCCGGAGCCGGTGCAGGACCCGGAAACGATGCTCTTCAAGCCAACCTTCATATGGCCTTGGTGTCGCCTTCTCCCTGACCAGCCTGTGCAGCATCTGGATTGCCTCAAGCTCCCTCCGGCAATCAGGGCAGGTCTTCAGGTGCTCCTCGACCCGGGAACGGGCATCTTGGTCAAGCTCGTTATCGGCATAGGGCCCGATAAGCTCTCTTACCTGGCGACACGCTCTCTTGGGACTCATGGCAGATACTCCTTCAAGAGTTCTCTCAGCCGCTGCCGCGCCCGGTTCAATCTCGACATCACGGTCCCGATGGGTATGCCGAGCGTCTTGCTTATCTCATTATAGCTCATATCCTCGTTCACGCGCAACACGAATACTGCCCGCTGTTCTGGTGGCAGCTTGTTCAGCGCGCGCTCCAGGTCCAGGCGCAGCCCCGACTCTTCAGGAGGCCCGGGCCTCGGGTCAGGGATGTCCGGACGTTCCCTTTCGTCGTCACTCATGGGCAGAGGCAGAAACCGGAACCGGCGCCGGCGCTTCAGGAGATTGAAACAGAGATTCACCGCAATCTTTCTCAGCCAGGTGTAGAAGGCAAACCGCTCATCATATCTGGCAAGAGACCGATAAGCCCTGATAAAGGTCTCCTGAGAGAGGTCACTGGCATCGGCCTGACTGCGCACAATCGAATATGTCAACAGGTAGATGCTTTCGCTGTACCGTTTCATCAACTCATCAAAGGCCTGGGTGTCACCGGCCCGTGCCTGCCGGACAAGCTCAACATCCGGAATCTTGGTTTCCGTCTCTGATAGCTTATTTACCATTCTGGAGCCGGAAATATTCCCCGGCCTATTTCATCGCTTCGGCCTTGGCAAAGGAGCGGCTGAGGGAAAATCCATCAAGAGGTATGGATGAGCGGCCTGTAACCATCAGCTCCGCCATCAACTTGCCGAGTGCCGGGCCGAACATAAAGCCGTGGCCGCTCATGCCCGCCGATACATAGAACCCCTCAACCGGCGTCGGCCCGCAGATTGGATTACCGTCCGGACTCATCTCATAGGAGCCGGCCCACTGTCTGAGGACCTTCACACCAGCAAGCTTCGGGACCAGCCTTGTCATCCTCCTGGGCATCTCGGTGATGAACTCGTCGCTGGCATCAACCCGGTGCCCGGGGACTAAAGGCACAGGCGTGTAACAGCCGACAAAATGGCCTGTTCCGCGGTGCTGGAGGAAGTAGCAGCCGTCAGGCCGATAGTCGACGAGCATCGGGTCAAACAGCGGCTCAACAGCCTCAGTGACCAGCGCCTCATGCCTATCGGCCGTCACCGGCACATCAACCCCCGCCAATCTTCCCACATCCCTGGCCCATGGGCCGGCAGCATTCAAGACCATTTCACAGAAGAACTCATCCCCATTCTGGGTCACAACCGAGACCACCTTGCCCTTCTCAGTCCTGATTTCCTTCACCTCGGTTCTTACAAGCACCCTTCCGCCCCGCCGCTTTATTCCCTCAAGGTAGCCATAGGTGACCTTGAAGGGATTGGCCTGGCCGTCGGTCGGGCAGTAGGCCCCGCCCAACAGCCCACGAGCATCGAGTCCCGGAACAATCTTGCAACACTCCTCACTTGATATGAAATCTACCTTCAGCCCGTAACGCCTTTGCACATCAATAGCATCAAGGAATGCCTTCTTACGGGCCTCGTCAAAAGCCAGAAAGAGATAGCCGCCTGCAAACCACTCCACATCATGGTCTAACTCCAGATTGAGCTCCTGAAACATCCTGATGCTTTCAAGCATCACCCTGATTGTCAGGTCATGGGTAAACTGAGCCCTGATGCCGCCGATGCAGCGGCCGGTGGAGCCGGCGCAGGCAAAATCCCTTTCCAGGACCAGGACCTTCAGCCCTTGTTTTGCCAGATAGTAGCCGGTTGCCGCACCGGTAATCCCGGCGCCAATCACAACTACATCTGCCTTCCTACTCATCGGTCAAGCCACTCCTGCCCAGGAGTCCAAGCGGCACCGGTTTCAGAGGTGGCCGGCTGGTTGGAAATCGCTGCTCGGCAATCGGCATGCCGGTTTTTCTCTGAATTATCCCGGCGATGATTTTGAGACAGCCCCTTCCCTGACAATGGCCCATACCGACGCGCAAGAGTCGCTTCAGCTCTTCCAGCGAATGGTAGCCCTGCTCAATCGTCCGCTCAATCTCCTCAAGTGTCACCTCTTCGCACCGGCAGACAATGGTCTCTCGCTCTTTGCCTCGGCCCTGTCCGACTCGTCGCTTGCGCCTCATTGTGCTCTTAGCCAGAAAAGCCCCTCCTGAAACCTGTCCAGATTCCAGGGAATCCCCATCCTCTGCCTTGGATAGAAATCAAACTCACACCTTTTCACCTTGACGAGCCCCTTGGCAAACTCCACCGCATCCAGCAGCCCGCCCAGGCTGTCAACCAGTCCTGCACGTCTGGCGTCAACACCTGCCCAGACCCTGCCCTGGGCCACCGAATCAACATGCTCAAATGTCAGATTCCTGCCTTCGGCAACTTTCCGGACAAACTGCTCGTAGAAACGGTCAACAGTCGCCTGAAGCATCGAATCCTCGACCGGCGTCAGCTCCCTTGTGCCCCGGCCCAGGTCAGAATGCTCTCCCCGCTTCAGGACCTGCCGTCGGGCACCAAGCTTGTTGTAAAGCCCTTCGCTCACAAGGTACGTGTTGAAGACCCCGATTGAACCGGTGACCGTCCCGGGCAACGCAAAGACTCTGTTCGCAGGACACGAGATGTAGTAGCCGCCCGATGCTGCAACGGCTCCCATCGAGACCACTACCGGTTTCTTTTTCTTTGCTAGCTCCAATTCCCGCCAGATGAGGTCCGAGGCGAAGCCGTCACCGCCAGGCGAGTCAATCCTCAGAACAATGGCTTTCACCCTCTTATCCTCCCGCGCCTGCCTGATTGCCCGGACAATCGTGTTTGCCCCCATAGTCATTGAGCCGGTCAGAAAATCGGTGTGCGATTCACCCAGACTGATGCTGCCGACCGCCGTGATTATTGCAATCTTCGGAAGCCTGCCCCACCCCTCATCTATTCTGCCCTCTTTCCGATAGTTCCGCTCCTTTATCCGTCTTAGGCCGCGCAACTCGGCAGCAAGCAGCGAATCGAGCTGGTCGTCATAGACCAGGGTGTCAACGAGTCCCTCCCCTTTTGCCTCATCAGCCGGGAAGAGTGCCCGGTCAACCAAGGACTCAAGACGTGCCGGCTCCATCCTCCGGCCGCGGCTCACAACTCTGATGAAATCTTCATAAAAGGCATCAACCAGCGCCTGCAACTGCTCTCGGTTCTCCGGTGTCAGCGAATCCTCTGTAAAAGTCTCTACCGCACTCTTATACCGGCCCCGGCGCTGAAACTGGAACTTGAGACCGAGCTTCTCCACCGTCCCCTTCAGAAATGTCGTCTGGAGCGAAATGCCGGGAATCACCACATCACTCATCGGATGGCAAATGATGCGGTCCGCGACCGACGCGATATAATAGTCCAGCATCCCGTAATTGTGGGCCCAAACATAGACCTTCTTCCCCCTTGCCCGAAACTGCTCCAGCGCCGCCCGCAACTCCTGGGCTTGCGCATAGCTCATCTCAAAGCCATCAAGCCGCAGAAATATTGCCCGGACCGATTTGTCCTCTGTCGCCTTCTGCAACAAATCCAAAAGGCTCCAGGTTGTCCGGCACCTTCCATAACCGGAAAGGCTGAACCCGGGCCGCTGGTCGAGCACCGGACAGTTGAGCTCAATCTCAAGAACCCTGCCTTTCTCAGGGATTAGTGACCTTTGACCTGCCGCCCCCACCCTCAGGCACAACCCGTTCTCCTCAGGAGCCTGGCTCCGAACTGCGCCAAGTCCGACTCTGCCCAGACCGATGTTCAGTCCCGCAGTAAAACCGAACCCTTCACCGGCTAACGGCACCTTAGCCCTGAGACCGAATTTCAGCCCATTCACCGGCTCAGCCAAAAGACCAAGGACCGGTCTCGGTGCAGCATCAACGAACCCCTCGCCAAAAAGCGTCAGCCTCGGGCCGAACGGCCTGAATGCGCCTCCGACGCTCACTGCTCCCCAACCGTGATTCAAATCCTGCCAGAGGCCGCCAATCGAGACCCAGCTCCTGGGTCGCCACATGGCACCAAGGTCCCATCTTGCAACAGAATCAAACCCCATCCTGGCTCCGACAAGCAACTCATCCTGTTCCATACCCAGCCCGACACCATAGCGACCGCTCCCCGGCTCCCAGTAACCGGCCAGCGAGCCGAGACCCAGAACCAGAGTGCTGTTGTGAATAACCGGCTTCGGCTGAAAGTTGTAAATGTAGTAGCACTCAAGCCCTTTCCCCCGGCCCAGACCGGCCGGATTGGCAAAGATTGCCAGCCCGCCATCACTGCCGGCAATACTCAAAGGCATTTGGGGCGTCACCCCGATCACCGCCAGGACCATCAGCCCGATGCCCATCATACTCCTTTCCGCATCCTGATTCCCCGGACATCATTCCAGAGTCGCTTCGGCACCGCCACTGTCACCACCACACACCTGTCAAGCGCCTTTGCATCCCGCACCTGAACGACTCGCCCCTGACAGACAACTCGGCCTGCCCGGTTCACCGCTGCGACCCGCTCACCAACCCTGGGTCTGGGCAGAAGCTCATGGGGCAGCGTAACGGCAGCCTCCTCTTTTGAGAATGTGGCATCAACCACAAAGATTGCCAGTCCCGGACACTTTGCAACACACAGACCACAGCCATTGCATCGGGAGAAATCGACCTTGGGTGTATTTGTCAGCCCGGCCTCAATCCTGATTGCCCCGCGCGGACAGGCATAGGCACACGGATTGCAGGGAATATTCTCGACACACTCCACTATTACCACCGGCCCCTTTTTCAGCCGCTCCACTGGTGGCAGTAATCCCTTTTGCCGGAGTTCTCCCTTCGTGAGAACTCCCGACCGTTGAAACTCTCTTATGCTCACCGGCCGATTATAGAATTCCCCTCTTCCAAGTCAAGAAGGCGAACCTTTATCTTTTGCCTTTTCGTCTCTGCTGCCATCTTCTGATGAATTTCTCCAGCTCCACCGCCCAGAACACAGTGGTGCTCAGGATGAGGCTGATAGCAAGGTCAGCCAATGACAGTGCGGTGGTATGAAACACCCTCTGCAGGAACGGCAGGTATATCACCATCAGCTGCATAACAAGTGTCAAGAAAAAGGTTCCCAGAAGAGCTCGGTTGGTGCCGATGCCCAGCGTGAACACTGAATCGGTCTGAGAACGAAGCGCCAGCGACTGGCAGAGCTGGGTCATTGTCAGAGTGGTAAAGACCATCGTCCGCCAGCCGGCATCCCCCCGGCGCCACGCCCAGTATCCCATTGCCACCGAAACTGCAGCCATCAGCAGCCCGGACCAGATGATATTGAATGCCATCCCGTGAGCGAAGATGCTTTCGTTCGGCAGGCGCGGAGGCCGTCTCATCACATCCCGTTCTGGTGGCTCAACCCCCAGTGCCAGTCCGGGTAGTCCATCGGTGACAAGGTTGACCCAGAGGATTTGGAGCGGCATCAAAGGGAAAGGCATCCCCAGGAAGGGCGCGATGAGCATCGTCCAGATTTCGCCGGCGTTGGAGGCAAAGGTATAGCGGATGAACTTGCGGATGTTGTCGTAGATTGCCCGGCCCTCCCGCACCGCCGCAACAATCGTGGCGAAGTTGTCGTCAAGGAGCACCATATCGCTTGCCTCCTTGGCAACGTCGGTCCCGGTGATACCCATCGCCACGCCGATGTCGGCCTTTTTCAAAGCCGGAGCATCGTTCACCCCGTCGCCGGTCATCGCCACAACCTGGCCCCGGTTCTGCAGCGCCTGGATGATTGCCAGCTTGTGCTCAGGTGCAACACGGGCATAGACCGAGGTTTGTTCCGCAATCGGCTCTAGCTCTTTGACCGAAAGTCGAGCCACGTCCGCACCGGTAATACACGAACCTCCAGTCGGCTCCAGTATTCCCAGGTCCTGAGCCACAAACCGCGCCGTCAGGAGATGGTCGCCAGTCACCATCACCGGTCTGATGCCGGCCTCCCGACATATCCGAACCGCCTCCTTCACCTCGGGGCGTGCCGGGTCAATCATTCCACACATCCCGACGAAAATCAGCTCCCGCTCCTGCTCCTCGCCAAACTGCTCTCCCTCCTGGAGATTCAAAGGCCGGAAGGCAATTCCCAGGACCCTCATTCCCTTTGTCGTGAGATTGTTATGAGCCTCTATAATCCGTTGCCGCAGGTCTTGGCTGAGGGGCTCAGGACGATTCTCTACCCAGGCCGAACTGGCAAGTTCCAGAAGGACATCAACTGCGCCCTTGGTGAAGACGAATCTTTTGGCCTCTGCCGGGACACCATCCCAGTTTCTGAACGATTGAGTCCTCTTCAGACTGCTAATCAGCAGCAGCTCATTGTTGTTTTTGGATTCTCCACTAATCTCGTGGACGGTACTCATCCGCTTCCGTTCAGAAGAGAACGGCACCTCGCCGACCCTTGGTAACAACCGCCTGAGTTCTGCCTGACTCAAACCCAGCTCCTCTGCCAAGAGAACCAGCGCCCCTTCTGTCGGGTCGCCGACGACCTTCTTCAGCCCTCCGCCTTCCGCCTTCCGCATTCCGCATTCCCCAGCTGAACCCTCCGGTTCCAAAAAGGCGTCGTTACACAGTGCGCCACCGGCAACCAAGAGCCGGAAGGCATCGCCCGATTTGCCCGAAAAGACCGGACAACTGGTAGCCGGTATGACGCTGAGGTCGAGCCGGTCACCGCCAACATCCAGCATCGTCACCGTCATCCGATTCTGGGTCAGGGTGCCGGTCTTGTCCGAGCAGATGACCGTGACCGAACCCAATGTCTCAACGGCATTCAGCCGTCGAATCAGTGCATTGCGGGCCAGCATCCGACGGGTACCAAGGGTAAGCGCAATCGTTACCACTGCCGCCAATCCTTCAGGGACTGCCGCAACCGCCATGGAAACAGCAATGAGAAACATCAGCCGATAGTCCTCACCGCGCAAAACCCCCAAGCCGAAGACGATTGCCACTATCACCAGAACCGCTGCTGCCAGTTCCCTTGCCAGCCGCTCGAGCCGTTTCTGTAGAGGTGTCCTCTCACGCTTCACCGTCTGGAGCATTTCGGCAATCTTACCCAGCTCCGTGTTCATCCCGGTCTCGGTGACGACCATTGTCCCTCGTCCCGCTACAATCGCTGTTCCCAGATAGACCATATTCCGGCGCTCGGCAATCGGAATGTCTGCTGACCCGCTACCTGTCAACCGCAGCTCACCATTTATCTTCTCCACGGGCACCGACTCACCGGTCAGGGTCGCTTCCGAGACCTTCAGGTTCACCGCCTCGAGCAGCCGGCCATCGGCCGGCACATGGACTCCAGCCTCGAGAAGGACAATATCACCAGGGACCAGCTCCTTAGCAGAAACCTCCAACACCCGGCCATCCCGGCGCGCCTTGACCCTGGGCACCGCCAGTTGGCGGAGCGCCTGCAGCGCCTTCTCAGCCCTGAAC
>JBDRUJ010000008.1:19287-29215 GCA_039801285.1 Caldifarciminota bacterium
ATTCAGGACCACGATGGCGAAGATTGCCCCGGCATCGGTGAACTCACGCAGAAGGATTGAAATTACTCCGGCAACCAGAAGGACAATAACCATTATTGAGGTCAACTGCCCCAGCAGAATCACCAGTGGACTGCGTCCCTCCCGCTCCCGCAACCGATTAGGACCAAACCGTTCCAGCCGCCTCTCTACCTCCTCCTTACCCAGACCTTGCATGCCGTCTGAGCCCAGCTCGACAAGAACCGCATCTGCCGGCTTCAGATGCCAGTCAGCCATTGTCAGAAAAAGGCTAGTTTGCTCTTATCTTTCACCCCTTCACCGTCCCCCTTCCTCCTCTTCTTTTCTCCCTTCCTTCAATGCCTCGGCAATCACCGCCACGGCACTCAGGACGCTCGATGCCTCATAGGGAACAAACAGCTTGGTTGCCTTCCCTTCGGCCATCTTGGTCAAGGCTTCAAGGTACTTTATCGCAATCAGGTCCCGGGTCGGATTGCCCTTGTGAATTGCCGCATAGACCCGCTCAATCGCCTGACCCTCGCCCTCAGCCACCGTCAAGAGCTTGTACTTCTCGGCATCGGCGACCCGCTGAATCGCGGTCGCCTGGCCTTCTGCCTCAAGGATTTTTGCCTGCTTCTCGCCCTCGGCCTTGAGGATTGCCGCCTGCCTGATTCCCTCGGCCTCGAGCACGACCGCCCTCCGGTCCCGCTCCGCCTTCATCTGCCGGTGCATCGCCTCGGTCACATCGCTGGGCGGCTCAATCCGCTGCAGCTCCACCCTCGTAACCTTTGCGCCCCACTTGTCGGTCGCCTCATCTAGGACATCCCGCAACTTGGCATTGATGCGCTCGCGCGAGGTCAGGGACTCATCCAGCGTCAAATCGCCAATCACATTCCTGAGATTGGTCTGGGCCAGCTTGATGGTCGCCATCCGGAAGTTGGCAACATTGTAGAGCACCTTCACCGGGTCGGTAACCTCATAATAGATGATGGCGTCAACCGTCACTGTCGCATTGTCTTTGGTGATGACCTCTTGGGGCGGGACATCCACCACCTGCTCCCGCATATCAACCTTTATCAGCCGCTCCAGAAACGGGATGATGAAGTTCAGGCCCGGCTGAACCGTCCTCTGATACCGGCCCAGCCGCTCCACCGCGCCCCGCTGATAAGGCCGAACAATCTTCAATCCCAAAACTGCCCAGAGAAACAGAAAGGCCAGAATGACAACTATCAGTACGGTCATTTTGACTCCTTTATATTTCGTCATTCCCGCGCACGCGGGAATCAATAAAAGGCTCGACTATCAACCTTGTCCCCTCCACCCGTAACACCTTCACCTTCGTTCCTACAGTTATAGTCACTGCCGCATCGGCCCGCCACTCCTCGCCCGAAACCTTCACCCGGCCGGTCTTCTCAGGCCCAATCTCCGAAACCACGGTTCCGACTGCCCCCAGCATCCGCAGCGCGCCTACCGGTTCCGGCTCCTGCCTAGTGAGTCTGCGGCCAATCCACTGCGAGAAGAAGACCATCAGGCCGGAGAGCACGATGAACGCCCCGAAATGAAAATAGGGATTATGGATGAAGATTGCCAGGACCCCGGTCACCACCGCCGCCACCCCGAACCAGATGATGACCATGCCCGGCACAACCATCTCCAGCGCGGCGAGGATAAGACCGGCGGCAATCCAGACCACCGGCTTCAGCTCAGGCATAAAGACCTCCAAACATTTCTCATTCACACTTCGTCATTCGGAATTTCTCTTATAATGCCCTTCCCAACCCGAAAGTCAAGCCAGTGGCATTGAGTCATGCTCTCAATTACCTGTTTGCGGTCTAAAAGGAGCTGGGGCGCCGATTGGCGCCCCAGCCGGTTCTAATGGCCCTTCGGGCTATTCCAGAACCAGGAACTTGGCCGTGGCCTGAGCCTCTGGACTCCGGACCTTCAGGAAGTAGATTCCTTTGGAGAGACCCTGAGGCCGCCAGTAGAGTCGGCCCGTTCCCTTTCCGACCGCAAAACTCTCCTGCACCACCAGCCGGCCGGTGGCATCAAACGCGGAAAGCTCGATGTTGCCGGCGGTGCTGGTGTAGTAATGGAGCCAGGTGCCGGTCCGGAAAAGACTCGGGCTGAGGAAGAGCGGCCGTCTGGGTGTTGCCGAAACAGCCGCCTCCTCCCTGACCCCAAGCAGGTTGGCTTCGAACCAGGCCTGTGCGCTGTCGGCTGCCTGCCAGAAGCCGCTTGCCGAGGTGGCACCGACAACCGCAAAAGCCACCCGCTCTTCACCACCAACACCGAGGTCGAACGGCCCGGCTGAAACAAATGCCGACCAGTCATAGGCCCGGTTGGAGTTGCGCTGGACAATCCCGCCGTTGAGAATCCGGAACTTCTGGGCATCGGTGACGCAGGAGTCGGGATAGACATAGCGGTCGTGGTCAAGAGCCCCGATGTTGGCGAATCTTGTCGGCGAAAGGAGGACCAGGCCGACGCAAGGATTCTCAGTTGAGGACTGGCGCATATAGACTGCCCGGCGCACCGTGTCGGAAACAACCGTATTGCTGGTCGCGCTCGAGCCGATGTCGAAGTCACCAATCATCCCGACATAGAGTCCATTGATGGGCTGGGAGCCGTTATTGGTCAGCTTGAAGGTGGCGATTGCCCAGTCGTCATAGGCTGGGTTGGCAAGCATGAACCACTTCTGCTCAACATTCAGGTTCTTGGGTGTCGGATGGCCGCCATCGTTCATCCGGCTGCGCCATTGCTCATGGGCTGGAGTCGGTGGAATCACCATCCGGAAGCTGTCGGTCATCCTCCAGTCGTGGTTGGTAGAGCCTGATGCCGGCTGGCCATAGAAGTGGTCAACCAGGTAGCTTGGAGAGTTGCCAGCCATCAAGGCGCCGAAGAACAAGGTGTTGGAGCCGGTCTTCGGCACCCTGAAGCCCTGTCCCAGGTCTTGCGCCTGCGGCTCATCAAACCCGATTGAGCCGATGCCGCAGACCGAAAGGAGCACTGCTCCCGTGTCCAGGTCAATCACAAACTGGCCCGGAACCGGCGGCTCGCCCACCTGCAGATTGAAGGTATAGACCCAGTCGTGGGCAAAGTTGTCAGAATGGACCCTCAGGGTGCACTGGACAATCGTGCCGGGTGGAATTGCGGCATTGGCCAGTGCCCAGAACGGGTCGGCGCGATTCGTCCGGCTCGAATCGGCAGGAATGTTCCCATAGGCGGCTGTTGAGTCGGTGATTTGGAACTGGACATGGGTTGACTTGAGCCGGGCGGTCACATTCTGCGCCTCGGCATTGCCGGTGTTGCGCAGGGTGACATAAATCTTGCCGGTCTCGCCCGGGTCAAACCTGCCGTTGTTGTTGCCGGTCGAGTCAATCACCTGATTCCCCGCATAGACCAGGTTCGGCTGGGGCTGGCCACCACCACCAGCCGGAATCCGGCGCTGATAGGGCAGAATCGGTGTATGCTGAACTCCAGGGGTTGAGTGCTGGGCATGGCCCTCGCTCACCGTCAGGAGGACCTGCCCCGGTGTCCCGGCATTCACCGCGAGCGTCGCAACACCTGAGGCGTCGGTCCGCTCGGCAACATAGAAGTCCGGCTCCTTCCAGGCGCAGACCAGCGCGCCCTCAACCGGCCTGCCGCCAACCTGAACCGTAACATTCAGATTATAGGGCCCGAGCGGAATCGAGTCCGGAGCTGTGACCGTCGGCTGCTGGGGCATGCCGCCGCACCAGACCGGCATCGACGGGTCGCCGAGGACCACGTACATCCAGATGTTATAGGGATAGGGGCTCGACGGCCAGTACTTGGCAACATAGGCGTCAACACCATAGGCCTTGATTTCGGAAAGGAGATAAGGGGTCGGGCCGTAGTTGCGGACACCCGGCACGGTGATGGTCCAGGTGTCACAGGTCGCCCGGACCAGGGTCGAGCAGATGCCGTGATTGGGATAGGTGTAGGATGCCTGTGTTGCCCCGAAGTTCCCGACCGCACCGCCCGGGAACTTTCGCATCCAGGCCTCGGAGAGACACTCGCTCTGATAGATGTCACCGCAGTTGCAGGCGATGTTATAGACCACCGGCGTCATGTCGCCATTGTTCAGGGCATAAACATGAGAGTTGAACCAGGAGCCTTCGGTTCCCCACTGCCACCATTCGGTATAGTCGCCATGACCCCGATAGGCAACAATCCCCCGGCCGGCATTGAGCGCATTGGTGACGGTGGTGTTGCCGGTGTAGTAACCCATGATTGTTTCAACCACTGAAGGATTCCAGAAGGGCTTGGGCATGAAGTAGATGCCGCGCACACAGCCGGAGTACTTTCCCGGATACTGCTCCGAGTGGGCAGGCATCGTGAGCTTGTCCAGCCAGTTGTTGGTGCTAGGCGGCCTCTGCTGGTAGTTGAGAATCTTGGTAATCTGGTTGGCGAGGTCGGTCTGAGAGCTGGGCGAAAGCCGGCCAAGCACCACTTCAGGATAGTTGTCGCCACCAGGCCAGGGCTCAAGGTCCGAATACCAGAAGTCGGAGCGGCCAACCCCCGAATATGAGCCCATCGGAATCTCACCATACTCGCCTACCAGCAGAACAAAGTGGAGCGTCTTGGGATTGTTCCGGTTGTACTCGGCCCGGATTGAGTCCTTTATCTCCTGAGCGGTGAAGCTGGGCTTGACAATCATCCGGACGTCATAGCCCCGCGCCTTCACATAGCCGAGCAGGGAGTCGGTGAGCCATGCATTAGTAGCGTAGTTCTGGTGGCAGACCACAAGATACCTGACACCGGGGTTGTAGTCCTGAGGCTGAACCGGCAGGAACTGGAAGTTGTCAACATATTTCGCATAGAAGGGAATCATCCAGTCGGCGACCGTTGCCGGATAGGAGCCGCCCGTGTAGTCAACCCGAACCCGGATTCTCTTTGTAACCTCAATCTCGCCCTTTGCCGGATTCACCTGAACCGGATAGACCTGCAGATTGCAAACCGCCAGGTCGCGCCAGACACCGGTATTGATGACCGCAACATCCCGGCCTGGATAGCTGGTATTCTGGGTATAGAACTGCCGGTCAATCACGAAAGGTCCGGGTTCCTCGTTATCCAGAAGCGGTGGCTGCAGAGGATAGACATCCTTCACCGGTAAACGTTCCGTCTCCTTGGTCAGGACCTGCACCGATATCTCGGCTCCGCTGGGAATCCCAAGCAGCACCGAAACCTTCGGAACCTGAGGCTTCCCCTCCTCAAGAACAGCCATCACCTCACCGGGCAGCGAGAGTTGGGAATAGACTCTGCCTTCGGCGGTAACCGGCGTCACCTCAACGCCCGGCACCACAACCTCAAAGGTTGTCCCTTTGGAGCTCTGCTCGATGATTTTGACCTGAGCACCGTCACTGGGCCCGCCCGCCGACTGCCACGCACCAACTGCGAGGCCGGCGCCAAGCACCAGTATCAGTGCTACCGACAGATGCTTTGACATAGACTACCTCCTGTAACTTCTCTTTTCGGCCTTTGCTAACACCTCTGCCCACTAGCAGGCCGGTGTGAGCTCATTGCCCGTTAGGGCGTGAGCAAAGTATAGTCCCTGCTCTTTATGAGTCAAGCGCCATTATGGAAGCCGGACAAGCTTCTGAACGAGTCGCCTGGTTCCGGCTTCGGCCCGGACAAAGAACAGCCCGGCCCCGGCCGGCTGGCCCAGCTCGTCACAGCCATCCCAGACAAAACATCCGGAACCGGCCTCTGGGACCAACTGCCGCACCAGCCGGCCATCGGCAGAATAGACCGCAACCCTGAACTTCGCGCGGTCCGAAGCCGGGCCAAACCTGATGTTTGTCCGGGACCGGAACGGATTGGGCGCCACCTCCAGCCTTGGCCCTGAGCCGGCACCGAAATCGGACGAATCCGCAACCCCGACGTTCGCAACCGTCTCAAACCGGAGCGCCCGCCGGGCTGTCAATGGTGCCGAGACCCTGGGATAGACATCATTCCAAACATGGGTAAGCCCTGAGCTCCCATCCCGGTTCTGCAGCCCCACCGTTGCCGACTGGTAGTGGTTGGCAGTCTGGAACTGAATGAGAATTGAGTTATCGCCGGTCGGTGTTACCACCGTCGTGTCGTAGAGCTGGACCTGAACCTTCTCCCAAGCCTCACGGGGCGAGAAATAGGGCACCGAGTCGAACTCAATGATGAACCGGTGATGGGCTGAATCGTGAAAGAACCAGATATTGCCGTAGCCGGGAGGATAAAGGTCGTCCCACATAAAGGCGACGATATTGGGCGGCGCTCCGGCATAGGGCAGCTCGACATTGGTGAAGTCGCACCGGCTGGTGGTGTCGGCGGCAATCCAGCCGTTGGAACAGATGGAGAGCCGCTCATAGCTCTGACCGTAGTAACGCCACGGCCCGAAACCGGTCGGCAGCCCAATGCTCGTCACCGCATCGTCACCCAGAAAAACCGGCGTGCCGATGCCCCGGATTTCAAACCAGTCATATTCCGGCCGTGCCGAATAGCAGGAGTCGGTCCAGTCGTAGATGCGATAGCCGTAGCCGTCAGGCCCGGCCGGCAGGTTCATCGAATCGCCAACAATCACCGGAATCGGAATAGTGTCATGGTAGCCTGAACCTGTCACAATCAGGTCACACCAGGCAGGAAGTTCAATCGGCGCATCCGGCTGAGCCCGCACCCGGAAACGGTCGCTGATTGAAGCGGTTGTCTCGCCCGCACCAGCCGGACCGAAGGCACCGCTTCCGTCAATCACAACAAGGGACGGCTCGTGGCTGACCAGAGTCGCCTCGGTCGGCCCAACACCGCTCCCCACATTCTGCAACACCAGAATCAGGTCAGCCTCCTCACCCGGGTCAAGCTTGCCATTGGCCACCCCGCCTCCATCATCAATCCTGAAACTCTGGAACTCAAACAGTGGTGCATCAACGGTGCTCAGTGAGATGTCATCGGCGAAGACCTTCGCCGCCGGATAGACCCCTCAACAATTACCCAGGACAAAGGCCAGAAGCGCAACCCGAATCGCCTTGACCGACTCCGGCTCAACCCCGGGCAGGCTCTCCAGCTCCGACCTAACGGAAATACGATACCGGTGCCAGCTCAGCGAGTCGGGGGCGCGGAGCAGATGAAGGTTCGGCCCGCTCTGCCAGGTGCAGCCCCGGGTCGCCGAATAGATGCGACTCTCACCCAGCACCGAGTCGGCACCATTCAGATATTCCAGACAGACCGCGGCCGCGGCAAACAGCGAATCATCTTCACTCTTCGCGGTCAGCCGGCAGAAGACCGAAAACCACAAATCAAGCGTTGTGACCGGAATCTTCTGATAAAGCTTCATCCCCTGGTGCAGCATCTTGTGAATCAAGACCTCGAAATCCCGGTCGGGGTTCAGACTGTGTTGCCAGCGCAGCCGGCAGTTGCCGGTATCAGGAAAGTCACCCCACCTTATTACCTCCCAGCCCGAATCCGGCGGCAGCTCAAACCGGCCATTCTGAACCAGCTCGCGGGCAAAGACCCCGCTCACCAGCGTCAGAAATAATAACCAGAGACCGCGCCGCATCAGGCTGTCGGCTAAGGCAGCGGTTGACCGAGCTTCACCGTATAGACATTCGTGGAGAGCTGAACCTGAACATTATCCTTGCCGATGTCAACTATCTTACGGCCATCAATCTCATCACCACTCTTTGCCCGGCGGTCACCAATCAGGGCGTAGCGGACTCCGCTCTCTTCAATAATTGCTACCAGCACCCTGCCCTTCTCCCGCCGGCTTGACGACACTCCACTAATCCGGCTGCTGCTGGTTCTTCGTGTTTCGGTTCTGGCCTCTCTTGTCCGCTCGGCAGTTCTCGAGCTTCTTTCCTCGCGCTTCTTGCTCCGCTCAACCTTCCGTTCCCGGCTGAGGCGGCCCACGGTGCGGCTGCGCCGCGCTACCGTTCCGCCCTCAACATCATAGGCCGAACTCCTCGGCCTTCCGGTTGATTCCCTCTTGGGCGCCGAGCGTTTTCTTGTGCCGGTCACTGCCACCACGACGACAACAAGCACGATGAGCGCCACAGCAAAGAACATCACATACTGCATGGTGGTGCTTGTCTTCTTGGCACGGCGGAGCGTCTTAGGCCTACCGGCCTCGGGTCTGGTTGAAGACATCATCTCAAACTCCTTTCTCCTGCCCTGAAGGCCTTGCCTGCGGATAAATCCTGTGCTTTACCACAAGATAAGTTACCAGACAACCCTATCCCATGTCAAGCAGAATCTTCTCCCGAACTTTGAAAGAAACTATGGCTCAGAGCGCCTGGCTACCCGCAGCTGAAGTCCGAGCCTCGCGTGTCCAATCCGAATCCCACTAGACCCCTTGCTGACCAAGACTCCGCTGGCGCGTCTTATTCTCCAAATCGGAAGGACCTCCCCTTTACCTCAAAACGAACCTCGCCCTCCACTAGATGGCCGCTTTTTTTCATCACCAGTGCCTCAAACGGCCCGCCCGGAACTCTGACACCCTCAAACGCGAAACTCTGCCCTTTGTGCCGGCTCCTGGAAATCATGGAATAAGCCTTAGCTAACCTGTCCGGGTGAAAGCCACCAAAATCGCTCGTGCGTCCATCCGCCCAGACCAGTGTGACTTCCTGCCCGTTGCTGGCGACAATTCCATCCTGATGATGTTCCCGGGCAATCTCAGCCAGCTTATTCAGAAAAGCGTCCAACGATTGCCAACCCTCACCAGGATAAGGAACAAACAGCGCCTTCTCCCGAAAAGTTTTTCCGGCAGCATCAACCCACACCCCATCAAGCTCAATGAAAGGCGCGCCCAACCTCCTGAGCTGACCCTGCAGGGTGGCCAGCGCCGACCTCTCACTCTCCTCATCCCGGTTCTGATTTGACGACAGAATCGCAAACCCCCTCCGGCAGTGGGGCAAAATCCTCTCAAGACCGGGCTGGTAAAGAAACTTACCGTCACGATAGTTTGCCATTCTCAGCTCCTTTATGAGTTATATTCCTCAACGCCATTAGCGGCATTCATTGATTATAACAACTTTCCGGCAGTTTGTTTGACACCGGCAGCACTCATCACCATCAGACATCAGAGGATTGTGCCTTCCGCTTTTCGCTTCCCGGGCTGTGCTCAACGCCGTTAGGCATCAGAGGTTTTTGCATGGCGGGGTTCCGTCGGGCATGCCTTCGTTCTGTTCGGTGTGCTCAACGCCGTTAGGCATCAGAGGTTTATCGCATAGTTGAGCGCCGAGCGGCGTGTCAGTAGGTGAAGTTCAGAATGGTCAGTGCTACTGCCGCTCAGTTATGTGTGATATTTATCCAGTGGTTAGCTTGCCGTTTGCGAGCGTGACTCTGCGAGTTCCTGCTTTACGGAAGTGCGATTTCATGATATATTTCGAACCCTATTTGATTTCAATGAATTAGGGTTTGCGAGCATTCCCTAAGTCCCCCTTCGCTACCTTGATGCTCGCAGACTCCAAATTTTCAAAGAGCATCTGACCTTTTTCTGTGCTTCACACTACCGCGGTGCCAAGGGCGGTAAGCCGACGACACTTACCGCGTGTTTTCTCCATCCCCATGGGATAGCATATCAATAATAGCATCGGCAGATTTGTTGTCAAGCACTAAATTATTATTATCCGCTCGTCAATTTCGGTCAGAGGACGCCCAATAACAGCCGCCGCTTCGCGAGCAGCAGTTTCGTCGGAACCTAGGTCAATAATCAGCGCTTGGTCTTCCTTGAGATTCATTACTTCTTCAAGAGCGGACTGCATACGCACTAGGTCAATTTCCTTGAGGGTGCAGAAAAAGACCGAGTACTGCCAATGCTCGCCGTAGCCTTTCATGATTCTGAACACCTTGCGCCAGCGCTTGGGGTCGCAGATGTCGTAGCAGACAAGGCACGAACGGCGCAGGAACCCCCCTCACCCTTACCATCTCCCGCAATGGGAGAGGGAATGTA
>JBDRUJ010000009.1:0-17812 GCA_039801285.1 Caldifarciminota bacterium
GGACTACCGCAGGAGCGAGGACGCTGACATTTTTGGTGCGCGGGTGAGTCCGGCCGGGGTTGTGCTTGACCCGCAGGGAATAGCAATCTCAACTGCGGTAGAGTACCAGAAGTTTCCTGCCGTTGCCTTTGACGGCGCGAACTATCTTGTGGTCTGGGAGCACTACCGCAGCGGCTACTCTGACATTTTTGGTGCGCGGGTGAGTCCGGCCGGTGTTGTGCTTGACCCGCAGGGAATAGCAATCTCAACCGCGGCGAACTACCAGTATGAACTTGCTCTTGCCTTTGATGGCGCGAACTATCTTATGGTATGGACGGATTGGCGCAGCGGTGGCGAGTCTGATATCTACGGTGCACGGGTGTCCCCGACAGGAGTGGTTGTTGACAGCGGCCCGGTAGTCAGACAGGCAGGCAATCAGTGGGACCCGGCGCTAACCCGCGGGTCTGGCGGTCAGATGTTTCTGGTCTATCAGGGCTGGACAGGGACAGTCGGCGGCAGGACTTACAACGCCTACCGCATCTGGGGCAAGTTGAACCCGAGCCCGGGGATTGGGGAGGGCCGCCAGCCGACAGCTAACAACTCACAGCCTCCAGCCACCATTGTCCGCGCTGTCCTGTTTCTGCCTTCGGCGTCCGGCGTCGCACATGGAGCGTCCAGCGTTCTGCTCGACATCACCGGCCGCAAGGTCATGGAGCTAAGTCCAGGCGCCAACGATGTCTCGCGTCTTGCCCCGGGCGTCTACTTTGTCACCCCTCACCCCGACCCTCTCCCGCAAGGGGCGAGGGAATCCGGCGTCGCGCGTCCCGCGTCAAGCGTCCGCAAGGTAGTCGTCGTGCGGTAGGCCGATACCGGTTTGACCTGTGCCGGGTTTGCGGTTAGAATCAGCCGCAGATGAGGCTCTACAACACGCTGACCCGCCAGAAGGAAGAGCTGGCGCCGGTAGAGCCCGGCAGGGTGAAGGTCTATACCTGCGGGCCTACCGTCTATTGGTTCGCCCATGCCGGCAACTTCCGGGCATATGTGTTCGCCGACACCCTAAGACGGGTTCTGGAGTTCCTGGGCTACGAGGTCAGACATGTGATGAACATCACCGATGTCGGGCACCTGACGACTGACGACGACTTGGGAGAAGACAAGCTGGAGCAGGGTGCCCGTCGCGAGGGCAAGACTCCTCAGGAGATAGCCCGGTTCTACGAGGAGGCGTTTTGGGCCGACGCCAGAAAGCTGAACATCCAAAGGCCGCATGTCGTCTGCCGGGCAACCGAGCACATCTCCGAGATGATTGAGCTGGTCCGGCGGATTGAGGCCAACGGTTTTGCCTACCGGACGAGCGTCGGCCTCATCTTTGATACCGGCAAGTTTCCGGACTACTGGCGCTTGGGCCGGCTGAATCTTGGAGAGCAGCGGGCTGGTGCCAGAGTGCAGGTTGACCCGGAGCGGCGTAACCCTTCGGACTTTGCGCTCTGGATTACCAATCAGCCCAAGCATCTGATGCAGTGGGACTCACCTTGGGGCCGGGGCTTTCCCGGCTGGCATCTGGAGTGCTCGGCAATGTCAATGAAATATCTGGGCGAGCGGTTCGACATTCATACCGGCGGGATTGACCACATCCCGGTCCACCACACAAACGAGCGGGCACAGAACTTTGCCGCCACCGGCCACGAGGTCGTCTCAATCTGGTGTCACAATGCCTTTCTGCAGCTTGGCGATACCCGGATGGGGAAGTCCGAAGGTAACATTGTTACAATTACTGAGCTTGAAGAGCAGGGGTTTGAACCTCTGGCATTCCGTTATCTCTGCCATACTGCGCTCTATCGGATGCCATTGAACTTTACCCGTGAGGCGCTGGAATCAGCCCAGAACGGTTTGCGGGGATTACGGGAGCTGGGGCTGAATGCGCAGGGCTGGCCCGAGAGCACCGGCGCCGACTGGACAGAAAGAGCCCGGCAGGAGTTTCGGGAGGCGATTGAGGACGACCTGAACATCCCGCAGGCGCTGGCAGTGGTGTGGAATGTTGTGCGGGAAGGGAACAGGCGGCAGGATAGACGTGCCTGGAAGGCCGTGCTAGACTTTGACCAGGTCTTGGGTCTGGGGCTGGCGCAGACTGCAGAAAGACCTCCTGAAGATGTCACAAGGCTCGCGGAACAGCGGGAGGCGGCAAGACAGGCAAAGAGCTGGGCAGAGGCCGACCGGCTCAGGGAGGAGATAACCAAGCTCGGCTGGATAATTGAGGACACAAAGGAGGGCTGGCGGCTCAAGCGGCGGGCTTGACCGTCAGGACATTTTTCGTATTATAACAGGTAACGGGCCCTTAGCTCAGGTGGTAGAGCACTGTGCTGATAACGCAGGGGCCAGTGGTTCGAGTCCACTAGGGCCCATTCACTAAAGCCGAGAGCCTACGACCGAAGAAGATGTTCATGCCATGAAGCGGGAGACCCTCATTATTCTGATTGTAGTTATCGTTCTTGCCGTTTTTGTTTTATTCGGTCTGGTTGCCCGCTGGCTTATGGGGGTGGCAAGAAGGGACTTTGTTCTCTCAGCACCCTGGGCCGGAGCGATTGGCTATGTGGAAATTGAAGGAACAATCACCGACTCCCGCGAGACCATCCGACAGTTGAAGGCTTTGGAGCGGAACCCGCTGGTAAAGGGGATTCTTATCAGGGTTGAGAGTCCCGGCGGGGTGGTGACACCAGCGCACGAGATATATTCGGAAATCAGGCGCATCCGAGAAAACAAGGTACCGGTTGTAGTCTCAATGGGCACGGTGGCGGCATCGGGCGGTTATTATGTTGCGACACCGGCAGATGTGATTGTGGCAAATCCGGGAACTCTGACCGGCTCAATCGGCGTCATCATGGAGGTGCCGGTGCTCAGGGGGCTTATGGATAAGGTCGGTGTGAAGGTGGAGGTTGTGAAGTCGCGTGAGGCAAAGGACCTGGGTTCGCCGTTTCGCGACATGACCGACCGTGACCGCCAGCTGCTTCAGGAGGTAGTTTCCGATGTCTATGAGCAGTTTGTGAAGGTGGTGAGTGAAGAGCGGAAACTGCCCATGGACAGCGTCCGAAGGATTGCCGATGGCCGGATTCTCACCGGTCGGCAGGCGCAGGAGCTAGGTCTGGTTGACTCATTAGGAACCCTGGAGGATGCCAAGCGCATCTGCGGCCGGCTGGCAGGAATCAGGGGAGAACCGAGACTTGTCCGGTCCAGACCAAGGTTGAACTACTGGCTACGGCGACTACTTGAAGAGGGTGTTGCCAAGCTGCTTGGTCTGCCTCAGTTCCCGCGACTCAGCTACCGCTGGTTTTAGCAGCGGGGCCTTCTCATCTTAGATTCTGCCGGGTTTTGGAGGTCGGCTGGCTTCCCGGAGGACACGTCGCGCCTTGGTTATTAGTTTGTTTGCCTTGGCCAGGTTGTCACTTGCCTCACGAATGTCGGAAGCCATCTTCACCTTTTCAATCAGTTGCCGGGCTTCGCCCAGCATCGCTTCAGCTCGGGAAAGCAACTCGGCATTGGCCGGGGCGAAGGGGCCGGTCTTGGCGGCTGTCAGTTCGGTCAAGAGGCGATTGAGCCGGTTTTCGGACTGAGTGGCACCTCGCTTGAGCTCTTCCAGCGTCACCCGGACGGCCCGTTTCGGGCTGACAAAGAGAAAGATAACCGTTGCGACTACCAGAAGGCCGATTATTGCCCAGACCAGAATTCGCGTCTTCATCCTGACCTCCTTTTACTCCGCCCCGGCCTTTTAGCGAACTGGGACCTATCGTCCTCTTTTTGCCTTGACCTTCAGTTTGCGTGCTTCGGTCAAAGCGTTCAAGATTTCGTCCCGCTTCTTGGCGAGCTCGGCGTTATCGGTCAGGTTCTGAATTTCGGTTAGCCCCTGACGCGCCTGTTCTAAGAGCTGCAGCGCCTGGTCAACTTCCGGGCCGGAGAGTCTGGCCAGGTCCTCTTGGAGTCTGTCCACCTGCCTGGTTCGGTCCCGGACGAACTTTGGGACATCCTCGGTGGTGAACTTGCGTCCCTTGCCAAGTTGAGCTTCCTTGCTCCTCACGGTGAATATCCAGACCCCGAGCGCGATGACGATTACGCCCAGGACAACATAGAGAACGATTCGTCCCTTTGGGATTTTTGCCATTGCTCCTCCTTTTACGACTTTAGCGGGACTTTACTACCACAGCATCGTTTGTACTTCTTCCCTGAACCGCACGGACAGGGAGCATTGCGGCCGACCTTGGCTTCGGTCCGCCGAATCTGAACCGGCTTCGTCTCGGACCTCTCCGTCGTGCTGGCGACAGAGCCTTCGGGCTTGTAGGCCCGGACAACGGGCCGGGACGGCTGACGGAGCCGGTCCTGGCCTGTGAACGGGTCGGCCCGGAAGAGAAATGTCAACGCCGCACGATAGAAGTCCGACATCATCTCCTCAAAGAGCTTGAAGGACTCCTGCTTGTATTCCACCAGCGGGTCCTTCTGACCGTATGCTCGTAGACTAATGCCTTCTCGGACAATGTCAAGTGCGTGCAGGTGGTCGCGCCAGGCCTCATCAAGGGTTACCAGAAAACGGAACCGGCACAAATCCCGCAGCTTCTCCGGGCCGATCTCCTGCTGCAGCTCCTCATAACGACGGGCCGCGAGTTCGGTGATTGCCGCCTCAAGCCGGTCGGGACGGCAGTGCTGCCGCTCCTCAGCCGAAAGGTTGATGTCAGCAAGAAAGGTCCGGCCGAGCTCGTCACGAAGACCGGGCCAGTCCCACTCCTCAGGATTGCGCGAGAGGCTGGTAACCCGGTGGACTAGGATACTCGCAAAGCCGGCAGCAATCTCGTCATAAACCGGGCGCAGGTCCTCATCGTGAAGGATGGCGTCGCGGAGCCGGTAGACCGCTTCGCGCTGGCGGTTCATGACGTCGTCGTATTCCAGAAGGTGGCGGCGAATCTCGGCGTTCCGGATTTCCACCCGTTTCTGGGCATTCCTGATGGCACTGGTCACCAGGCTGTGCTCAATGGGTGCATGGTCGTCCTTGCCCCAACGGTCCATGATGGCCGCAACCCGGTCGCTGCCGAACAGACGCATGAGGTCATCTTCAAGGGAGAGGAAGAAGCGGGACGAACCGGGGTCGCCCTGCCGGCCGGAGCGGCCCCGCAACTGGTCGTCAATCCGACGGGCTTCGTGCCGCTCGGTGCCGATGACATAGAGCCCGCACGGCACCTCTTCGTAACAGCGGCCCGGCTGTTCCTCCCAGTAGGCACATTTGCCATCATGGGAGATAAGGTAGCACTTTTCTCCCTTGACGACCCCCGGTCCGAGTTTGATGTCGGTTCCCCGGCCGGCCATGTTGGTGGCAATGGTGACGGCACCGGGCTGGCCGGCGTCGGCAACAATCAGGCTCTCGGCCTCGTGGTTCTTGGCATTCAGGATGGAGTAGCGGATACCCGTCCGGCGCAGGAGCCGGTCGATCTCCTCTGAGACCTGAACCGAGGTTGTCCCGACAAGAATCGGCCGGCCCAGTTTATGCCAGCGGACGATTTCATCAACCACTGCCCGGTATTTGTCCTGCTTGGTGCGGTATACCTTGTCCGGGTAGTCTATCCGGCGCACGGGCGCATTGGTGGGAATTTCAATCACATCGAGTTTATACACTGAGTAGAGCTCCGGCGCAATCGAGAGGGCGGTCCCGGACATGCCCGCCAGCTTACGGTACATCCGGAAGTAGTTCTGAATGGTGATTGTTCCCAATGTCTGGGTCTCCTCGCGGACCTGGACACCCTCTTTGGCTTCAAGCGCCTCGTGGAGGCCGTCGGAAAAACGGCGTCCGGGCATGAGTCGGCCGGTGAACTCATCAACAATTACGACATTGCCATCAGGCGTAACCACATAGTCAACATCCTTCTGGTAGAGGGCGTAGGCCTTGAGCAGGGCCTGGATGTTATGGAGTCTTTCGCTCTTCAAGGCGTAAGCTCGGTAAACCTCCTCCTTCTGCCGCGCCCGTTCCGCCGGTGTGAGGTCGAGGTTCACCTCTACCTTGGCCAGCTCGGTGGCAATGTCGGGCAGGATGAAAAGCGATGGGTCGTTGGGGGAGAGCGCCTGCCGGCCCTTCTCGGTAAGGTCAATGGAGTGGTCCTTCTCGTCAATCACGAAGAAGAGAACATCGTCAATCTCATGGAAGCTCTTGTCCCGCAAGAAGGCAAGCTCTGCCTGTTCAATCGCCCGTTTGACACCTTCTGCCTGTTCCATCCGCAGAAGCTTTCTGTTCTTGGGCGAACCGCGCCGGGCCTGGAGGAATTTGACGGCTGCCTCATCAAGCCGTCCTTCACGGTAGAGCCGCTCCCCTTCATCAACAATCCGGTCAACCAGCCGGTCCTGTTCCCGAAAGAGCCGGCCGACTAACGGGTTCAACTCACCGAGCGCATCCTGTCTTGAAACACCGGCGGGACCGGAGATAATGAGCGGGGTTCGGGCTTCATCAACCAGGACAATGTCCACTTCGTCAACGATTGCGTAGTGGTGTCCACGTTGAACCTTGTCCTCCCACCGAAGGACCATGTTGTCCCGAAGGTAGTCGAAACCGAACTCGTTATTGGTGCCGTAGGTAATATCGGCGGCGTACTGGGGCCGGCGCTCATCCGGGTCCATCCCCGCCTGAATGCAGCCGACGGTCAGCCCGAGGCTCTCATAGACTGGCCCCATCCATTCCCGGTCGCGGCGCGCCAGGTAATCGTTGACAGTGACAAGGTGGCACCCCTTTTTCTCCAACGCGTTGAGGTAAAGCGGCAGGGTAGCTACCAAGGTTTTACCTTCGCCGGTTTTCATCTCCGCCACCTTGCCCTCATGCAGGACAACACCGCCGATAAGCTGGACATCAAATGGCACCATATCCCAGGTCATCTCGCGATTGGTAACGGTCCAGCGCTTGCCCAGGAGTCGGCGGCAGGCCTCCTTCACCAGGGCAAATGCTTCGGGCAGGATGTCATCAAGGCTTTCACCGTCGCTGATGCGACTGATAAACTCTTCGGTCTTCTTGGGCAGGTCGGCATCGTCTAGGGTCCGGAACTTTTCCCAAATTTCGTTGATTTTAGCGACAGTCCGGCCGATTCTTCGGACTTCGCGTTCACTGTGAGATGGAAAGACCTTCCTCAGGAAGTTACGCATCAAAGGATAATAAGTTTAGCCGAAATCAAGCCGATGTAAAGAGAATTATGCGGGAGGGGATTTGCGCTCCAGTCGGCGAATCGCCCGTTCCATCTCGCTCCGGACCTCTCTGAAACCCTCCTTGGCAAGGGCCGATTTCAGGGCAGGAAGGGCAGATGGGTCTTCCAATAGACTCAAGGCGCTGGCCGCGGCAGCCCTGATTTCCTGTCGGGCGTCGGAGAGGGCGATAGCAAGTTCCCGGACCGCCTCCTTGGCACCGATTGCTCCCAAGAGCCTTGTCACCTCAAGTCTGACCTCCGGGTCCCGGTCGCGCAGTCTGGGGATGAGAATCGGCGCCGCATCCCTGCCGAGTTGGCGCAGCTCTTTCCAGTTCTGGCGGGCGCAGAGGAATCTGATGCGGCTGGTCCGGTCCGGAGGGGCCCAGCCCTGAGCGGCAAGCGCCTCAGCCGCGGCCTTGCGAACCGCCGCATCCTCATCATCCAAGGCTTGAATCAGCGCTTCGGTTGTTACGGGATTGGGTGCGAAATCACTGGCAAGGGCAAGGGCGGCAGACTCCCGAGCGCTGGGTAATGGGTCAGAACGAAGAATTGCGGCAAGCCGCTCCCCGGCTCTGGGGTAGCGTTTTTCGCTCAGGGCATTAGCGGCGGCAGTCCGAACCAAGACGTCCCCATCACGCAGAGCAAAGACAAGCCGGTCCAGCGCCCTTTCCCGGAGTTTTTCATCGGCCGGGTCAGGAAGTGTCGCGAGCGCCCCGGCGGCAGCAACCCGCACCTCCATCACTAGGTCATCAAGAGCCTGGATGAGCAGCTCAACCGCCTGTTGTAGCCACCCCTCACCTGTTCCTTGCCACTTGCCGCTTGCCATTAGTCTGGCCAACGCATTCAGGACCAGAACCTTGGATTCGGGTGGCTCATGGCCCGAGCCTATCGCCGCTACGACATAACTCAGGGCCGCTTCATCGGTCAATTTGCAGAGATGGGCGAGAAGCTTGCCGTGCTGGACAGCCAGCCCCTCAGCAGTTAGAACCGGGTCAATCACTTCGGTCAGCTCCCTGATGTCGGTTGTAGAGAGAATCAGTTCGTCAAGCTGAGCCAGTGCAGCGTTTTGTTCCGCATCGCTGGCCCCGGTCTTTGCAGCGACGACCCAGAACCAGAGGCGGTCGCTGGTTTCGGTGGGGGTCCAGTTGGCGAGTCTGAGCGCCCTGAGCGCCAGCCCCCGCCGGACCGGGCTGTCACCAGAGAGCGTCTTCACAATCTGGCGAAATCCCTCAGCTGACCTGACGCCGGCCAATGCCTGAAGAGCGGTTTCGTGCAGGCGATAGAGCTCGGTGAGCGCCGAAAGAAGCTTTGCCATTTCTTCATCAATCGTTGTCAGGATTTCTCTTTCTTCAGCTAGGGCGGCCTTCAGCTCCTGTTGGGCCGATGCCAGTTCCTGCCGGGCCTTGAGCCCTGAAGCGGTCTCCGGCTCATGGCGCATGACCTCCTGGGTCAGGGCAGCAACCCTTCGCTCCAGCCTGGTTCGGGCTCTTTCGCGGGATTCCTGCTGGCGGCGAGCCTCTGCCACCCGAATGGTATTGGCCACATGGCCGATTCCCGGCAGCTCCGCCTCGGCATTCTGCCAGAGGAACCCGGCCTCATCAGGCAGGGTGAAGGAACCGGAGGGCGGGGAAGGGAAGAGCTCCAGCGCAGTAAATAAAAGGTTGACATCCTGAGCCGTTCCCCTTGCGCCTGCCTGCCGGAGGAGTTCATGGCAGGAGGGTGCCTCCCGTTTCAATAACTCTGTGAATTCTCTCAGCTTCGCCAGAAGCTCGGGCCGGTGCAGCTCCACAGTTTCAAACATGCGCCAGGCCGCGGCTAAAGGAAGCCGTTTTGCCTGGTCGTCGGTGGGCTTCTTCTCCTTTGGCCGGCCTCCTAGAAACCACATTCTACAGGACCCCAGGCCGTGAGGTTTGGGCGGTCATCTGGTGAGTTTGCTGATGTCCTCGTAGCGGCCAAGCACGGTGAGAACGGTGTCGGGGCCAATCTTGAAGTCCGGGCCGGGTGCGATGTGGGTTTTGTTCTGCAGAAGGTCTTTGACGGCAATAACCAGGATACCGTAGTTGGTGCGCAGACCGAGTTGGGCAAGGGTCTTGCCCCAAAAAGTCTCAGGCGTGGCAACGTCGGCAACGGTGTATTCGGGGGAAAAGGCGATGATGTTGAGGATGTTGGAAGTGCTCAACCGGTCGGCAAGGGCCAGGGCGACATCCCTTTCCGGCTGGACGACTTCGGTTGCGCCGATGAGCTCCAGGGCCCGGGCGTGCTCGGGGCTGAGCGCCTTGACGATAATCTGCTTCACCTTGAGCTCCTTGAGCGCCAGGGTGATAAGAATTGATGCTTCGAGGTTGTCACCCATGGCGACAATGACCGCATCAACCGTCTCGGGAATAAGTGCCGCCAGTGCGTCCTTGTCGGTGGCATCGGCAATCACCGCCTGGGTGACGAGTTCCTTGATGTCTTCCACCTTGCGGCCGTTGCGGTCAATCGCCAGGACCTCATGGCCCATCCGGGCCAGGGCGGTGGCGACATTGAAGCCGAAGTTTCCCAGTCCAATCACGACGTACTGTTTCATGGTCTCCTCCTCTAACCGACCATAATTCGGGCCCGGGGATAGGTTATTGGTAACTGTTTCTCACGGGGCCGGAACAGGAGCGCAAGGGTCAACGGTCCGGTCCGGCCGGTAAACATCAGAATCACCAGGCATAGCCGACCGACAACACTCAGTGATGATGTGATACCGGTGGAAAGGCCGACCGTGCCGAATGCCGAAACCGCCTCAAAGAGCAGATTTTGGAATGGATGGGACTCGGTGAGTAAGAGCACCGAAAACGAAAGCACCACGACCGCTGCCGCCAGAGTGGCGATTGCCGCTGCACGGTAGACAGTATCCTTGGTAATTGTGCGACCGGCGTATTCGGTGTCACGGCGTCCGAGGGCAAGGTTTCTGATGGTCAGGAAGAGGACCGCGGCAGTGGTGGTCTTGATGCCGCCACCGGTGCCACCAGGTGATGCGCCGATGAACATGAAGAGAGTCCAGAGGAAGGTGGTTGCCGGCCGCAGGAAGTTTGTCGGCACAGTGTTGAAGCCGGCGGTGCGTGGGGTAACTGCCTGGAAAAGAGCGGCAAGCAGCTTGGCCGGGAAGTTCAGTCCGGCAAGGGCATTGTTGAACTCCAGCAGGAGAAAGAGGAGAAAGCCCGTGCCAATCAGGATTGCGGTGGTGACGAGCACGAGTCGGGCGTGAGCGGTCAGGTGTCGGAAAAGGCCTCGGACTGGTTGGCGGATGGTTTCACGGTTGAACAGCTCGTGGACCGTCCCAAAACCTAGTCCTCCAGAGATAATGAGTCCAATAACGACAAGATTGACCAGAGGGTCGGTCTGATAGGCAACCATGTTGCGGGAAAAGAGCGAAAAGCCGGCATTGCAGAAGGCGGAGATGGCATGGAAGATGGCGTAGTAGGCTGCCTGAAGGGTTGTGGCGTGCTCAGGGAGCCAGCGGATGAAAAGCAGGGAGGCGCCCGCGCCCTCGGCAAGAAGGGTGAAGAGAAGGATGTAGCGGAGCGCCCGGCCAATCTGGACCTGACGGCTTTCGTCAATCACTGTCGTCAAGGTCCGGCGCTGGGCAAGACCAAGATGACCACCAACCAGCGCTGCCAGGCCGGCGTAAAAGGTCATTATCCCCAAGCCGCCCAGCTGAATCAGAACCAGGATGACAATCTGGCCGAATCTGGAGAAGTAGGTTCCAATATCAACCAGAACCAGACCGGTGACACATACCGCTGATGTCGCGGTAAAAAGGGCTGTTATGAGTGGCGCGCCGGTCTGGTCGCGTGTGGCAGCCGGCAGCATGAGCAGAGAGACACCCAGAATAATCAGGACAAGAAAACTGAGCGCGAGCAGAGCCACCGGCCGCTTTTGGACCTCCTCCATCAGACCGCCGAGCCGGGTGAAGGAGCGACCGAGCGCAACCAGCTGTCGAACCACAATGAGCAAAGTGGCATAACTGCCAATTGCGACCAGCAGACCGGCAAAAAAGAGGATGAGGGTGTCAAACCAGGCATAGCGCCAGTGGCGCCAGAAGGGGCGGGAGTGGAAATAGCCGGTGGCAACTTCCAGCCCAAGTAGCGCAAGCACCAGATAGTCAATGACGTGCAGCACTTTGAGAATGGATGAGGAGACGGGAAGAAGCAGGCCGAACTTCAGGATGATTCCTACCAGAACCGGAAGCATCAGAACCGACGCGACCCACCTTAGCCAGCTGGGCCAGCGTGCGGGTTGCGGTTCGGGTCCAATAATGCGGATTCTGGTTGTTGCCATGTGATAGTGGTCTGCTATTTGCTATCGGCGGTCATATCGAGTTCCAATTATAGCCAATTAGAGCACCAGCGCAAGCCCAAGCGCCGCCAGAATCCCCAGCCCGCCCCCGAACCAGAATGGTGCCTGCGGGCCGAAAAGCGTCCAGAGACCACCGGCAAGAAGCGAGGCTGGCAAGAGGCCGATTCCCACCAGAGTTGCATGAAGGCCGATAAAGGTTGCGCGCTGGTCACTAGGTGCCAGGTCGGCAACCAGCGCCTTTTCCAAGCCTTCGGTCAGGGCCGAATAGAGGCCGTAAAGAGCGAAGAGAACCCAGGGGAGAGAAACAAGCGCCGGGTGGGCCTGGGCCGATGGAGCTGGGAGCAGGGCAAAGCCGAGATAGACCAGACCGTAAAGGCCGTAGCCGGCAACCAGGAGTCGCTTCTTGCCGACGAGGTCAGCCAGCCTGCCTGCCGGATAGGAGAAGAGGGCATAGGAGAGGTTATAAACAAGATAGACCCCAAGCACTGCAACGACCGAATAACCGAGATTTCTTGTCCTGAGAAGGAGGAACTGGTTGGAGGAGTTGCCCAGGGCAAATATGCCAATCACCACCAGAAACCAGCGCAACTTGCCGGGCAGCGAGGTCCAGCCTCCATCTCCCCCACCGCTAATTTCAGGCTGCTGCCTTCTCCTCTCGCGCAAGAGAAAAAGAACGGCGACTCCGAGCAGGGCCGGGGCAAGCGACAGGAGGAAGATTCGTTGGTAGTCGTGAACCGTGAGCTGCGAACCGCCGGCCGGGAAGCGCATCACCAGCAAGATGGCGACGGTTACGCCCAGAACCGCGCCGAGTGTGTCCAGGGCCCGGTGGAGGCCGAACGCCCCTCCCCTTTTCCCCTCAAGCGAGGAATCGGCAATCAGCGCATCACGCGGTGCCACCCTGATGCCCTTGCCGATGCGGTCAACCATTCTTCCCGCGAACACCATTCCCCAGTTTCCGGCAAGAAAGAGCAGCAGCCGGCCGGTTGCCGAGCCGAGATAACCGGCAATGGCGATGGGCTTGCGCCGCTGCAGCCGGTCTGAGAGCCGGCCGGAGAAGACCTTGAGAAGCGAGGCGGTGCTTTCGGCAAACCCTTCGATAACACCCAGCACCGCCGGTGGCGCTCCCAGGCTGGCCAGAAAGAGAGGGATAATCGGATAGACCATCTCGGTCGAGATGTCGGTGAGGAGGCTTGCGATGCCGGTGATGATGATGTTGAACACTTTTTGACTGAGTCTAGATGGTCAGGTCTTGAAGTCAAGCAGCAGCCAAACCTGCCGGGGCAGCTGCCCAAGCGGACCGGAGCGTCCAGCAGGTTCTATATCATCTCTGTTATCGGAAACCGGGTCCAGGTCCGAGCCGAAACCGGGGTCCGGAGCAGCCTCAGAAGGAGAATAGGAGGCAGACCCTGATGGTGACTGATATGCCGGGCCTGAAGCTGAAACGCAACCAGATTCCGTGGCAATTTTCGAAGCCGACTCAGGAGCCGGGCGCGGGGCAAAATTGAAAACCGACCGTGAGTCAGACCAGAAGGCCGGTTGCGAAGCTCTTTTGGAGAGAAGCTCTCAGGCTGTTTTTCAGGCAGAGAGAGAAGTTGACCGGGGGACCGCCTCCCAGGCGAAGGGGTAGATGGCTACCCGAAAAATTTGGCAATTCGTCCAAGTCACGAAAGGACGAAAGATAGCCAGCAAAACCCCGCTAACATCAGGTATAAATATATTTATACTTAGCCCCTATGAAACATTGTCGCCAGAAGCCTTTTATTGGTCGCGCATTGGGACCTGTTACCGTGGTGTCGCATTTATGCTTCCCCTGATGAGGCTTTCGGCCGAGTTGCGATTGATGAGGTCGTCCCCTTTCCTTTGCAAATGGACCCGAGATTTTGGAGACACCCGACTTGAACACGGTTTTGACTTCTGCCAGGGTTGGGGTTACTATTCTTTGATGAGAGTTGCCTTGCTCACTACCACGGCTCTTGCCCTGGTCGCCTTCAATGGCTGTGGGTCAGAGGTGGCACGGGCTCGGAAGGATTTGAAGAGCCCTGACCCCCAAGCCAGAGCAGAAGCGGCCCAAAGAGTGGGCAGGCTGCGGGACCGGCAGGCGGTTCCCAGGCTTATCCAGCTGCTCGATGATTCGGTTCCGGTGGTGCGGTTTGAGGCGGCGTTGGCCCTGGGCAGGATAAAGGACCGAAGGGCACTGGAGCCGCTGGCCCAAGCAGCGGCAAGCGAGGTTCGGGATGATATTGCGGTTGCTGAGGTGCAGTCCCTCGCCGATTTGGGCCCACCGGCAATTGAGTTGTTGATTGGCTTGACCAGGGCAGGGAAACCATTCGTCCGGGCGATGGCGGCAAGAGGCCTGGGCCGGCTCAGGGCTCAGAAAGGGGTTGAGTCACTCATCAGGTTGCTCGGTGACCCCAACGGGCTGGTCCGCCGGGCGGCGATTAGGTCCTTGCGCTCGATTGGCGACGCCCGGGGTCTCGAGGCGATTATGCGGAAGGTGTCGGACACCGACCAGCAGGTTGAGTCAGAGGCATTTGATGCGCTGAGCGGCCCGGGATATGAGGAGGAGCTGGAGCGGGTCAGGGGTCTGTTGCGCCGGGCCGGTGAGTGAAACAATGGTTGGCTTGACTTCCATCAGGAACCGTCTAAACTTCATCTTCTTCAGGGTTGTAATTGCCGGGTTGCTTATGCCCCTGACCGCAATGGGAGCGCTGGTTACCCTTACGGGTGAGCTGAAGGCGACGGTTGACCAAGCGGTGTTTCTGAATCAGGATGGTTCGGCCTCTCTGGAGATTGCCTACGAAGTTCCCTTTACCAGTCTGGTGTTTGTGCGGGACCGAGCCGGATTTGTTGCCCGGTTCCGGGTGGCGGTTCAGATTCTTGACCGGCGGCGGAGCCCGGTAGCGGGAGATGTTTGGGAGCATCGGGTGGCGACAAGCGATTATCAGGAAACCGTGGCGCGGGATTCCACTGCCTCAGGCCTTGTGGAGGTGCGGCTCCCGGCTAACGCGCACCAGGCGGTGGTGGAGGTCTCTGACCTGGCGAGTGACCGTGTCGCCGCGGCGACATTTCCCATTCGTGTTTCGAATGATGCGATTGCGGTTCGGGTGCGGAAGGCGGGAGATACGAATCCGTCGCGGGTCTTCCGACTCCACGACACGATTGAGGTTCTGGCTGAGCTCTTGAACCAGAGTGAGAAGGCTGACAGCGGCCGGTTTACGGTGAAGAAGGGACATCGGGTAGTGACCGGCGGGGTTGTCGCCTTTGCCGAGTCGGCAGGCCGGAGCTGGGCACGGTGGAGTTGCCCGGTTGCTGAGAGCGGGGGTCCTGTCCGACTGGGGTCCGGCGAGTATCAGGTGGAGGTGAGGGCAATCTTTCGTGACAGCAGCCTGCCGCTTGGCGGCCGGACGATGTTTCGGGTTGAGCTACCCCTCTTCTACGATGACTCGGCCTATCTGACTAGGGTTGACCAGTTGCTTTACATTGCGACTCCGGAAGAGCAGCGCCGGCTGCGGAATCTGCCGCGGCAGGAACGGGAGCAGGCCTGGCATGAGTTCTGGCGGCCCAAGGACACCGACCCAACGACTGAGTTCAATGAAGCCGAGCAGGAGTATTTCGAGCGGATAGAGTTCGCTGAGGAGCACTTCGGGAGAGGCGACAAGGGGTATCGGAGCGACCGTGGGAGGGTTTATGTGCGGTTCGGGCCCCCGGACCAGATTGAGCAGCGGCCATTCGAGATTGACCGACCGGCGGAAGAGATTTGGTTCTACTACAGTTTGAACCGGAGGTTCATCTTTGTTGACCGGTTTGGTTCTGGGCAGTTTGTGCTGATGAATCGGGAGGCGCTCGATGTCCGTTAGCGGGGCGGTTCTTTTGCTTGCCCTGGCGCCAACCATCAGCTTCGATGTTGACTGGGCAGCGTTCCGCGGTCCTGGAGATTCCAGCCGGGTGGAGTTCTTTTACGGGGTGCACTACAACCAGTTGGAGTTCCATCAGGAAGAGAGCCTCTTGGTTGCTCCGTTCGCCGTTTCTTTTGAGATAAAAGGGCTTGATTCCGATTTCAGCCAATCGGGCACAATCCGCAAGCGGGCCACCCTTCATTCAAGAAAGGAGGGGGTGCGGACCCAGCGGCAGTTTGTTGATGGATTCGGTGTCGTGGTGCCTCCGGGGAGATTTGTGTTTCAGATGACCCTGGCCGAGTCGGCCCGGTCGGGAACGGTCGGCGATACGATTACCGTTCCCGATTTCCGGGAAGGGCTGGTGCTCAGTTCCCTTCAGACCGGCAGCCGGCTGGTGACCGACAGTGCCCGGGGCAGTTGGACGGTCGTTCCAAATCCCAGCCGCCGATTCGGGACCTCGGGAGTTCCCAAGGTATGCCTCTACCTAGAGGTTTACAATCTTATCCCTGATAGCGGCAGTTTTCGGGTGGAGTGCGCACTGGTGAAAAAGGGCAGCAATGATACGGTGCTGGTAACCCGACCGCTGGAGCAACCGAAGGCCGGGCGACCGCTGGCTGGAGTGGTCTTGGCAGTCCCGATGGACAGTGTTGAGCCGGGAACCTATCTTCTTTCGGCTCGGGTGACGGAGACGAAATCGGGCCGCTCGGCGGTACGCGAGAAGGAGATTGAGGTTGGACCGGTCTCGGCTCCAGAGCCAATTCCCTACCGGCTGGAATTGACCGACCTGACCCGGAAGTATTATCGGGAGATTCAATATCTGGCAACACCCGGCGAGCTGGCTGAGTATCGAGGATTACCCGATTCGGGGAAGGAGGTCTTCCTTGCGAAGTTCTGGGCAAACCGGAACCTGAACGAGTTCGCCCGCAGAATGGAGACTGTCCAGCAGAAGTACGGCAATGCCCGAACCCCCGGTGTGCAAACCGACCGGGGCAGAATCTATGTGAAGTACGGCGAACCGGACGAGGTGGAGCAGAAGGTCATGGAGGTGAACACGAAGCCGCGCGAATACTGGCATTACTACAAACAGGGCCTGGTATTCATCTTCATTGACCTACGCGGGACCGGAGACTTCCGGTTGGCATGGACCAACAGTCCGGACGAGCCCAAGACCGGTCTGGAGAGCTATCTCACGCCCCAGGAACAGGAGGAGTTTCATTAGCAATGGTGAGTGACGAGGCTCAAGGGGCAGGCAGGAGAACGGCCCTCGGCCTTGTGGAACTTCATCCCTTCAAGAGCGAGCTGTGCTCGATTCCCGAAGGGCTGCAGGTCGAACTCGGGGAGATGGTCGTAATTAGGGATGAAGAAGGTGAGGACCTGGGGCGGCTGGTGGCATTCCAGAGGCCGGAGTCCGAATCGGAGCCGTCGGACTGGTCAGAGTCGGTGGTGGTGCGGAAGGCGACCGAGGAGGACTTGAGGAAATGGGCAGAACTGGAAGAGAAGGCCAGTCGGGCACGGGCGCTTTTTCTGCGCCTCAAGGAGGAGTTCCGGCTTGAGATGAAGGTGGTTGGTGCTCACTGGCGGCTCGACAGGCGGAAGGTTTGCTTCTACTTTGTGTCGGAAGAGCGGCTGGACTTCCGGGCGCTGCACAAGGCAGTAGCCTCGGCACTGAATGTCCGGGTGGCAATCAAGCAGATTGGGGTGCGGGATTATGCACGGGTTCTGGGCGGACTCGGGCAGTGTGGCCGGGAGCTCTGTTGTTCACTCTTCCTAAGGGAGCTGAGGCCGATTACTCTGAGGATGGCCCGGCAGCAGAATCTGTTTGTTGAGCCGGCGAAGATTTCAGGGCTGTGTGGCAAGCTCCTGTGCTGTCTGAGTCATGAGGCGGAGACCTACCAGCAGTTGATTGCCGAGATGCCCAGACCCGGGACCAGAGTGCTGACCGCCAGAGGCGCGGGGGTGGTCACCGGCGTTGATGTCTTGACCCGGCGGGTGCAGGTGAGGTTTGATGACGAGACTGAGCTGGTAGTGGCATTGGAGGACCTGAGTCGTGAAGAGTGATTACCGGTCGGAAAGGTTGAAGCCCGAGAGGCTGGAAAGACTTGTCCGGGCTGGCAGGGTGGTGTTGTTACGGAATCGGAAGCGGCGGATAAGACCGGTTGCCGTAGGTGAAGGGACGAGGGTGAAGGTCAATGCCAATATCGGAACTTCACCCGACCAGAGCGACATCAGGACCGAACTGGAAAAGCTCAGGGTGGCGGTTGAAGCCGGAGCCGACACGGTGATGGACCTCTCGGTGGGCGGGGATGTTGATGAGGTGCGCCGGGCAATCATTGCCGAGTCAAAGGTGCCGGTCGGAACGGTTCCAATCTATCAGGTGGCGCTCGATGCCCGGCGCCGGGGCAAGTCATTTGT
>JBDRUJ010000009.1:17822-23856 GCA_039801285.1 Caldifarciminota bacterium
TCATGAGATGCGGGCGGGGGTGGAGAAGCACCTGGCGGACGGGGTTGATTTCGTCACGGTCCATTGTGGCGTCACTTTGAAGAATCTGGAGCGGGTGCGCCGGGCCCGGCGGCTGTGCGGAGTGGTCAGTCGCGGGGGCGCGATGATGATTGAATGGATGGTGCGCAACCGGAAGGAGAACCCGTTCTACGAGCAGTTTGACGAACTCCTGGCACTGGCAAAGGATTACAGCTGCACCCTGTCCTTGGGCGACGGGCTGAGGCCCGGGGCACTGGCCGATGCGACTGACGAGGCTCAGATTGGTGAGCTGGTGACAATCGGAGAACTGGTGGAGCGGGCACGCAAGAAGGGTGTCCAAGTGATGGTGGAGGGGCCGGGACATCTGCCGATGGACCAGATTGAAGCCAATGTTCTTTTAGAGAAGGTGATTTGTGATGGGGCACCTTTTTATGTCCTCGGACCACTGGTCACCGATGTTGGCTGTGGTTATGACCACATCAGCGGCGCGATTGGCGGGGCGCTGGCCGCCTGGTTTGGTGCCGACTTTCTCTGTTATGTGACGCCCTCCGAGCACCTGGGCCTGCCGACGGTTGATGATGTCCGCCAGGGAGTGATTGCCAGCCGGATTGCAGCCCATGCCGCTGATGTGGCAAGGGGTCTGCCCGGGGCGGCCGACTGGGACCGCGGGATTTCGGCTGCCCGAGCGGCTCTGAACTGGAAGGAGATGATTGCCGGGTGTGTTGACCCCAGGCGGGCAAGAGAGGTTTTTTCAACCCGGCGCTCCAGGACGATCGGGGCGTGCACGATGTGTGGCGAGTTCTGTGCGATAAAGAAAACGAAGGAGACGTTGGATGATTAGACCGAAGTACAAACTCTGGACGCCCGGGCCGGTTGATGTCCCAGATAGTATCCTGCGGGCCCTTTCCAGCAAACTGGTATATCACCGGGAGGAGGCGTTTGCCCAAATCTACCGCTCGGTGCAGAGCGGACTGGCAAAGTTACTTTTGACAAAAGGGAGGGTGTTTGTCCTGACGGCATCTGGGACTGGTGGAATGGAGGCGGCCGTTGCCAACCTTGTCAGCCCGAACGACAAGGTGGTTGTTGCCGTGGCCGGCAAGTTTGGCGAGCGGTGGCGGGAACTCTGCATCAGATTTGGCGGGTTCGTTGACGAGCTCACCCGTCCCTATGGAGATTCCATTCCGCCGGAGGAGCTGGAGCGGAAGCTGAGAAGCAACGATTCGGCCCGTTGTGTGTTTACAACCCTGACCGAGACCTCAACCGGTGCCTTGAACAACATCCGAGCCTTCGGCGATGTCTGTCACCGGCTGAACCGGCTCCTTATCGTGGATGCGGTGGCGGGATTTGTTGCCGACGAGTTGAGGATGGATGCCTGGAATGTTGATGTTGTGGTGGCCGGTTCTCAGAAGGGGCTGGCGCTGCCGCCCGGACTGGCATTTATTGCGCTGAACGAGCGGGCCTGGGAGCAGGTTGAACGGTGCAAGGGTGTCCGCTACTACTTCGACTTGCGCCAGTTCCAGAAGTTTGCCGAGAATGGGCAGACTCCTTGGACTCCAGCTATATCGCTTTTCTATGCCCTGGATATGGCGTTGAAGGCTTTGAACCGGAAGGGGATTGTCCGTTATTGGAAGGAACGTGCGGCGGTTGCGGAATTTGTCCGTAACCGGATAACTGAGATGGGACTTGAGCTTTTCCCGCGCTATCCTTCGAATGCCCTTACGGTGGTAAAGATGCCGCAGGATGTTGATGGAACAAAGGTTGTTGATATATGCAAGCGGAGGCACGGCATTCTCTTTGCCAACGGTCAGGCTGAGATGAAGGGCAAGATAGTGAGAATAGGGCATATGGGACCGGTAACACGGTCGGAAACAGAGAGGAGTCTCAAGGTCTTTGCCCGAGCGTTCCATCAGGTTGCCGGTCGCGTCTCGTAACCACCCGAAACTTTTCGGGTTACGCTCTGGTATAGATTATAGCCTCTAAGGTCGCATCTCGCCGAACCGGCGGGCCTACATAACAACTTCTGTTGTTGTAACGGGTTAGGCTTGTGGCCCGTCTCTAGTCATCTGGCATGGCTTATGCTGGTGAGTGATTTGACAGTTTGGAAGGATGAAGGAGTGAAGCTACCATCACCGCGTCTCTCACAGCTCTTTGTTGCCGGTCTTGCGGTCATATCGCTTGGTTTTGCCTCAAGCGTTGGGCTCAGGCCGGTTGAGGCGCTGCTGCCGCTTGTTGCGGTGATTGCCGGGCTGACGGTTCTTACGGCGATGGCGAGCAGCGGGCCAAGAGCGTTCATGTAGAACTCGTTTTTCCCTTAGCACGACCCGCCACCCGGCGGGTCTTTTTTACCGACCCTCCTCGCCAGGGAGTCGGAAACGGGCCATAACCCGGAGATAAAGAGTAAGGTAGTTGATAAAGGAAACAATAATCAGAACAAAGACGGCGCTTGTGGCAATTGTTCGGTAGCGGGCGAGCCCGGGCAAATCCAAAGTGTAGAAGACCACCAGGAGAGCAAAGGCGCAACCGGTGATTTTTCCGACGACATCGGAGGAGAGGAGGGAGCCGCGGCGTTTCATGATGACCGAGCTCCCGGCGAGGATGAGGAGGTCGCGGATAATCACCGCCGCGGCGAGGGCCAGGGGCAGCCCCTTGAGAAAGACCAGGGTTATAAAGACCGAGCCAACCCAGATTTTGTCCACAAGGTGGTCAAGGATGCGGCCCAGGTCCGAGACCTGGTTGAGCCGCCGGGCAAGATACCCATCAAGGGCATCGGTAGACCAGGAGATGAGCATAACCGTCAGTGCCGGAACCGGCTGGCCCCGGAAGAGAAAGAAGAGAATCACCGGCAGGAAAAAGAGCCGGGAGATGCTGAGGATGTTCGGGATGGTGATAAGTCGGCCGGCCCCGGACCGCTCTACCGCCAATGGTTCACGCTCGACGCTACCGGCAGTCATCCTATACCTGGCTGCCCGACCACTTCATCTTGTCGCGGAGAATCTGAAAATAGGTTCTGTTTCTGGGGGTGACAAGCCGGACCGAGAATGGTGCCTTGTTCAGACGGACGGAGGTTTCTGGTCTTATCACCCACCGCTCCTGGCCGTCAAGGTTCAGGACCGCCGGGGCGGAACGGCCGGTCAGCTCGAGCTCAATCGTGGCATCGGCTGGCAGAATCAGGGGCCGGGCGGCTAGGGCATGCGGGCAGAGCGGGGTAAGGAGAATCGCCTCCATTGTCGGATAGACCACCGGGCCGGCCGCAGCCAGAGAGTAGGCGGTGGAACCGGTTGGGGTAGCGACGACCACGCCATCGCCGAGGAACTTGTTGGCAAATTGCCCATCCATCCGGACGACGACTTCAACCACCCGGCCGGTGGGCCCCATGTTCAGGGCACAATCGTTGAGGGCGGTGCCAGTTCTGCGGCCGTAGCTGCAGGCGAGAACCATCCGACGCTCTTCGCGATGGGCACCGGCCAGAAAGTCGGCAATGCCGCGCCGGGCCTCGGTGGTTCCGAACTCGGTGAGGAAGCCGAGGCCGCCGAGGTTCACACCCATTATCGGGATTTCGCGGGGACCGACCAGCCGGGCCGCGCGCAAGAGTGTTCCGTCACCACCAAGCGCCACCACCATGTCGGCCTGAGCCACAAGCCGGTTGCCGGGCAGGACCTTCACCCTCAGACCGAGTGCCCGGGCTGCACTCGTTTCCATAATCGGCTCAAGTCCCTGGCGGTTCAGCCAGGTGACAAAACCGGGGACGAAGCGTGCCGCTACCGGCTTCTCGTGATTGACGATAAGCCCGATTTTCATCGCTGTGCCCCTCTCTTGAGAAATGCGTACCTTATCCGGCCGGCAAGGTCCCGCTCTATCACAACATCGGGCACAAGCGCGCGCACCAGCCGGCCCTGGGTGTGGTCAATCTCTAGTGCCAGAAGGCCGCCAGGACGAAGGAATAGTGGAGCCTGTTCCAGAAGCATTTTGACAATTCTAGCCCCTTTCGGGCCGCCATCAAGTGCCAGCCTCGGCTCGTGCTTCCGGACACCTGGCTCAAGCCGGCCAATCCTTTTGCTCGGGATATAGGGTGGGTTGGAGATGATGAGGTCAACCCGTCCCTTGAGGCGGCACAGGGCCGGATGGCTGAGGTCTTGGGAGTGGAGCAACCGGATGCGGCTAGAAAGGCGGTAGCGCCGGACATTTCTTCGGCACACGGCAAGGGCTGGTCTTGAGGCGTCAACGGCAAAGAGCCGGGTCTGGGGAAAGATTCGCGCCAGGGCGATGGCGATGCAGCCGGAGCCGGTGCCATAGTCAATGATGAGGCTCGGGTTTTTCAGCCGGTCGGCGGCCCTGAGCACCAGCTCCTCGGTCTCGGGTCTCGGGATGAGGCAGCGGCGGTCAACATAGAGGTCCAGGTCGAGAAACGGTGCGGAGTGGACTAGGAACTGAACCGGCTCGCCTTTCCGGGCGCGAGCCACCAGTTGCTGGAATCGTCGCAGGATCCGGGTCGGAACCGGTCTCTCAGTAAGATAGAGCTCGTGCCTTGGGAGTCTGAGCAGGGCCGTCAGCAGAAACTCTGCCTCGGCTTGGGAGATTTGCTTACCGACCGATTTCAGCAGTTGACGCGGGGTCGTCTCAAGCCTCACCGCGTGCCGCATCCGGCGTTGGAGCAGACTCGGTCAGCTCCAGCTCGGCCTGCTCCAGCGCCTCGAACAACGGCTCAAGCTCACCTTCAAGGACCCGGTCAAGGTTGTAAAGGGAGAGGCCAATCCGGTGGTCGGTGATGCGATTCTGGGGGAAGTTGTAGGTCCGAATCTTCTCGCTCCGCTCACCGGTGCCAATCTGACGGCGTCGGGCCTGAACCGTCTTAGACTCCTCCGCGCGCCTTTTCAGCTCCAGAAGCCGGGCGCGCAGCACCTTCAGCGCCTTGGCCCGGTTGCGCGCCTGAGACCGTTCATCCTGGCAGACAACGGTGATGCCGGTCGGGATGTGGGTGAGCCGGACCGCAGAGCTCACCTTGTTGACATTCTGGCCGCCGTGGCCGCCAGCCCGGAAGACATCGGTCTTTATCTCATCAGGGTTGAGCTTGAGCTCCACCTCCTCCGGTTCGGGCAGGACCGCAACGGTCACGGTTGAGGTGTGGATGCGGCCCGCCGCCTCGGTCTTCGGAACCCGCTGGACCCGGTGGACACCGCTCTCGAACCTGAAGAACCGGAAAGGCTCCTCGCCGGCAACGGCAAAGATGATTTCCTTATAGCCCCGCAGCTCGCTGGGCCGGGAGTCCATCACCTCGGTCCTGAGCCCGTGACGCTCAGCGAATCTCGTGTACATCCGGAAGAGGTCGGCGGCAAAAAGGGCCGACTCCTCGCCGCCCGCCGCGGCGCGGATTTCTACGATGCAGCCCTTCTGCCAGTCCGGGGGCCTGGGCCGCAGCACCTCCTGCAACTCCGCCTCAAGCCTCTTCAACCGCTCGCCAAGCTGGGTGTGCTCATGCTCGGCAAGCTCCCGCAGCTCCGGGTCATCGGCGGAACGGGCAAGCTCCTGCGCCTCAGCCAGCTCCCGTTCAATCCTCTCAAACTCCTGAAGCCGTTCCAGGGCGGCTTTCAGCGGCCGGTACTGCCGGGTCAGCTCCTGCACTCGGCTGATGTCGGATGTAACCTTCGGGTCGGCAAGCAGCGCCTCCAACTCCCGGGCACGCTGGCGCAGCGGCTCAAACCGCTGTTTCAGCTCGCTTGAAGAAAGGGGCATAGCTTGCTTGAAAAGGGGTTAGGAGTCGCTTCTGGTTTCCCGGTCATTCCTGCGCAGGCAGGAATCCGGGGTCGCTGCCGGTTGCGGAGAAGAGATTAGCACAGCTTATTATGGTGCCTTATCGCTGACCTGTCAAGCCGGGGCAGACAAGGGATTCCTCGACTCCGCTTCGCTCCGCTCGGAATGACAATCCCTCCTGTCATTTCGACCGAGCCTGCACGCCTGACGCCAGAGGTGCGACGCTTGGCGCCCGACGCCGGTCGGTCATTGCGAGGGCATTCATGCC
>JBDRUJ010000010.1:0-7201 GCA_039801285.1 Caldifarciminota bacterium
GAGTCACTACGGGAGTGACTCCCCCCTTGAGGAGTCCAATCTGCCCTAATAAGGTAACTACATGTAGAACCGGTTACTTACGCGAACGGTCAGCTCTTCAGCCCGATGCCGATTCCCTCGCCCCTTGCGGCAAGGCACTGAGCCAGACAGCGCGGAGCAGTTCTTCCTTCCTGCTCAACGCTCCATGCTCAATCCTCCTCATGGTTAGGGTGTCAAAACCGCATCGGCAAGGGGAAGCTATAGCCGCGCTTCAGCCGGCTGCTTGGATAGTCCCTGGTCTTCTATAACACCGAAAGACCCCATAAGTCATTTTCTTGACTAGTGTGAGATAAATTGATACACTTCACCGCGTGGGCCGTCCGGGTTGCCGGCCCGGAGCCACACCCCCCGGGTTGACCGGCATTTTCCGGCCCGGTCCATAGGAGCAAGACCGAGAGCGCTTGACCCAAGGAGGTTCAATGGCACTGTTTGATGATGTGAAGAGCATCATTGTTGAGCAGTTACACGTGGCACCGGAGAAGGTTACCGAGAGCGCCCATTTTGTCGAAGACCTGGGCGCCGACTCGCTGGATATCGTTGAGCTGGTCATGGCGTTTGAGGAGAAGTTCAAGATTGAGATTCCGGATGAGGACTCCCAGCAGCTCGCCACCGTCGGCAAGGTGGTTGAGTATCTGGAGAAGCGCCTGGCCGAGGCCAAGAAGTAGCAGTCTTGTCTTGGTAGCCCCGTGATGAGGAGCAATCGTCGGCGCGTGGTGGTGACCGGTCTGGGCGCCATCACCCCTATCGGTCACGATGTCCCCACCTACTGGCAGAACCTGCTGGCCGGGAAGAGTGGCGCCGGCCGGCTCTCATTTGACCTGACCGATATGGATGTTCAGATTGGCTGCGAGGTGAAGGGTTTCGACCCGACCCGCGCCATGGATGCGAAGCTTGCCCGGCGCACCGACCGGTTCACCCAGTTTGCCATTTGTGCCGCGGTCGAGGCGGTCCGGGATGCCCGGCTCGACTTTACGAAGGAAGACTTGACTCGGGTCGGGGTCATCGTCGGCTCGGGGATGGGCGGAATCCTCACCTGGGAGGCGCAGTTTGCCCAGTTTCTCGCCAAGGGGCCGAAGCGGGTCTCGCCCCTCTTGATACCAATGATGATTCCGGACATGGCAAGCGGACAGATTGCCATCCTGTACGGTCTGCGCGGCCCGAATTACGACACCACTTCGGCCTGTGCCTCGGGTGCCCATGCCACCGGCGTCGCCCTTCAGCACATCCGCGAGGGGAGCGCCGATGTGATGATTACCGGCGGCACCGAGGCGGCAATCAGCCGGTTTACCGTTGCCGCCTTTGCGAACATGGGTGCCCTGTCCAGGCGGAACGATGAGCCGGAAAGGGCGTCAAGGCCGTTTGACAAGGACCGGGACGGCTTTGTGATAGCCGAGGGTGCCGGGATTTATGTTCTGGAGGAGCTGGAGCATGCCCGAGCCCGCGGTGCAACCATCTACGGTGAGCTGGCAGGGTTCGGTGCCACCGCCGACGCCTATCACATCACCGCTCCCGACCCCGAGGGCAAGGGCGCCGCCGAGGTTATGCGGCTGGCGATTGCCGATGCCGGACTAAATCCTGAGGATATTGACTATGTCAACGCCCACGGCACCTCAACGCCCTTGAACGACGCCACCGAGGTCAAAGCAATCTGCGAGGTCTTCGGAGACCACGCCCGCCGGCTTCTGGTCAATTCCACCAAGTCAATGATTGGTCACGCCTTGGGCGCGGCCGGGGCACTGGAGTTTGTCGCCACGGCCCTTTCCCTCAAGCACGGCAAGGTCCATCCCACCATCAACCACGAAACTCCGGACCCGGGCGTTTTCTTGGACTTTGTCAAGGATGGCGCCCGCGACTGCCGAATCCGGGCTGCCATCTCCAACTCCTTTGGTTTCGGCGGCCACAACTGTACTCTCTGTCTTGTTGCCTATCAGGAGGAGTAATGCGTATCGTTGTCTGCGTCAAACAGGTTCCGTCAACCGAGACGAAAATCCGTATTAACTCCCAGACCCGCTTCGTTGACACCAGCGAGGTAGAGTGGGTCATCAACCCGTATGATGAGTATGCGATTGAGACGGCGCTGCGCATCCGCGAGAAACTGGGCACCGGCCAGGTGAGCTGCATCTCCCTGGGCCCGGAGCGGGTGAAGCTGGCGCTGCGGACCTGTCTGTCGATGGGTGCCGACGCCGCCTTCCAGGTCTGGGAGGAGGGCCTGAGCGGCATTGACCCGCTCTCGGTCGGCCGCGTCCTCGCTGCGGCTATCGCCAAATCGGGCTTTGACCTCGTCCTCTGCGGCAAGCAGGCAATTGACGACGACTTCGGGGCTGTGCCGCAGGCCATCGCCCATTTTCTCGGCATTCCCCATGTCGCGGTGGTCCCGGAGGTCACCGTCCAACCCGGTTTCAAGAGCCTTGTCGCCCACCGGGAGGTTGAGGGTGCCGCCGAGGTTGTCAATGTTGACATCCCATGTCTATTGACCATTCAGAAAGGGAGTTATCAGCCCCGCTACCCGACACTGAAGCTGATGATGGCGGCAAAGGCCAAGCCGATTCCGTGCCTGGGGCTTGCGGACCTGGGTCTTGATGCGGCGACCCTGACCCGGAGGATTGAGTTCCTTGAGGACCGGCTGCCACCGGGAAGGAAGCCGGGCCGGGTGCTTGAGGGTGAGCTGGAGCAGGTGGTGCCGGAGCTTGTCCGGCTGCTGCACGAAGAGGCAAAAGTGGTGTAATGTTCGACCGCCAGCTCTCCCAGGAAAGGCTCTTGATTGGCATCGGCGGCAACATCGGTGCCGGCAAGAGCTCGGTGGCGAATGAGCTGCGCCGCTACGGTGCCAGGGTGATTGATGCCGACCGCATCGCCTGGCAACTCCTCCACAAGGGGACACCGGAGTACCGGAGACTGGTGCAGACCTTCGGACCCGGGATTCTCGTCAAGAAGACCGGACAGATTGACCGTCGGGCCCTTGGCCGGGTCGCCTTTGCCAGCAGGGCCAACCTGAAAAGGCTCAACGCGATTCTCCACCCCCCCCTGCTGGAGCGGCTGCGGGCAGAGATTGCCCGGAACAAGAAGGGTCTGGTGGTGGTTGATGCCGCCCTGCTCTTCACCTGGGGGCTGGAGAAGGAGATGGACGTATCTATCCTCGTGACGGCTCCAGACCGGCTCAAGCTGAAACGGCTCACCGAAAGCGGACTCTCATTAGAGGAGGCGCAGTCCCGGCTCGCACTCCAAGAGCCCGAGTCGAAGATGTGGCGCCGGGCCGACTTCGTCTTTGAGAACAAAGGCTCGCTTGCCGAACTGAAGCGGAAGGCCCGGGCCCTCTGGAACTATTTCTACAGCGACCGGTTCCAGAAGAAGTCAAGCCGGGCCAGCCGGTCGGACGCACCCGAAGGGTGAAACTCAGTCAACTACCCATCCAGGAACTGGAGAGGACGGCCGGTGTGGTGCGTGCCGTGACCCCGAACATCCTGGAATATAATGAGACGGCGAGTTTAGCCCAGGACATCTTCGCGACCTATCGCCGGCTCATCAACCCCAGGGCGCAGCGGCTGGGAGAGAGGGAGCGGGAGTCCAACGCCGAAAGCTATCCGATTCTGGGCCGGAAGGGCGAGCTGGGCCGTCTCCATGTTGTCTATGACACCCAAGCCACCCGGCTCGCCTTGGAGCTGGCAGAACCGGAGGCGCTCAAGTTCTACCGGCTCCTGCGCGAGACCCGGATAATCCGGCCCGACCTTATGGCAATCCGTCAGAAGATGTCCGGTAATCTGGCTGAGACCATCGCCGCCATCTTCTGGCAGATTGGAGCCATCAAGGTCAGCCTGGGCGACCTGCGGCCGCTCTTCCGGGTGGACCGGCGCAACTTCAGTCCTATCTACATTGATGTCAAGGGGCTCTCCAACTACCCGGAGGTGAATGACTTTGTCCTCGGCGCGGCGGCCCTCCTCGTCCGCAACCTTGAGTTTGACCTGGTCTGCGGCGTGGAGGCGGGCAGTATCGCCATCGCGGCAATCATCGCCCAGAAGCTGGGCCGGCCGATGTTCTTTGCCCGGCGCCGGCGCGCCTATCCCGAGGCGAGCCTGTTTGAAGGGATAAAGCCCCACGAACTCTTCCGCAAGAAGGTGCTGCTGGTTGACGACACCCTGGTCCGGGGCTGGACCAAGGCGCGCATCGTCCAGGAAATCCGCAAGGCGGGCGGCCGGATTGACGCCTGCTTTGTCATCTTCGACCGGCAGGAGGGTGGTGATGAGGAGCTGGAGCGGCTGGGGGTGCGGCTCTACTCCCTGACCAACCGCGAAGCGGCGCTTTCGGAGAAGATTCCCCGCGAGATAAGCTTTCTCACCGACACCGAATATCAGGAGGTCACCGACTACTTCCAGGACCCGAGGCGCTGGCACGAACGCCACGGCAAGAAGTTCCACGAGATTCGGCCTCCGGAAAGCGGCCAGGCACCCCGGCCCAGGGCTAACCTTCTCAGGCCCTCGGCTGAAAACTGACAGAACAAGGTTTGTCTCTCCTCACAGGCTTCTCGCCCCAGTTGACCGTAAAAGAGGGACTGGCTAGAATAGGCCGATGCGCTGGAGTCTGTTGCTGATTGGTGTGCTTATGAGCTGCAGAGACCCATGGGATTTTGAGCCGAATGACCCGACCAAACCCGACCCACCCGGGCCACCGGTGCTTCTCTATCCGGCAAATGGCGAGCTAATCTTCAATTATGCCTATCCGCAGGATGTCAATTTCGAATGGCGGCCTGTTGCTCAGGCTAACTACTATCAGTTTGAGGTCTACTCCGACTCGTGCCTGAGCCCGGAAAGTCTGCTCTTCAGTAACCCCAGAGTTTTGGAAAACCGTCTGAAGGTCAGGTTCAACCACTGGGGCGGTTATTTTTGGCGGGTCAGGGCCGCAAGCCGGAACTGGAACAACTACACCGACTGGTCAGAACCCTTCAAGTTCATCCTGCCCAACCCGGCAGAGTGAGAACCGGTAGTTGAACTGTCGGGTTTGCGGCCTAGCGGCCCTTGTGCTTGGCGAAGAGGTCTAAGAACCGGTCCTCGTAGAGGTGGAAAAGCCCCCAGCGGTCAAGCTCATCCTTGAGGAGCTGAATCTTGGAGCGGTCCTTCTGAGCCTCCTCAAAGAGCCGCTCGATGTGCTCCATCAACTGGTAGGGTTCGGGCCGCTCTTCGGGTTCGCCTTCAGACTGCCCCGGTCCTTCGCTCTTTGCCAGGGCCTCGCGGCGCAGCGCCTCAATCGCCGCCGCAACCCGGGATTCAAACTCGCCCATGAGCTGGTCGGCCTCCTGGATGCGCTCGTCCAGTTCGGTCATGTCAACTGATGTGTTGAGAATCTGCTCGAAGACACGGATGATTGCCTTGGATGCCTTGGGGTTCGGAGTCTCGACTGCGTACTGGGGCATGGTGGCAAGGAAGCAGGCGGCAGAGATGCCGCGCGACTTTGCCAAGCCGAGCAATAGGCCGTTGAGGCCGGAGATGCGGCCTTCGCTCAGCGGCTCGACACCAAGTCTCGGGAAGGTTGCCTTGAGGTTTTCGTCGGTGGCTGCGCCGAAGACCTTTGAGGGGTGGCGGTAGCTCATCGGAATGGCAAAGGCGGCACCGGTATAGATGGTGCCGACCCCGCACTGCTTTGCCAGGTCCAATAGCTCGGTGGCGCTTCTGATGCCGCCTTCACCCGCGACCTGGGCATCACCCTCAAACACCAGGAGGGACGGCTCCTTGACATAATAGATGTGCTGCCTTGGTGGGTCGGGAATCCGGCCGATGCCGTTCTCAACGGTGATGGCATCGGGCAGGAGATAGGGGGTGACATCAATTTCGGCAAGGAGGGTGCCGCCAAGCTTATGCCTGAGATAGCTGGCGGCACCGATGCCAACATGGCCCATCCCGGGCCAGCAGGCAATCAGGACCGGAACCCGGGGCATGGTCCGACTGTGAAGCTTTATCGGCATAGTTTATTATAACAAGCTCAGTGTCCTAAGTCTAAGGTCTCTATGTTCTTAGACGCTGGATTAGCCGGTAGAAGTTCTAAACTCTGAGCAGTATTGAGCGGCGATAGAGAAACCGAGCAACAAGGAAGCAGAGGGCATAGACGCCGGCGGCTGAGAGGAGCGCGGCCCAGAGCGAGGCAAGGGACAACAGCCGGTGGCCGGTTTCGGAAAGGAGACCGGAGAGCATATAGACGAGCAGGGGATTTGAGCCGAGGATGATGAAGTGGGTGAGCCGGAAACGGATAAACCGGTCCAGGAGCAGAACAAGCGCCAGGCCAATGGCCGCGAGGCCGGTTGTGATGGCAAGATAGGAGATGGTGACAAGGGGTTTGGTTACCGGAACAAACGGGCTGAGACCGAGGCCAATCCCGACCAGAGCAAGTCCCAGAATGGCACTGGCGCGGGATGTCCGGTCGGGCCTTTCAAGGTCTCGGGAGAGGAATGAGGCGACAAGGATGAGTCCGGCCCAGGCAATCGCAGCCGGTGGCCCGCCCAGTTCGCCCCGGTCATTGGCAAGGAGCCACTCCTGATAGCCCAGCCGCCTGATGAGTTCAAAGGCAATCCAGAGCAGAATGCCGGTGGCCAGCCTGAGACCGGGTCTGAGCCGGACAAAAGGGAGGCCGAGCAGTCCGGCAAGGCCAATCGCGGAGAGCACACTCCACCAGTGAAGCGGGTTCTGGCCCAGGACCGCATTGCCGGCAAGGCCGAAGGCGATGAAGAGGCTGTTCCGTTTGAGAAAATGGAGGAGCGTCCGGCCCGGGCCGGACTGGACAAGCCGACGCTCATAGGATAGGGGCATGAGCAGACCGAGGATGAAGAGGAGGAAGGGAAAGCCGATATCCAGAATGGTGATGCCTTTGAAGGTCGGGGCATGTCTGAGCCAGACCGGTGTGGAGGGCAGGGGTGAGAGGTGGTTGGCAATGACCATGCCGGCAATGACTATGCCCCTAAAGGTGTCAATTGCCGGGATTCGCCCCTGTCCCATTGCCTTACGAAGAGCGGTGGATGAGGTCGGTAAGGGCCTGCCGAACTTCCCTGACCCGGAGCCAGAGGGCAAGCCGGTAATAGAGGATAAGGCCAATCGCACCGCTGCCCAGGACTTCGGCAAACTCCACAAGAAGCGAGCTCGGGGAGATGAGCCGCTCAAATCCGAACGCGAGCAGAAAGGCG